>DATDCH010000320.1:0-19372 GCA_036524455.1 Kofleriaceae bacterium | reverse complement strand
AGATCGACCCGACACCTGAGGGCGCCAGGGGGCACATCGCCGACGACAAAGGCGTGGTCGCAAAGGAGTTCGGTCCGACGTCGCACAAGACGCCGGTGCGGCTGGCGGTCCAAGCGGGCCTGCCGTTCCGGATCCACATCGAGCTCGAGGGCTACGAACCACACGAGCAGGTGCGCACGATCAAGGAAGGCGAGATCGTCGTGATCGCGCCCGAGCTGCGCAAAGCAAAGGCGACGCTCAAGGTCACCACGACACCCGAGGGTGCGCAGGTCTCGCTCAAGGGCAAGCTGCTCGGCGAGACGCCGCTCGATCGCAACGATCTCGCTGCGA
Source organism: Kofleriaceae bacterium (assembly GCA_036524455.1). Classification (GTDB taxonomy): domain Bacteria; phylum Myxococcota_A; class Polyangia; order Haliangiales; family Haliangiaceae; genus JABFXX01. The sequence goes on along the minus strand of DATDCH010000320.1, from coordinate 19,042 downwards.
CCAAGGGCGAGCTGGTGATCAGCAAGCCTGGCTTCGAGCCGTTCAAGCAGAAGATCGAGCTCGTCGCCGGCAAGACCGTCGAGATCACGCAGACGCTCAAGGCGGGCGCGAAGTACGGCACACTGCACATTCGGTTCAAGGGCGCGGGGTGGGCCGAGGTCTACTACAAGGGGACGCCGCTCGGCCGTGCGCCGAACCGCGACGCATTCAGAGTGCCGATCGGCAAGCAGACGCTCCAGCTCGTCAACACCGGCAAGACGCCGCACCTCAAGTGGACCGTGACGTGCGAGGTCAGCGAGGGCGAGACGAAGACGTGCACCACGGCGCTGCCGTAGCGGCGTAGCGCGTCACTTCTTCTTCTTGCGCACGATCTCGATCGTCACATCACCCGCCACACGCGACCGGCACGACAACCGCACCTTCGTCAGGTGATACACGTTGCCGAGGTGCTTGCGTTCCTCGTCGGTAAACGCATTGAGGTTCTCCGCGCCGGCGATGATCTTCACGCGGCACAGCCCGCACGTGCCCTTGCCCACGCACGCGGTATCGATGCCCGCCGCGACCTTCGCGCCGGCTTCGAACAGCGTCGAGTCCTCGGGCGCGTCGACGACCACCGGCTCGCCCTCGCCGGTATGAATCGTCACACGCGGCATAGCGTACGGAGGTGCGCGAGTAGATCGTCGAAGTCGGCCGGCTCGATCAGCGGATTCATGATCGTCGAGCGCAGGAAATAGCCGGTCGGCAGCTCGGTGCCGACGATGTAGAACCGCCCATCCTCGACAACGCGCTGACGGAGCTGGCGGTTGTGCGCGTCGAGCGTCGGGCCTGGCGCCAAATTACGCGGCCGATGCCGGTAGCACACGATGTTGAGCTCGGGCTGCAGCGCGAGCTCGAAGTCGGTGGCGAGCTCGACCTTCGCGGCGAGCTCCGCCGCCAAGACGATCAACCGATCGACCACGTCATTGAAGAACGTCTCGCCGTGCACGCGCAGCGCCGACCAGACTTCGATCGCCATCATCCGCTTCGTGCACTCGAGCGTGCGCTGGCCGAGGTCCCACCACGTCTCCTCGCGCGCGCGCTGCGAGAACAAGTAAGAGGCTCGCTGCGCGAACGCGTCGTAGACGTGACCGCCGCGCTTGAACAGCACCGCCGTGACGAGCGCCGGCATCATCATCAGCTTGTGCGCGTCCCACACGACCGAGTCGGCGCGCTCGATCCCGGCGAGCTTGTGACGGTGGCCGAGCGAGAGCGCGACACCGCCGCCGTGCGCGGCATCGACGTGCAGCCACAGCCCGCGTCGCTTCGCGACATCGGCGAGATCGCCGAGCGGATCGAATGCACCGGTCGCGGTCGAGCCCGCGGACGCGATGATGCCGATCACCTTGCGGTCTTTCGCGTTCTTGAGCGCGGTCTCGACGGCCCACGGCGTCAGCTGGTGCTTCTCGTCGACGGGCGCGGCGATCACACCGTCGTCGCCGAAGCCCATGATGCGCAGCGTGCGCGCGACCGAGTAGTGCGCTTCCGTCGACGTGATGACGGCGAGCGGCGGACCGGCGTGCGCACCTTGCGACCACACGTCGAAGCCGGCCGCGGATTGCCGCATCGCGAGCAGCGCGGTCAGGTTGCCGAGCGAGCCACCCGACGTGAGCACGCCACCCGCGCCTTCCGCGAAGCCGAGCTTCTGGCACATCCAATCGACGACCGCGAGCTCGATCGGCACGGCTGCCGGGCCCATCTCGTAGACCGCCATGCCGTTGTTGAGCAGCGCGCTGACCAGCTCGGCGAGCGCGGCGCCCGGCAGCGGTGGCGGCACCTGGTGCGCCATGCAGCGCGGGTGATAGAGCGCGGTCGAGCTCGCCATGATGCGGCGCAGCTGCACGACGAGGTCGGTGCCGCCGAAGCCTTTGCGCGACCACATCGCGAGCGCGTCGTCGGGCGTGCGCCACGGCAGCACGACACCGTCGCGGCGCTGCCAGCGCGCGAGCGCGTCGGCGATCGCATCGATGAGCTCGTGACCGTTCGCGCGAAAGCGCTCCGGGTCGTAAGCGTCGGTGATCGAGGACGGCAGGCCGGGAGACGACATCGCGCTGAGGCTACCCTACGCGTATGCTGCGGTCATGGCGCTGCAGATCGGCATGCTGTTGTTTCCGCGGCTGACCCAGCTCGACTTTACGGGCCCGCACGAGGTGCTGGCGCGCATTCCCGGCGCGCAGGTGCACGCGGTGGCGAAGACGCGCGATCCCGTGGTCGCCGAGACCGGCCTGACGCTGGTGCCGTCGAAGACGTTCGAAGAGCTGCCCCGCGTCGACGTGCTGTTCGTGCCGGGCGGCGCCGGTCAGATCGAAGCGTCCCAGGACACCGCCACGATCGATTGGCTGCGCAGTGCGAGCGAGCAGGCGCGCTGGATCACGAGCACGTGCACCGGTGCGCTGCTGCTCGGCGTCGCCGGCCTCTTGCACGGCTATCGCGCGACCACGCACTGGGCGTTTCACGATCTGCTGCCGATCGTCGGCGCGATCCCCGTCGCCGAGCGCGTCGTCATCGATCGCAACCGCATCACCGCGGGCGGCATTACCGCCGGGATCGATTTTGGCTTGGTGATCGCCGCCGAGATCGCGGGACGCGATGTCGCCGAGTCGATCCAGCTCGAGCTCGAGTACAACCCTGCCCCGCCGTTCTCCGCCGGGCACCCGAGCGTCGCGCGCCCCGAGCTCGTCGAGGCCGCGCGCGCGAAGATCGCAACGCGTCACGCGCAGCGCGCGGAGCTGCTGCGCAGGCTGACGCGACCCGCTTAGAGAATCGGGTTGATGATCTTGACGTCCGAGCCGCCGACGAACGCGTAGCTACCGACGTTGTAGTAGCCGAACACCGACAGGCCGAACGGCTTGTCCGCCTCGACGGTGTGACGTCCCGGCGACGCGGGGCACGTGACCTGCTCGTAGTCGATGCCCGCGACCATGCCGATCGGCGCCTTCACGCAGTTCGCGAACTCGACCATCTCGAGTGGGAAGCCGTCGAGCAGGACTTTCGCGTCGACGGGCTTCGCGAGCACGATGTAGTCGACCTGGAACGTGTCGGGGATCAGGAACACGTAGTCTTTGCGGTGCTGCTCGGCCGCCGGGATCAGGAGCTGGCTCGGGTCACCCGTCCAGCCCTGTGTGATGAACTGCTGTGACACGAGATAGGTCGCGATCTGCACCGCGTTCGACGCCTTGAGCGCGAAGCCCGTCGTCGCCGCGAACGTCTTCTGCTCGCGCGCGTTGAGTGTGAACGAGTTGTTCGGCGCCGGCAGGTTCGTCGTGATCAGCGTGTTGTCGACGGTGGCGACGACGCGCACGATGTCGGGTTCCTTCCACGTCGGATGGGTCGACCGGATCGGGCTGCGCGGAATCGCGAACTCCTTGCCGAGCGCGGTGACCGGCAGTAGCTGCTCCTCGAGGTGATCGGTGCAGCAGATGTCGTCGGTCTGGTCGTCCCAGTCGGGCGGGTACTGCACGTTGTCGGCGCCGCCGAAGCCGATGCCGCGCTCGCCGTTCGTGAACACGACGATCGGCTTGTCGGAATGGATCTGGCTACCGGTGAAGTCGCCGTCCTGGCCGCTCATGATGCAAGCGAACGCGTTCGTGGTCGGCTGATCGGACTCGAGGTTGACGACGGTGTAGCGCGACAGCTTGAACGTCAACTGGCCGCCTTTCATCGTCTGTGCGATCGGGAAGCCCGAGTCGCCGGCCGATGCCTTGATCGGATGGGTCGGCGTGACGGTGACGGTGGTGTCGTCTTCGGTCGCGAGCACGGTGATCGCGGTGTGATCGGGAATGCTCTCGATCTGGAAGTTCGGATCGCCGCACGGGTTCGCGGTGTTGTAGCCGATGATCACGTAGTCGAACCCGAGCGCCGTCGACGGGATCAGCGTCGACGCGTCATTGCTGAACTGCTGGATGATCGGATTGAACTGATACACGACGACCGGCCCCGTCGACACGACGTGGTAGCCGTGCGGCGACACGAACGTGCCCGACCCGCTGTTGCGCGTGTACGCGCCGTTCTGCTGCATCGCGCCGTCGACCTCGCGCTGCGGAAGATCGATGCGAGTGACGCCACGCGCCGGCACCGTCACGCTCGCGACCGCCTGCTCGTTGAGCGGCTCGCCGACGCGCGCCATGTTCTTCGTCACGGTGACGACGACGTCGAACTCGTTGTTGTTCGCCGCGACGATCGCGAACTGCTGCGCCGCCGCGTCGTTCGCGATGCCGTTCATGTTGAACGCTTCGTTGTCGAGATCGGCCGCCCAGAAGTCGCAACCGAGGTTCGATGGATTGTCGGCCGCGGCTTCGCACGGTGTCTTGCACTCGCCCATCGAGCACACGCTGTCGGCGTCGCAGGTCTCGACGTGCGTGCCGCCGGTGCCGTCCTTGTTGCAGCGCAAGACTTCCTGCCCGTCGCAGTAGAGCCCTTCGGGGGGGCACACGACGCAGCCCGCATTGGGATCGCAGACCTGGTCGGCCTCGCAGGCGACCGGATCCGAATACTGACCGTCGTTACACTCCTGGTACCCCAGCGCCGAGCAGATGCCCGGGCAGTTGCCGCCGTTATTGCGACCGTCGGGGCCGCAGGCGACTAGAAGTAACAGCAACGCAACCCAAACCTGGTTGTGGGCCCTCATCGCGCGCGAACGTCGTCCAATCCCCGAGGCCCCGTCAATAAAGATCTGCAAACTCTCGCGCTAGAAGCGCACCGCAGTGCGCAAACGCGTCCGTTACAGCGGATTAAGCGTTGGCCGGACCCTCGCCACCATCCCCGGCGACGTCGATAACGGTGCGATCGGCGAAGGCGCACCACGCGAGGAGCTCGAGGAGGTAACCCTCCGCAGCTCGCATCTCGCCAGCGGCCACCGATAGCGACGCCATCCACGACAGGGTGCGTGCACGAGGGCGGAGATCCTGCTCGATCTCCGACGGTGAAGTTGAAGACATGCTCATGATGACCCTGGGTTCTTCACGGACCGGGCCAAATCGCGCCGAAACTCGTCGATCGCGAAGTATGCGAATCAACACTCGCGAAGCCGTGCGCCGACGCGCGGCGAGCCAGATCGCTACTAGGCGCGCGTGAGGAGAGCGATCGGTAAGGTGCGCCAGAGCTGAGCGACCGCACACGGGCCGCCGGAGAAGGTCTGATCTGAGAGGACGTCGCGCCAGTTGCCCGGCGGAAGATCGAGCGCCGTGTCACGCCAGCCATCAGCGTGCACACCCAACCGGGGCACGATCGACACGAGATCGTCGCCGCGCGCGAACGCAAATACGCGGTGGGCGTGCGGACCTGACGCGACGAGCGCGCGATAGCCACCCGCGAAGCGATCAGGATATTTACGGCGAAGACCGAGCACGCGGCGGATCGTCCACAGCTTCATCGCCGCCACGTCGCCCGCTACGTCGCGCACGCTGGCGTCGGCGAGCGCGCGTAGCTTGTCGCGGCGCAGCCCGAGATCGACGGGACGGCGGTTGTCGGGATCGACGAGCGAGTCGTCGTAGAGCTCGGTGCCTTGATAGAAGTCGGGCACGCCCGGCGCAGTGAGCTTGACGAGCAGCTGCGCGAGCGCGTTGCGATCGCCGTGCGGCCGGATTCGCTCGGCGAGCTTCGCGACGTCGGTGACAAGCTCGGCGTCGGCGTAGACGCGATCGAGCCACGCCGCGAGCGCTTGATCGAATGCTTCGTCGGGGTGCCGCCACGACGTGCGCAGCCGCGCCTCGCGCGATGCCTTGTGCGCGTACTGCTTCGCGCGCTCGACCGGCAACGGCCATGCACCGACGAGCGTCTGCCACAACGCGTACTCGATCACCGGCTCGCGCGCGACGTCCCAGTAGCGGGCCGCGCGCTCGCCCCAGCGCGCGACGGCAGGCGCCCACTCGGCGGGCAGCTCCGACAGCACGGCAATACGCGCACGCACGTCTTCACTGCGCTTGGTGTCGTGCGTTGACGTCGCGAGCAGCGCGCCGGGCCGCGCGCCGGCGAGTGCATGGTGAATCACCGACGGAGAATGTGCCCATTGCCGTAGCTCGGCGCCGACGTCACAGCGTGCGAGCAGCCGCACCTGGCGATACGACAACGTGTCCTCGTCGCCCTTCGCGGTGATCGCGCCGGTGACCTGCTGCGCGCTGTACGCGAGCTCGTGCGCGGCGTCTCCGGGAATCTCGAACGCGAGCACGCCCTCGAGGTAGGCGAGTAGATCGCGATCGAGCTCGGGGCGCGAGTCGAGCGCCGCGGTCACGGCCGAGGCCAGGCGCGCACGGTCGATCTCCTCGCGCCGCTGCTCGGAGAGGTACGTGCGGTACGTCGGGAAGCCTGCGAAGATCTCCGCGAGCGCCGTCTCGACCTCGGTGCGCGTGTAGTCGCGGCATGTCGGGCTCGCGCTGGTCGCGCGATGCGCGAGCTCGGTCAGCCGTGTGACCTCGCTGTGCAGCGCATCGGTCATCACCTCGAGCCGTGCCCTGCGGCTGGCCGCGGTCGGTTCCCAGACCTCGCCGGTGAGCAGCTCGAACGCTTCGGTCAGCTCGCGCTCGCTCGCCGGATCGACGAACAAGCCGGAGAGCTTCTCCAGGAAGTCGTAGCCGGTGGTGCCGTCGATCGGCCAGCTCGCCGGCAGCGTCTCGTCGGCGGTGAGGATCTTCTCGACGACGATCCAGGCATCGGGTGCACGCGCGCGCAGGCGTTGTAGATACGCTTCCGGATCGCGCAGGCCGTCGACGTGATCGATGCGCAGTCCATCGACGGCACCGGCCTGCACGAGCTCGAGCACCTTGCCGTGGCTCGCCTCGAACACGTCTTCGTCTTCGCTGCGCAGGCCGACGAGCGTGTTGATGTCGAAGAACCGGCGATACGAGATCTGGTTTGCCGATACGGTCCAGTGCACGAGCCGGTAGGCTTGCTGTTCGAGCAGCGCGTCGAGCCCGAACGGATCGGCGTTGATCGCGGCGACCTCGTCGGCGAGCGCGACCGCCACGGCGAGGTCCTCGCACAGTGCCGCGAGCCGGCCGACCAGCACGGCCTTGTCGCGGTGGCGACGGCGGCGCGCCTCGGGTTCGCGGCGATGCAGCGAAGGCAGCGCGCTCAGCGCATCGCCGATGAATGCGAGCTCGGCATGGCGGCAACGCTCGGCCGCGCGCTTGACGACACCGCCGAGCGAGCGAGGCGCCACCGGCAGCTCGTGTTCGTGCGCGCGCACGGCGAGCCGGCCTTTGCTGACCTCGACGATGCGAATCACGCCGTTCTGGATCGCGCGGCCGTAGCGTTCGCCGAGCACCGGCAGCAGCACGCGATCGTCGCCGACGGTCCAGTCGACGTCGAAGAAGTGCGCGTAGTAGCTCGACGGTCCGTTCTCGAGCACGTCGTACCACCAACGGTTGCGGCTGCCGGCGCCAATGTGGAGCGGCCCGGACTGGCTCCGGCCCGTGGCGATCGACATGTGGTTCGGCACGATGTCGAGCAGAATGCCGAGGCCGGCCGCGTGCGCCGCCTCGACGAGCCGCGCGAACCCTTGCTCGCCGCCGAGCTCGTCGTTGATGCGTTCGGGATCGACAACGTCGTAGCCGTGCGTCGAACCCTTTGCCGCGGTGAGGATCGGCGACAGATACAGATGGCTGATCCCGAGCTCGGCGAGATACGGCACCGCGGCGACCGCATCGGCAAACGTGAAGCCAGCGTGGAGCTGGAGCCGATAGGTCGCGCGTGGCTGCTGCATCTACGTCTCCCGGCGTAACACCCAAAGCGACCGCGCGAGCACCGTGATGTTGTCGCCGGCGGCGTAGCGCTCGCGATCGTCGGCGGCAAAGCCGCGCTCGGTGTCGAGCACGCGAATCCACGCTTGGCCCCAGCGCCGGCTCGGGATCGTGATCACCTGATCCTCGTGATGCGCGTGGAACACGACGAGGAACGAGTCGTCGATGATCGGCTCGCCGCGCTCGTCGGGCACGAGGATGCCGGCGCCGTTCAAGAACACTTGGATCGAGCCCGCGGTCGCGGAGTCCCAGTGGTCGTCTTCCATCTCGCTGCCGTCGGGCGCGAGCCACGCGATATCGGGCAGTGACGGCCCCGCTGCGTGCGGACGAATCGGCCTGCCTTGGAACCAGCCGTGGCGGCGCAACACCGGGTGATGGCGGCGCAACCGCGACAGCTTCCGCACGAACTCGAACGTGGCTTGGTCGGCGTTCTCCCAGTCGAACCATGACAGCTCGGTGTCCTGGCAGTAGCCATTGTTGTTGCCGCGCTGGGTGCGGCCGAGCTCGTCGCCGCCGAGCAACATCGGCACGCCCTGCGACAGGAACAGCGTCGTCAGCATGTTGCGCTGCTGGCGCCGGCGCAGCGCGTTGACCTCGGGATCGTCGGTCTCGCCCTCGATGCCGCAGTTCCACGATCGGTTGTGGCTCTCGCCGCTGTCCTCTTGGTTCGCCTCGTTGTGCTTCTCGTTGTACGAGACGAGGTCGCGGAGCGTGAACCCGTCGTGCGCCGTGATGAAGTTGATGCTCGCGTGCGGGAACCGGCCACCGGTTTGATAGAGGTCGCCCGAGCCGGTGAACCGCGAGCCGAGCTCGGGCAGCGAGCCGGGCTCGCCGCGCCAGTAGTCGCGGATCCAGTCGCGGTACTTGCCGTTCCATTCCGACCACAGCGGCGGAAAATTGCCGACTTGATAGCCGCCCTCGCCGACGTCCCACGGTTCGGCGATCAGCTTCACGCGCGACACGATCGGATCCTGCTGGATCAGATCGAAGAACGCGCCGTGGCGATCGACCTCGTGCAATCCGCGCGCGAGCGCCGATGCGAGATCGAAGCGGAAGCCGTCGACGTGCATCTCTTCGACCCAGTAGCGCAGCGAATCCATCACGAGCTGCAGCACGTGCGGATGGCGCATCTGCAGCGTGTTGCCCGTGCCGGTGTAGTCCATGTAATAGCCGGGCTGATCGCCGACGACGCGGTAGTAGGCGAAGTTGTCGAGGCCTCGCATCGAGAGATGCGGGCCCATGTGATTGCCCTCGGCGGTGTGGTTGTAGACGACGTCGAGGATCACTTCGATGCCGGCGCGATGGAGCGCGCGCACCATCGTCTTGAATTCGGCGACCGCGCCGGTCGCGCTGCGCACGCTTGCGTATTCCGGATGCGGCGCGAAGTAACCGATCGTGTTGTAGCCCCAGTAATTGCGCAGGCCGCGATCGAGCAAGAAGCCGTCGTGCACGAACGCGTGGATCGGCAACAGCTCGAGCGCGGTGATGCCGAGCGTCTTGAGGTGCTCGATCACCGCCGGATGCGCGACGGCTGCATACGTGCCGCGGAGGTGCGGCGGCACCTCGGGATGCTGCATCGTCAGGCCTTTGACGTGCGCCTCGTAGATCACGGTCTCGTTCCACGGCGTCTCGAGCCGGCGGTCGCTGCCCCAATCGAAGTATGGCTGGGCGACGACGGAGCGGAACGTGTGCGGCGCACTGTCCTCGGTATCCATCTCGCCGAACGGATCGTCTCTGTACGCGCGGAGCGCAGGCACCCATTGCAGGCCCTCGCTGATCGCACGCGCATACGGATCGACCAGCAGCTTGTGTGGATTGCAGCGCAGGCCGTTCGCGGGATCCCACGGGCCGTGAACGCGAAAGCCGTAGCGCGTGCCCGGCCCGATCTCGGGCAGGTACGCGTGCCAGATCTGGCCGATGCCCTGATCGAGATCGATGCAGTGCTCGTTGCCGTCGACATAGACGCACAGCTGCACGCGCTCGGCGACGCTCGAGAACACCGCGAAGTTGGTGCCCGAGCCATCGAACGTCGCGCCGAGTGGATACGGCTTGCCCGGCCACTTCGCGCGCTTGGGGCGCATCACCTCGCCCTGCTGCGTCGCCTTGTAAACGGGTTCGACGCTCACAGGCACTCCTTACCCATCGTTACCCATCGTTACCCATCACGGGGCCAACGCGCGGCCCGGAACGAGTGCACGCGAACGGCGCAGCGCGAGCACGGTCTCGATGCGCTCGGGGCGACCCCAGTCGCTCCACTCGACGCCTTCGAGCTCCATCGCGGCGAGCCGATGCGGCGCGCGCTCGAGCATGTCGCGCGAGAAGCTAACCGGTAGGTATGCGCGATAGATGTACTCGATCGCGTCGTCCTCGTCGGGCGTACCGACGAGCGGAACGAACGACTCGAGGATGTCGATGAGGCGCGGATCCGTCTCGCGGCCGAGCTCCCACAGCGCGTCGACGGTGCCGCAGGTCACCATGGTGTTCGATAGCGCGCCTTTCGTGATGAGCTCCATGGCGCGATGCACCGAGGGCTTCTCGACGAAGCCCAGCACCTTCTTGACGTTCGGAATCTCGGTGAGCCCCTGGCCGAGGCTCAAGTAGCCGAGCTCGGGGTCGGGCTCGTTCGGCGTTGCGCCGAGGATGATGATCTTGTCGCGCATGCGAGCGGCGACACCGCGCGCGATGCGGACCTGCTCGACGTACTTTGCAGCCGGGGCGACGTAGTGATCGGTCGGCGTGATCGTGACGATCGCGTTCGGCGTCCAGCGCTTGAGCATCGCGATCGCGACGTAGAGCGCGAGGCCGGTGTCGCGCGACGACGGCTGGCGGAACACATGGTCCGACCTGCCGAGCAATTGCGGTGCGGCGATCTCGCCGTGATGGGTCCCGATCACCGTCAGCGTGCGCGACGCCGGCGTGAGCCGGTTCATGCGATCGAGCGTGTGTTGCAGCATCGAGCGCTTGCCGAGGAGGCAGCAGTACTGCTTGGGAATGCGGCGGCCGAACCGACGCTGCACGTAGTCTTGGAGACGAACGCCCTCCCCACCCGCAAGCGCCAACGTCCAATCCAGGTGAACTGCATCGCTCTCGATCGGTTGAACGGCGGAAGTCCTCAGCATCGTGTCATCGAGCAGCATCATTCGGCCCTTATGCGCAAACCGTGCCGCCGCACAGGGGGGATGTGGCGTTACTCCCCATGGCCGAGGTGATACTTGCGTAGCCCGCGCACACCACAATGGCGCCGGGAGCGTGCGCGACCGCCGCACTCGTGCTTTTTCGCGCGTGCCTTCGATGCTGCGGGCATCACACGGGATCCGAGCCGATCTAAAGAACAACCACGGCACGAGCAGTGCAAATCAGCCACAACGATGGCTGACCAGCGCGTCCGCGAGCTCGACGCGGTGATCGCGAGCGGGGATGCCGTCCTGTTTACAGGTGCTGGTTTCTCGGCCGAGGCGACCGACCGATCCGGGCGCCCACTGCCCGACTCGCGCGAGATGGTGAGCGACTTGTGGACAATGTTGTTCGGAGAAGCACCGCGGGATGACAGTACGCTCGCCGATCTCTACGACGTCGCCTTGCTGCACGCGCCGGATCGGCTGCGCGAGTACTTGCGAGACAGACTACAAGTCGGCGACACGCCGCTGCCCGCCACGTTCGCGACCTGGTTCGGCGCGCCGTGGCGGCGGATCTACACGCTCAACGTCGATGACCTCGAGCTCGCGGTCGGCCGCCAGTTCGAGCTGCCGCGCGAGCTGATCTCGATCTCGGCGCTCGCCGACTCCCCCGCACGAACGGCACGCGGCGCGCTCGAGGTCGTGCACTTGAACGGCATCGCCCGCGACGAACCGAGCCACGTCACGTTCTCGACGATGCAGTACGCGTCGCGCCTGTGCGCGCCCGATCGCGAATACGAGCGTCTCGTCGAAGATCTGTGCACGGCGCCATTCGTGTTCGTCGGTACCACGCTCGACGAGGTCGTGATGTGGAAGCACGTCCAGCTCGAGCGCGCGAACGGCACGCAGGCGCTGCCGCGCAAGCACTCGTTCCTGATTTCGCCATCGCTTGCCCGCGCCCGGCAAACTCTGCTCGAGAGCTATCGGATCCACTGGATCCCCGCGACCGCCTGCGATGTCGCCGAACGCGTGCTCGCGAAGAAATGTTAACCGCCATTGAGTACTGTTAAGAGCTGCTTCGTTCGCAGCGGCCGCCGTTACCGTCGGCTCATGCGCCACGCGTTGCTGCTCGCCTTGGTCGTCGGTTGCGGACCAAAATTCGTCGAGCTCGATACCGCGCGCGTCCGCAAGATCGATGTCGGGGTCGTCGACGCCAGCACCGCGTTCTGCCCGCAGGCCGGCCCGCCCGAGCTGCGTGCGCGCGTCACCTATCGCGACAACAATTTCGTGCAGACGCGGTCGCGGATCGATCCGCGCGGCACGCTGCGGCCAAGCGAGCTGCGCTGGACCAGCGACGTCGGCACCATCGACGACAGCGCGCGCATGCAGCTGCCCCCGCTGCTGACCTGGCACGATCGCCCGCTCTCGATCACGGTGAGCGTGCCCGGGCGGCCCGAGGTTGCCGATCGGATCGTGCTGACGCCGACGTACGACTGCGACGGCAGGTCGCGCCACGATGGCCCCGCTGGCTGGGCCGGCGGCGATGGAACGCATGCCGGCTACGCCGAGGTCTCGCTCGCCTACGTCGACACCCAGCTCAATGGTCGGCTCGTACTCGTCCGCGTGGTCGGCGAAGGCTCCGCGCCCGAGTACTACTTGCTCGATCGACGCGGGCCATCGGCGGCGCGCTTCGTCGTGTCGGCGCGCGGCGGCGACGGCGGTGGCGGTGTCGACGGCAGCGATGGCAGCAGAGGCTTCGACGGTCTCGCCGGCAGCGACGGCAGCGCGGGCGGCACATGCGAAGACGGCGGCGATGGCGGTGACGCGGGCGACGGCGGCGACGGCGGTGATGGCGGTGACGCGGGCGACGGCGGTAACGGCGCCGACGGCGGCACGGTCGTGATCACCTACCCGGCCGAGTTCCCCGAGCTCGCGGATGTCGTCGAGGTCGACGTCCGCGGCGGCTACGCCGGCGCCGGCGGCCGAGGTGGCTCGGGCGGTTCGGGTGGCTCGGGCGGCCGTGCCGGCAGTGGTGGCTCCGCCGGCTCGACGATCGACGTCGATGGCAAGCACTGCTCGACGTCGAGCGGTGACGCCGGTCGCGCCGGCCGCGATGGTCGCTCGGGCTCGTCGGGCAGCGATGGCAGCGACGGCCGGGCGGGCTCGTCCGGCACGATCGTGCGTCGCGCATCGACGATCGAGGCGCTATTCGGCGGCGAGGCCGCGGACGGCTGGGCGATCGCGTCGGCGCGCTGACATCGAGCGTGATGCTAGTCGCGGCCGGGATTCGCGAGGCCGAGCCGGTGGAGCATCTTGTGGATCGACATGCGATCGATCCCGGCGGCGCGCGCAGCGGCGGAGATGTTGCCGTCGTGTTGCGCGAGCAACCGCGAGATGTAGCGGCGCTCGAACTCGCTGATCACGTTCTGCTTGGCCATCTTGAACGGAATGCCGACGTCGACCGGCACGGTCATCGACGCATCGGCGCTCGTCGCGGTCTGCGACGGCGTCACCGTGATCGACGGCTCGGAGCGAGGCGCCGGAGCGGGTGCGCGGCGGAGCGCGTCCTCGTGCTCGGGCGTTTCGGCGAGCAGCACGGCGCGCTCGATCACGTTACGCAGCTCGCGCACGTTGCCGGGCCAGTCGTGCTTCATCATCAGATCGATCGTCTCTTGCGCGATCGATGCGGCCTCGCCGCCCGGCGTGGTGGTGAGGATGTGCTCGATCAGCAGCGGCAGCTCGTCTTTGCGCTCGCGCAGCGGCGGCACGTGGACGCGCGCGACCGCGAGGCGATAGTAGAGATCCTCGCGGAACCGGCCGCGGTTAACCTCGACGCCAAGGTCGCGATTGGTGGCGGCGACGATGCGGACGTCGACCTCGATCGTCTTCGCGCCGCCGACGCGGCGGACTTCCTTGCGCTCGAGCACGCGCAACAGCTTGGGCTGCATCGCGAGCGGCAGCTCGCCGATCTCGTCGAGGAATACGGTGCCGCCGTGGGCGCGCTCGAACGCGCCGGAATAGTTCGACGTCGCGCCGGTGAATGCACCGCGCTCGTGACCGAACAGCTCGCTCTCGATCAGGTTCGGCGGGATCGAGCCGCAGTCGAGCACGACAAACGCGCCCTTCTCGCGCGTCGAGTTATCGTGCAGCGCCTCGGCGACGAGCTCCTTACCCGCGCCGGTCTCACCGGTGACTAGCACCGTGGTGTCGGTGCGCGCGAGCTTCTCGAGGCGCGCGAACATCTCGCGCATCTTGACCGAGCGGCCGATCATCGAGCCGTACCGATCGGTATCGGCGAGCTCGATCTCCACGCTCTCGCCGAGCGGCTCGAACTTCATGCGCGTCGAGCCGAGTGCGATCTGCGCGCCGGGCGTGATGTAGACGTCGTTGATGCGCAGGCTCGACACGTACGTGCCGTTCGTCGAGTCGAGGTCGCGCAGGCGGTAGCCGCGATCGTCGAGCCGGATCTCGCAGTGCAGGCCCGACACTTTGCTGTCGGTGAGCTGAACGTCGTTGCCGCGGCGCGCGCCGATGCGAATGACCGGCGCTTCGACGTCGCGCACGAGGCCGGCATCGGGACCCGCGGTGACTTCTACGCGGCATCGCCGAAGCCGCGCGCTGGTCGCGCGACCCCCGATGTACGTGACCCAGGTTCCAGAGCGGAGGTCATCGACGGCCATGCGGCCGGCACGTTACCACAAGGTGCGGATTTTCCAGTGTCCCGGTCCGAGGGCGGTCTCGCATCGACTTACTCGGTTGCGAACCCGACCGCGACGGCCGCGGCGGCGGCGAAATAGACGCGCGAGATCCGGCCTTTGCCGACGACGACGGGTGATACGGTCGCCGGATGCTTCCGGCCGATCTCCACCGCCTGACCGACCTCGACGCCGCGTGGGCCACGCGTGGATCGGGTGCACGCCTCGACGCGGTTCGCCGTGCGGGCCGCAAGCTGCGCGAGCGGATTCTCGCGACCGGTGCCGCGCGCTGCGTGCGCACGATCGATCTCGCGACGTTCCCGTATCCGACGCGCTACGGCCTGCAAGGTGTTGCGGCATCGCCCGCGCCGTACGTGTTCATGCGCAATCGCATGCACCTCGTCCAGGTACAGACCGGCGGGCGCCTGGTGTCGATCCTGGTCAACCCGACCGATCCCGAGCGCTCGGCGGCGGCGCCATACTTCGCGCGGCTCGAAGAGCGCTACGGCTCGTTCGCGCGCAAGCTGCTCGGCTCGTTCCACTCGACGATCGAGCAGGCGCTCGCGACCTGGGGCATCTCGCCCGAGGCCATCGATTACGTCACGTTCGATCACCTGCATGTCCAAGACGTGCGCGGCCTGCTCGCACCCGGTCCGGGCGGCCGCGCGTACCTGCCGAACGCGAAGCTGCTCGCGCAGCAGGCCGAGCTCGATACGCTAGCGAACCTGCATCCGCTGCAGGTCGAGTGGTACATCCCCGAGTGCCTCGCAGGTGTGCCGGTCGATCGCATCGTCGCGCTCGACGGCGACTACACGATCGGCGGCGGGTTCGCGATCGTGCGCACGCCGGGCCACACGCTCGGCAACCACACGCTCGTCGTGGTCACCGATCGCGGCGCATGGACGATCAGCGAGAACGGCATCTGCGTCGACGCGTACGCGCCCGGCATCAGCGAGATCCGCGGCGTCGCACGGCACGCACGCGAGAGTGGCGTCGAGGCGATCCTCAACGCGAACACGCGCGAAGGCTCGCTCGATCAGTACACGTCGATGGTGCTCGAGAAGACACTCGCCGATTCGGTACCCGATCGGCCGGAGCTCCCGCAGCACTTCGCGTCGTCGGAGCTCGTGCCGCACCTGCTCGCGCCTGGCCTGAAACCGACGTACAGCCACGGCGCGATCACGCACGGCGACGTCGTGATTGCCGCTAGAACGTCAGCTGTAGCGTGACGCCCGGCGCGCGGCCGGCGCTTGTTCGCATGGCCATCGGCGCCAGCGTGACCGCGTGCTTGCGATTCCACGCGTCGGTCGCACGGCCCGCCATCACGAAGTCGTAGATCGTCGAGCCGACCCAAAGGCCGACACCGGTCCAGATCAGCGCTTCGGCGTGGTTCGACTCGCGCGCCCAGGACTCTTCTGCGACGTCGCACTCGGCATCCGTGAGGCCGAGGCAGTCGTGGCCGCCGTGATCGAGCTGACTGACGCCGCGTACGATCAGGTACGCGCTGACCGCGCGCGAGACGAGACCGATGCCACCGATGCGTCCCGCGTACCACTGCCCCGTGCTCGGTCCCAGGTACATGCCGCCGATCCCGATCACGACCGCAGACTCTTCGCCTTCCGATGCGGCGAGCACGGCGAAGCCGGCCATCGTGGTGCCGATCGACAGCGCCATGGCCGTCGTCGGGTTCTTCTCGCGTGCGGGTGGCGACGCGGGTGCGGGTGACAGCGGCGCGGTGTCCCCGGGTGCCTGCGCGGCTGCAGACGACGACAAGGCAAGCACGATGGCGACCGCCGATAGCCAAGTCATGGCCGCGGGAATTACACGCCACGTGCCAGCACTAACCTCGCGGCAGCACGAGCACGCATCTCGAACGGCTCGACTCACCTGAAGTCGCCGTGACACGAAGGTCGTGATCGCCGCCACGCGATCGGCGCAATTGGCGCGGCTCGCCAAAGCTGCTCGTCGCGCTGCCCGCGGGCTGCCAGGTTGGCAGAACCACCACCGAGCGATTCGCAGGATTCGCGAGCTTGGCCCGGCGCAGCCGTTGCTATGGTGAAAGGCATGTCCGCGATCGTGTCGCTGTTGCGCGTGATGACGTTACGTGACGCCGAGGCGATCACGCTCGAAGCCGGCAAAGTGCCGAGCCTGCGCCGGCGCGGCCAGGTCGAACCGATGGCGATGCCCGCGCTCGACGCGCAGATGCTCGCCGACTTCGCGGCGCCGCTCGTCGCGAACCAGCCGGTGGACCAGGGACCGATCATGGTTTCGTTCACCGACCCCGACGGTCTGGTGTATCCGGTCACCGTCGAGAGAGTCGGAACCGCGCTCCGGCTCGTGATTCGCAAGCCGGCGCCGGCGAAAGCAGCGAAGCCTGCGCCGACCGCAGCGAAGCCTGCGCCAACCGCAGCGAAGCCTGCGCCAACTACACCAACGGCCGCCCCTGCCAAACCGGGGTCGACCGTCGCAAGGCCGCCGCTTGCGGAGCTCCCGCCGGTGATCGAGCCCTCTCCGATCGTCGAGGCTGCCGCTTCGCGCACGCACGGCATCGACCTGCTCGGTCATCTGCTCGCGACGCCGGTGTCGATCGCCCGCGAGCGCGAAGCCTCCGACGTGTTGCTGTCGACGGGCCAGACGCCGCGGATCCGCATCGACGGCCGGCTCGAGACGCTCGACGTCGCGGTCGACGACACGCAGCTCGCCGAGTGCGTGCACGCGCTGGCGACCGAGGGTCCGGGTGTGAGCACCGACCTCAGCCTCGATCTCGATGGCGTGCGCGTCCGCGTCAACGCGTTCGATCACTTGAACGGCTGCGCGATCGCGGCGCGGCTCGTGCGCGAGCGCGTGCCAACGCTCGGCGACCTCGCGCTGCCCGCCGAGGTCGGCAACGTCGTCGATCAGCGAGACGGGCTCGTGCTCGTGTGCGGACCGACCGGCTCGGGCAAATCAACGACGCTCGCATCGCTGATCGATCTGCTCGACCAGCGCCGCGCCGCGCACGTGATCACGCTCGAAGATCCGATCGAGTATCGGTTCGCCGCACGGCGCTGCGTGATCCATCAGCGCGAGCTCGGCACTCACATTCCGACGTTCGCCGCCGGCCTGCGCGCCGCGCTGCGCGAGGCACCCGACGTGATCCTGCTCGGTGAGCTCCGCGACCCCGCCACGATTGCCGCCGCGCTGACCGCCGCCGAGACCGGTCACCTCGTGCTCGCCACGCTGCACGCGCCAAACGCGGCGGGCGCGATCGATCGCATGATCGATGCGTTCCCCGATACCCAGCAGCGCCAGGTCCGTCACCAGCTCGCGGCGTGCCTCCGCACGGTCATCACCCAGTTCCTGCTGCCGCGTCGCGACGGCGGCCGCGCTCCCGCGATCGAGCTGGTGCCGGTCACGCCCGCCGTGTGCAACATCATTCGCAAAGGCGACCTCCACACCCTGCCGACCGCGATCCAGTCCGGCCGCGACGCCGGCATGATCCCGCTCGAGCGTTCGCTCGCGAAGCTGCTCGATGCGGGTACCGTCGCCCCGAAAGTCGTACAGCGGATTGCCGCCGATCACGATCTGTTGGCGTCGCTTGCCAACAAGCTGCGGTAGTACACTCCGCCTATGGGGATCACGGTCGAGGACGTCATGACTCCGGATCCGCAGTGCATGACGCCGACCGCCACGGTCGGCGAGGCGTATGCGCTCATGAAGGAGCACGGGTTTCGCCACGTGCCGATCTGCGAGGGCGACTTGCTGCTCGGCGTGTTCTCGATGACCGACGTCGGTCATCTCGGCGCGAAGGTTCCGTCGATCATGCAGACGCAGCTGCACGAGGTGATGAGCAAGAACCTCATCACGTGCAAGCCGTCGGAACCGGTGTCGTCGGCAGCGGCAACGATGGCGTCGAAGAAGATCAACTGTCTGCTCGTCGTTGTCGATCGCAAGCTCGCCGGCATCGTCACCACGTACGACCTGCTCGATGCGCTCGCGCGCCGCGTGCGCGACGGCGGTTAGAGATCGCGAACCGCAACGCCGAGCAGTTTCGCGACGCGCGGTGCCAGCAACGAACGGTGGCACTCCTGGGCTTCCGCCTCGAAGCAGAGTAGCGCGACGCGATGGCCGCGTGCCTGCGCCGCGACCTGGGCGACTGCCTCACGCGCGCCGGTGATGTGCGTCTTGTACTTCGCGAGCAGCTCGTCGCGCGAGATCGAATCTTTGAGCCTGCGATACGGATTGCCGGCCTGACGCATGTGCACGTAGTCGATGCCGGCGCCGCCGAGCGCGGTGCCGAGCGGCGTCTTCGAAAACCCGCGACGCCGCGACAGCGGTAGCTCGCGGATGTCGATCACGCGATCGATCCGGTTGGCCGCGAGGATCGCGATCAGCTCGTCGAGGGCGCGGCCCTCGTAGCCGATCGTGAACAATGCCCCCGCGTCATCGATCCGAGTCGTGCGGCCCATCGGCCGGCGGG
>DATDCH010000319.1:0-2900 GCA_036524455.1 Kofleriaceae bacterium | reverse complement strand
CGCGGCGAGCACATCGTCGTTGCGCGGCAGCGAGACCTTCAGCACTTCGTCGTGAAAGCGCCACATCAGCTGTTGCAGCTTCCACTCCGCGGCGGAGCGCCCCGCAGCATCGAGCCGACCGGCTTCGGCGTCGCGACGAGTCTGATCGATCGCGTCGTAGAGCTCGAGGACGGCGGTCACCACGCTCTGCGGAATGTCGAACCGCGGATCGGTGTACGAGACGATCGTCAGCCCGGGTAGCTCGCCGCGGTAGCGCTGGAGCACCTGCGCTTGCCACATCGTCAACGTCCAGTTGATGTTGCCCCACCACGACCAGTGCACGCCGTCCGCGCGCCGCGTGTCGCGGCCTGATTCGTCTTGCCACAGTGTTTGTGCGAGCAGACCGTCGCGGTGATCGAACCACGCGTTGCCGGTGCCGTGGAACGGATACGGATGACGGTCGCGCAGCACGGTCAGCACTCGCACGCGATCGCCGTACGAGCGGGTCGGATCGAGCCGCGCGGGAACCGTGTGCTCGTGTCCCGGCAGATCGTCGTGCGGCTGGTGGACGTGCTCGGCATTCTGATGCGGGTTACAGACGCGCGCCGGATGCGCGAGTGGCTCGACGTCGTGCCAGATCCAGTGGCACGACATGCCGTTCGCGCACTGCGATGCGCTCCAGCAATGCTCGCCCAGCTGCCCCGGCCGCATGCACCGATTGATGAAGTGCATGTCGGGCCGGCACACGAGGCCGGCGCCGCATTGCGAGCTCAGCAAACACAGACCACCCGTGCCGTCGTCGGCCTTGCCCTCGTCGACGAAGCTCGCGGTAGCGGCGAACAAGTCCTCGCACGACGCCGTCTCGAGCTCCGCGACTTCCGCTGCAGCGCCGGCATCACATGCGGCGAGCAGAGCTTCGCCACGCGAATCGATGCCGCACTCGGCCAGCCGCGCGCTGATCGACGCGCACGGATCCGGCTGCGTGCAGCCGAGCGAGGCGACAACTGCGACCACGAAGAAGCGCATGGAGCAGCGATACAGCAGGTGGCATGCCGGGACCGTTTCGTGCGATGCCGCGTGGTTGACGCGATCGGCCACTGTTCCCAGCGACCGTGCATGCCGTGATCTTGCGGTATGGCGTGGTCGCTGCGTCTCATCGTGAGGTTGCCGAAGCGGTCGGCCACCACGACACCGGCGGCGAGTAGGAAGATCGTTGCCGCCGACACCATCACCTTGGACACCGGGCCCACGCTTGCGCCCATTGGCATCCCGGCGGTGTCGTGACCCATCGAAGCGTGATCCATCGCGGCGCGCTCGTGACCCATCGCCGCATGCGACGGCATCTCGGCCGGAGCTCCGCCGCGTCCGAGCGCGCGCACGGTGCCCATCCCGTGCTTGAGCTTGCGCTTGACGAGCCAGGCGTTGACCGGAAAACCGATCGCACCGCCGACGAGCGTCGCCATCGACATCACGAACCAAAAGCGCGGGCTCGACGGTTCCATCGCCGCCATGTCGCGCGTCATCCAGATCACCATCACCGCGAACATGCCGGCCATCACGCAGTTCATGCTCAGCCACTCTGCGAGCCACGTGCGCTTGACGGCCGTCCAGTAGCTGCCGCCGAGCATGCCTTTCATGAACAGCGCCTGAAACACGAACAGACCGAACAGGAAGCCGGCGACGTACTCGACGACCGAGTCGAGCCACATCGGCAGCCCGAACGCACCGGTCACCGCAGCCGCAACGATCACACCCGTCGCGTCGCCGGCGAGGCAATGAATCGTCGAGCCGACGGATTGTTTCCACAGCGGCGCCACGAATTGCTCGTGCGTGCCGGGCGCGGGTTCTCGGCAGCTGAGCCAGTACACGATCAGCGCGACCGGCCCGGTGTAGAGCGCCACCAGCAGCCAGCCCCACTTCATCACCGGCATCTCCGGCGTCCGCGTGAACAAGTCGAACGCCATGTAGGCCATCGACGCCGCCGTGAGCGCGAACCAGACCCAGATGATGGTTTCGATCGACATCGGCAGCAGCGAGCCTAGCAACCTCCCGACGCGATTTCTGCCGCCTCGACGACCGAGCATGCGCCACCCGGTTCGTTCGTCGCCGCTGCGGGACAGAACATGCGGACGAACACGGCGGTGCCGTCGGCGACGCAGGTTCGACACGACCACTCGCGCACGCCGCTCGCGAGGCTACACGTGAACGAACGCGTCGTTCCGGAAGCTTTGCACGACAGCGCGCTCGGGTCGGAACCGCTACACGATAGCGCGCTGCCGTTGACCGCCCATGCCGGTCGGCGATCGATGCCCTGCAGCACGTCGAGTGCGCTGCGTAGATACGACGGCAAGCCATCGAGCTCCTCGGCGAGTGCCTGGTCGAGGATGAACGGGCAGAGCGCCGCACACCGCGGCTCGGCGAGCGCCTCTTGCCATGCGCGAAACAGCGCATGGTTCGTGAGCCTCTCGGCCTCGTGCAGCGCATCCATCGCGTGCAGCGCCATGTGTTGGTGCCACGTCAGATCGGCCGAGCCGTCGCCGAAGTCTCCGTCGGCGACGAGCCGCAGCGGCAGGATGATCGCCTGCGTGCGTCCGATCGAATCGCGATCGCTCGGGAAGTCACCGGCCGCGATGAACTCGACCGCGGTGTAGCCCCATGCGCGCGCGAACCTCTGTTCCGGCGGAGGTAGCTGCGCGAGCCGATCGCGGTTCGTGCTGAGCCCCGCTTCGACCGCAGCGACATGGACATCCCACATGTCGCGCTGCAGCTCGCGTGACCGCTGGCTCTGCTCGCGCGGCGACAGCCGACCCGCGGCGACGTCCTCGCGTGCGGCATCGATCGCGGCGTAATAGTCGGCCCACATCCGACGATATCGGGCATGTCGAACCGCGCGAGCTCTGGCTCGATCACGCCGACGTCGG
>DATDCH010000318.1:0-8527 GCA_036524455.1 Kofleriaceae bacterium | reverse complement strand
GTGCTGCCGCCGATGCACGCGACCTTGAAGTTTGCGGACATCCGAACGACGAGGTTGTCGATCGTGACATCGGTGGACAGCGCGCCGGTCTTCGGTGCGAGGACGGCGCCGATGTTCGACAGCGTGATGCTCGTGACATTGATCTTCGCGCCGAGGCAGCCGCTGTTGTCGTAGACCGGGTTGAGCGCCTGCGCGGCCGCCGTGAAGTCGACTTGCTCCGCGGCCGCGGCGACGGCGTTACCGACCGCGCGCAGCGCGGTGACGCCGGCGCGAGCGCCGACCTGGCCGGCCTTCGTGCCATCGCTCGGTGCGAGCGTGCCGGCGAGCACCGCGCGGACGTCGCGCACGTCGTTGCCGGCGCTGTCGATCGCGTGGGTCTCGATGAGGTCGATGCCGGCTGCGACCGGCACGTCGATCGAGAACGTGCCGTCGGCCGCGGGCGTGACCTCGAGGCCGGCAACCGTGACCTTGACCGGTCCTTCGGCGTCCTTCGCGGTGCCGCGCACCGTGACGGTCTCGGCATCGGCAAGCGTGCCGCGCGCCGGGCTCGTGACCTCGAGCGTCGGGGGCGTGTCGCTCGTAGACTCGGACGAGCAGGCGGCGGCGAGTAGAAGCGCGGCGGCGAGGATCCTCATCATGGCGGTGACGAATTGCAGCCGACGTGCCCGGGATCTGGGCGCTTCGTGCTCGCTAAGGCCGCGAATCGGTTACTAGCAAGTCGAGTAGTCAGGGAGCGCGGAATCCGCTGCGCACAAGCGTCTGCAGCGTCGGCCGACCCCAGAGAACACGCAAGCCGTGCAGAATCGGAGGCGTGGGTGACGCGAGCAGTGCGGGGCCGACGCTCGTGGGCCGCAGCGTGGGGAACTTCCGCGTCGAATCCCGCCTCGGCGGCGGCGGGATGGGCGAAGTCTATTTGCTGCGCCACAAGCGGCTGCCGAACACGCTCGCCGCGTTGAAGGTGCTGCGTGCCGATCGCGTTGCGCTGCCCGACGTCAAGGAGCGCTTTGTCCAGGAGGCGCTTGTCGCGGCTGCGGTCGGCGGTGATCGCGTCGCACGCCCGATCGACATCGGCCGCTTCGACAACGGCGCTCCGTACATCATCTTCGAGCTGGCGCCCGGGCAAACCCTCGCGCAGCTGCTCGCGTCGCACGGTCCGCTGTCAGTGGCGACAGCGTTGCGAGTCGCGTTTCGCGTCGCCGACACGATGGCGCTCGTCCACGCCCGCGGCATCGTCCATCGCGATCTCAAGCCATCGAATCTGATGATCGACGGCGAGCTCGACGATCCGCGCGTGAGGCTCCTCGATTTCGGCGTCGCGCGCGCGCCCGCCGATCTGCGCCTCGCGCACACCGTCGAGCACGCGATCGTCGGTTCCCCGGGCTACATGTCGCCCGAGGCCGCCATCGGCAAACCGATCGATGCGAAGTCCGACGTGTTCTCGTTGGGCGCGACGCTGTTTCGCTGTCTCACCGGCGCAGTGCCGTTCCCGAGCACGAGCAGTGAAGGCCTCGCGGCGCTGCTCTCCGAGCCTGCGCCGACGATCGCATCGGCTCGCGCGATCGAGCTGCCGGAGGGACTCGAAGCGCTCGTCGCCAGCATGCTCGCGAAGAAGGGTGACGAACGTCCGGCGATGGCAATGGTGCGCGACGCGCTCGGCAAGCTCACCGACTTGAAGCCGAGCGAGATCGTCACGAGCCCGATACCGCTCAGCGTGAGCGCGGAGGATGTGGTCGCATCGACGATCACGCTCGGCCGATCCGCCGGGCCGGCGGTCGATCTCGCCGCGATTCGCGATCAGCTCGAAGGACTCTGCAACGAGCGGCTTCCCACTGCGTTTTCGCGCCGCCGCCGAACGCTGGCGCTCGTCGGCGTCGCGATCGTCGTGATCGGAGTTGTCGGTTGGATTCTTGTCAGCCGGCAGGCGGCGACCGATCGATGCGACGAGCAGGCTCAGCGAATGAGCTCGGTCTGGAACGCGACTGCTCGCCGTAGTTTCGAGGCAAGCCGCCGCGACGCCCCGTTTGTCCGCGAGGACCTCGTCGCCATGGACGAGCTCGCTGGCCGGTGGCGTGCGCAGCGCGTCGCGGTTTGCCACGCGAACGGCGACGGCGCGATTCGACGCGCGACATGCCTCGATCGCGCGTTCGATGAATTTGTCCACATCGTCGAACGCGAGGTTGGCAAGAACCGGTTGCCGATGCCTTCGCTTCTCGCCTGCACCGACCCGCATGACGTGCGCGTGAGAGCTCTCGGATACAGCGTCGGAAGCAGGACGCGTGTCCTCGGTCCACATGCCGACCAGATCACGTTCGTGCAAGGGCGCGAGCTTCGCATCGCTTCGATCGATGGCAGCGAGCGCGTGGTGGGGGAGCTCGAGGGCGACACGGTGCGGGCCGTCGCGTGGCCGACCGAGCGCCGCATCATTCTCTACGACGATCGCGATCTCAGGGCGTATGACCCGCAAACGAAAACACTGGCACCTTGGATCGCAGGCGTTCCCGGCCTACTCGCGATCTCCGCCGACGGCGAGCACGTCCTGACCCATCGCAAGACCGAGCTCTTCGTTCATCGCCGTGGTGCGCCTGTCTCGAGCATCGCCACCCTCCCCGAGACCTCCGAGCTGCGCAGGGCGGGCGTTGCGCCGGATGGACAACACGTCGCGGTCTGGACGTCGACGCAAGGCGCGAACTACGCCGTGGTCCTCGTCAACGTTGCGACGCGTCACATGACCGTCGAACCGTATCGCGCGGTGCTCACACTCAGCGGTTCGCTCGAGTTGGTCTGGTTCGATGCCGAGCGCCTCGTGCTCAATGCCCAGCTCGACAGCAGCGCCGGCGAGGGTCTGCTGATCGCGAGGGTGCGCGACGGCCGGCTGCGCGAGCCGATCGCTCCGCTCCTCGCTGCTCAACGCTACACGGCGATCAGCCCGCACACGGTCGCGTCCGGAACGTTACTGGCCAACCGCCACAGCTCCGACCAGCGACTCGTTCACGTCCGTCGCAATGAAACGGTTCGCATCCCGCACGCGACACAACCCAGATATCTGACCGGGCGGACTGATGACGGTCGGCTCCTCGTCGTACGCGACGATGACTCGGGATGGGTGACGCCGAACGGCCAGTACACCCGAATCGGAGGGCCCAAAGATGCGTTGGCGACGAACGGCAAACGCGTATTGCTCGCCGATGGCACGACACTGTTCGAAATCAGCGAGCGCGGAGAGCGACGCGCGATCGCAAGCGCCGCAGGTGAAGTGGTGTGTGGTGGTGATGCGTGCGCCGTGGTTCACAAGACCGCAACCTCCGCCGAGTATCGAGTTCTCCGCGGGGACCACCTCGAAGCGGCCAAGACGGTCGCGCTCACGTCGCGGCTCACAGACGGCGTGGCCATGTCCTTCGACGACCGGCACCTGGCTCTGCTCGATCGCTCGGAAGCCAACATGAGGATCCTGGTCGTCGATCTCGTATCCGGCGGCGTCGAGGCCTGGAAGGTTCCGCCTCGTGACGGTGAGTGCGGTTTGGAGGCCAGGTTTCTCGCATGGGCGCCGGACGGCGCGCTGCATGTGACGTCGCTCTGCCACGAATCAGCAAGTCGGCTCTACCGGGTGGATCGCGATCGTGATCCCGTCGCCGTATTCTCGACGACTGCATGGATTGCAGGCGTCGTGTTCGATCGCGAAGGCGAGATCTTTGCGAACCTCAAGCAGGCGACGTTCGAGCTGCTGCTGATCGACGGGATCTAACGACGCCGGCGGCGCCGAACCGGGCGCACAGTGAGCACGAGCATCAGCGCAACGAACAGCGGCGCGAGCTTCGTGCCGCCGCCTGCATTGCAGCCGGTCGAGTCCTCCGCGGGCTCCGGCGAATCGGCCCACGGCGCGCTGTACGGAATGTGCAGCGTCGGTGCGGCGACCGTTCGGTGATCGACAATCTCGTGCGCCATCCCCTGCGGTCTCTGGCTTCCCGGCCATGCCGAAGCCGGCGGCTCCGCATGAATCTGTTGCGCGCCGACGAGCAGCGCGAAGTATCCGCGACGTGCAGCGTCGAGTCCGTCGAGCCCGTCCGCATCGGCGATCGCGCTGGCCCTCCACGTTGCCGCAGCTTCGAGCGCGGATGTGACTTCGCCTGCGCGGCTGCTCGCGCGGATCGCCGCGTCGAGGAACGCGATATGCGTGACGAGCCGGGCGATCAGGATCCGGCGGTGGTTTGCCTGCTCGAACGGGCTGAACGACAAGTTGGGTACGTCGAACAACTCGCTCATCGCGCTCTCCATCTGTTGTCCGACGATGGCAAACCTCCGCCACGGCTGGAACGCCCGAAAGAAACCGTTGTTGTCGATGCCTTCCCACAGGTGCGGAACGCCAAACGCATGACCCGCCTCGTGCACGGTGGCAATCGGACGGAGCCACGCCTCGTTCCACGCGAGCGTCGCCTCGATGTGGCCGTTTCCGGCGCGCATTGGATCGAAGTAACTGATGCCGAGGATGTTGCCAGGTAGCGTGCGAGGCCCGACGACGCCGCGTGTGCTCACGATCCGACTGGGGTCGACACTGAAGTCGAGAAACGGCAGGTTCGCAACCGTCGGCGACGCCATGAACTGCTGCTCGTGATCGTGGACGTAGGTCACGGTGTCGAGCTGCGCACTCGACATCGGCGAGTAGCAGGACTCACCTGGGGCGCTGTTGTAGAACGAATTGCGGCACTCCCAGACGTCGGAGAGCGCTGCATCCAGCGGCTGCTCGGTGGTGACCAGTGAGTAGTCGCGCGGCTCGAGCGCTTGCAACTGCGAGAGCAGGAGCGGGCCGGTGTTTGCGAGCGCCGGGGTTCCCGGATCACGCACGATGGTGCGTTGAATCGCGAACCGTTGCAGTGCGGCGAAGTCGGCGGGGTAGTAGCTCGCGGGACCGCCGGAGGTCTGGCGGTTGTACGGCAACACGTTGTCCATCGGATCGCGGATGGCATAGCCAATCGAGTGAATGTTCACGGCGACGAACCGCAGGTACATCGAGAGGTCGACGGTGAACCGCGAGCGGAAATAGCCGAGCGCCGGATCGACGTACACGTTCGGTACAAAGTCGAGCGAATTCAGCGATGCGGTCGCGAGCGGATTTGGATTGAAGTACTCCCACACGGGCACGAGGTGCGCGGCGTTGCCTTCGAGGTTGTTGAGGGTTCGCAAAAAACACGCTGGCTCACTCCAATCGCTCGCCGCTTGGTCCGGCTTGCCATCACCGTTGCTATCGGCGCAGACATCGATCGACCAGCTTTCGGCGAGGAGCTCCGGACCGGCGGAGACATCGAGGAACGCGGAGCGGCGGCCCGCGCTGCCGCCACGCGCGACCAAGGCGATGACGCCGCCGGGGACGACGTAATCGTGGAACTTGAAGTTGGGCTGACCGAACAGGTTGATGATGAAGAACGTCGGATAGCGCGGATCGATCGCGATCGGCGCGCCGCTGCGATCGGTCGTGCCCATCGCACCGAGATTCGCAAGCAGGTATTGCTCGGTCTGCCGCGGGTCGACGACCCAGCTCTCGTCGATCGCGGGAACGATCGACGGCTCGATGCGCCCGATGCGCCGCAGGTTGAACTCGCTATAGATCCAGTGCGCGAACGCCGGCTCGGGCAGTCGCGTGCCGATCCCTGCGGTCGTGCCATCGCCGAACAGATGAGTCGCGAGGCCAGCCGCAAACGCGTTCTGTGCGTACGCGAACCGGTAGTCGGGGACCACGGCCATCGCGACTCGATTCGACGATGAACCGATCGCCGGGCGCACCCGGGCCGGCAGCACACGGCGGATCACGTTCTCATCGACGTCGACTGGAGAGAAGCTATCCGCCGCGGTCGTGCATGCGGGGACGTTGAGGTCCAGCCACGGGTCGAACGTCGGATTCGCCGGGCACGCGACGCCTGGCTTCACGCCGATGAACACGATCTGGATCGGCAGATGCTGCTCGTACAGCACATCGCTGGCGAGTGCGGCCGAGACGTCGCCGCGCGGCTTCGCATCCGCTTGTAAAGGCACGGCGACGCAAAGTGCGCTCAGGAGGACCAGACGATTGGACATCGCGGCCAGATCAGCAACCGTCGTGCCCAGCGCCGCTCAGTGATCACCGCGACGTAGCCGGCACAAGCGGCAAGCTTTGCCTCTTCCGTCGCGCCAAGCGGCAACCGTTGCCGCTCGTGCGGTCGCCACAGTCGAGATCTGAGGCGCGTCGAGCGGTACGGAGGTTGCTCAACGTCGGACATGAGCTTGCTCGACGCTGCCGGCGGTTTGTGGGATAGGGGGCGTGTGGGCGAACCCGACGCACCGACGATCTCGCTCTTCCACGAGCGGCCGGTCGGTGGACATGTCCTGCTGATCCAGGATGGTTCGTCGGCGATGCATCCGTTGCCGCGCGATGGCGTCGTGCTGATCGGGCGCGCAGCGGAAGCGGAGTTGCGGCTGACCGATGCGGCCTGCTCGCGCCGTCACGCCGAGCTCGTCGTCGAAGCTGGTGACGTCACGGTTCGCGATCTCGGTAGCCACAACGGCACCCACGTCAATGCCGTGCGCGTAAGCGGCATGCGGCGGGTTGCGGCCGGCGATGTCATCTCGATCGGCGAAGCGATCATGGTCGTCCATGCGCAGCCGCCCGAGCTGCGCCGGCACTTCATCGACCCGACCGTATTTCGCCAGCGCTTCGAGGAAGAGCTGCAGCGCGCCATTCAGTACGAGCGCGAGCTCACCGCGATCGCGATCCTCGTCGACAGCGCGAGCGCCAACGTGCTCGAGGTGCCGCTCACGCCATCGCTCGCGCGCTTCGACCTCGCGACGATCACATCGGATGGTGCGTTGGTCGTCGCGCTCGAGACCGACGGCGAAGCCGGCCGCGAGCGCGCACTTGCGATCGCGAGCGCATGCAGTGCCGCGCCGCTACCGGTGCGGGTTGGAATCGCGACGTGCCCGGCGGACGGCTGCCGTGCCGACGCACTGGTCGCTGCCGCGCGCGCGGCTGCCCAGAGTGCGAGCGTCGGTGAAGTCAAGGATCCGTCCGACGCCGTCATTCGGTTGCAGATCGGCAACCGGCGCGCGCTCGTCGCCGATAGCGCGACCGCACAGCTGTTCCAGCTGCTCAAGCGACTCGCCGACAGCGAGCTGCCCGTCCTCATCATCGGCGAGACGGGTTCTGGCAAGGAGAACGCGGCACACGCACTACACGTGTGGTCGCGTCGCGCGAAGGGACCGTTCGTCGCGTTCAACGCCGCGGCGCTGCAGGAGTCGCTCGCCGAGAGCGAGCTGTTCGGTCACGAGAAGGGAGCGTTCACCGGCGCCACGTCTGCGAAGGCAGGGCTCCTCGAATCGGCGATCGGCGGCACGATCTTTCTCGACGAGGTCGGCGACCTGTCCCCAGCCGTGCAAGCCAAGCTACTGCGTGCGCTCGACGCGAAGCGCATCATGCGCGTCGGCTCGGTCACCGAGATCGCGATCGATGTCCGCGTCGTCGCGGCCACACACAAGGATCTGGAAGCAGCCGTCCGCGACAACACGTTCCGCCAGGATCTGTACTTCCGCCTCGGTGGCGCCAAGGTCACGTTGCCGCCGCTGCGAAATCGCCCACGCGAGCTCGTACTCCTCGCACGCGAATTCCTCGATGACGCGCGGCAGGCCGCGAAGGCGCCACCGCTCGCATTCTCTGCAGCCGCCATGGAAGCGCTCGCGCGGCATCCATGGCCGGGCAACGTGCGCGAGCTCAAGAACGAGATGGAGTACGTCGCGGCCACGATCGATGCCGATGTGGTGCAACCGTGGCACCTCTCGGAGCGCATCACCGGCATCGCGGCGGAACCAACATCCGCTCCAAAGACCTCGCGACGCGTCGCCGACGAGCTACGCGCTCTCGAGCGCCGCCGGATGGCCGAAGCGCTCGAAGCCTCGGGCGGTGTCCAGAAGAAAGCGGCCGAGCTGATCGGCATGCCGCTTCGAACCTTTCGCATGAAGTCGAAGCAATACGGCCTCGACCGACGAAGCTAACCGTTCACCTCGTGGGCGGCGTCAATGTTCGAACTGTTCAAGGAGTGACCTATGCGCCGTACCCAAATTCTCGCGATGTTCCCTCGTCGTCGCCTGCCGACGATGACCAAGCTCTTGCTTGGCGTCGCGCTCCTCACATCGATGTCGCTCGGATGCGTCGAGCGCGAGAACTTCAGTGAAACCGTCCAGGCGATCAGCAGCACCCGCTACTGGAACGACGGCGAGGGCGGATTCGGTCCAGCCCGCATCGGGACTCCATTCGACAACCCACCGGCATCTCCAGCGGAAAGCCGGAGTTGTTTTCTTAGCGAATTGAAGGGACACCTGGGCCACGGCGGAGTCGTCATCCTCAAATCAAACGCTATCGTCAGAGGAGGCGAGTGGGGTTGGTACTGGAACGGGTGGACGACCGCAGGTCTCGACATTGGCGCTGGTGCCATCTGCCTGGAAACCGCGACCAACCTGACCGAGTTGTTCACGTACGCCGGCGGGGCGGTGAACATGGGACCGTCCA
>DATDCH010000317.1:0-9392 GCA_036524455.1 Kofleriaceae bacterium | reverse complement strand
ATCCATCGCGGCACCGAGACCGATGAACGCAGCGAAGCAGCGGCCGTCTGCTTCGCACGCGCGCTCGAATGACTTGCGTGCGGCGGCGACCTCGCCGCGGCGGAGCTGCGCGCTGCCCACGAGCACGAGGCCGTGCGCGCTCGCCGGCGTGCGCTCGATCATCGCCTGACCGCGACGCTCGGTGGCGTCTGGATCTTCGAGCTCGAGCACCTCGGCAATGCGCTCGCTCTTCACCGCGAGCCGTGCGCCGAGCAGGCGGAAGTTGACACCGGCGTTGGCGTCGAGCTTGCCCTCGGCGGCCGCGAGCTCGATCGTCGCTTCGCGTCCATGCATCTCGGCGTAGACGTCGTCGCGCAACCGGTGGGCCTCGTCGGCGCGCGCCTTGAGCGCTTGCCAGTCCGCCGCCGAGAGCTCCTTCAGCTGGGCGTCGTAGCGCGCGCAGACGTCATCGAGAAGCGCGAGCGCTTCCTCGCCACGGTCGGAGACGAACAGCGCTTCGGCGAGCCGCGTCTCGACGGCGGCATCGTGCAGATCGCTGAGGCCCTCGAGCAGCTCGATCGCTTCGCCGGCGCGCTCCGAAACGATCAGCAGCTCCGCGAGCACGATCGCCTGCTGCGGATCGCGCGGTGAGGCGGCGACCACCCGGCGTTGCGCTTCGATGGCCGTGTCGGCGTCGCCGAGCTCGGTCGCGATCTCGCCGGCGAGTCGATGCAGCTCGGGCTCGTCGGGGGCGAGCGCGAGGGCGCGGTCGAGGCTCGCGCGTGCGGCGGTGTAGAGCTCGTCATCGAACAGGGCGACGGCGAGCCAGCCGAACGCCTGCGCGTGCCACTCGGCGGGCAGCTCCTCGATCGGTGCCAGATCCGCGAGGTCCGTGTCGGCGCGAACGGTCGCTCGTGCACGGTCAACGGCCTTACGGATCTTGGCTTTACGTCCTAAACCGAACACGCAAGCAGCGTAATCGAAACCGCCCCGATCCGATCAACGGCGACGCTCGTAGTAGCGCTGGGTCCACACAGAGGGAGACCAGCGTGAAAGTGCGTTCTCATCTGCTCGCGTTCGCTCTTGGCCTCGGGCTCGTCTCGGGTGCGTGCGGCGATGACTCGCCTTACGTGCCGCAAGACGCGGGACCAGACGACCAGACGTTCACCACGTTCGTGATCGATCTCGTGACCAACCACCTCGGTGATCCGGAACCGGTGCCGCACGAGAGGTTCAAAGACCTTCCCGATCCGGACGGCGACAACAACAACGTGAACGCGTTCGACAAGCTTTTTCAATAGAGGAGCCATGAGGATGACGAAGCTCGCAGTGCTCGCGTGTCTGGTGATCGGCTGTGGTGCGCCGAGCGCGCCGACGGCAAAGGGAACGACGAAACCAAGTGGCAACCGCGCCGCCGCGCCCGCCGCTGCGCCGAACGACCTCTATGATCGACTCGGCGGTCAGCGCGCGATCGTTGCAGTCGTCGACGATTTCATCGCACGCGTCGCCGCCGATCCGCGCATCAAGATGCGGTTCGTCAACACCGACGTCCCGAAGCTCAAGCTGTTGCTCGTCGAGTTCGTATGCATGGCGACCGGTGGGCCGTGCAAGTACACGGGCCGCGACATGGAGACGTCGCACGCCGGCATGGAAGTCGTCGACGAGGAATTCACCGCGCTCGTCGAGGATCTCGCCGCGACGCTCGACAAGTTCAAGGTGCCGGCGAAGGAAAAGAACGCGCTGCTCGGCGCGCTCGGCCCGCTGCAACCGAGGATCGTCACGCCGAGCGATCGGCTGAAGCCGGCGAGCGAAGCGCAGCTCGCGAAGGCGACTGCGGTGCTCGACAAGCTCACCGACAAGTCCGCGCGCGAGCTGATGCAAGCCGCGATCGAAGCGGCTCGACGCGGCCAGCGCAACTGGGCCGACCAGCTGTTCAGTCGCGTCGAGATCGCAGTGGGTGCCGAGACCGTTGCGGCCGCAGCGCCCGCGTTTCGCACCGGTGCGCCGCCGCGCATCGACACGCCGCTCGAGCAGATGGCGTCCGACGCGCCGGCGCAACCGAAGCTCGTCGGCAGCTCCGACGACGACAGCCCGAAGGGCGCCCTGCTCGCCGCGTCGTTGCGCGGGTCGATCACCGTCGACGGCAAGCCGCTCGATGGCGTCGGGCTCATCGAGCTCTATCCACTGAGCGGCCGTTACGCGAAGCGCACCGCGAAGCGCCGCGTCGTCGAGCAGCGCAACAAGACGTTCTCGCCGCGCCTGCTCGCGGTGCCGCCGGGCTCGACCGTCGCGTTCCCGAACTTCGACAACTTCTATCACAACGTGTTCTCGACCTCGTCGACGCAGCCGTTCGACGTCGGCCTCTACAAGGACGGCAAGTCGCGCGCGATGAAGTTCGAACGCGCGGGCCTGATTCGCCTCGGCTGCAACGTGCACGCAAACATGGCGGCGTTTGTCTTCGTGATCGACGCGCCCCACTACGTTCCCGTCGACGGCGCGAAGGAGTTCACGTTCAGGAGCCTCGAGCCGGGCAAGTACAAGGCACGCGTGTGGAGCGAGCGCAGTGCCGAGCCGCTCGAGACCGAGATCAAAGTCAAAGACGGCGTCAATACGATCACGTTCGACGTCAAGGGCGACGCCGAGCGTGGCCCGAGCAAGGACAAGTTCGGCAACTCGCGCCAACTCAACCAGTGAGCACTTCCATGACCAAACTTCTCATCGCAGCCGCGCTCCTCGCGCACACGTCCCTTGCATTCGCGAATTCCAACGAGACCGCCGAGTCCGCGTTCAAGCGCGCGCAAGCTGCACTCAAAGCGGGCCGCATCCACGAGGCGTGCGAAGCGTTCGAAGCGAGCGCGAAGCTCGAGGCGACGATCGAGACCGAGCTCGGCCTCGCGAGTTGCTACGCACAAGACGGCAAGCCGGTCGCCGCAGCGCGGCTGTATCGGGGCGTCGCCGAGCGCGACACGAACGCGGCGCGGCGTCAGACCTCGATCGCAAAGGCCGCGAAGCTCGAAGCGAACGCTCCGAAGCTGCGCTTCGCGATCAGCCCGACCGTGAAGGGACTCGTCATCAAGGTCGATGGCGTCGAGGTTCCGTCGAGCGGTGACGTGCTCGTCGATCAAGGGCCGCACGAGGTGGTCGCAACCGCGCCGGGCTACGAAGGCCGCGCGTCGGCACCCGTCGATCGCGATCGCGTGATCCTCGACGTCATCGTCCGCATGGAGCCGGTGGTCGAGCGTCGCGAAGAGCCCGCGGCTGCGCCCACCGTGGCGCCCATCGCGCCCGCTGCACGGGCCGCTGCACCACTTCGGCAACCGGCGTCACCGGACGCGGACGACGCGGAGCGCACGGGCGGCATGGATCGCAGCAGGCGCAACGGCTTGCTGCTCGGCGCGGGCGGCGTCGCGCTGCTCGCAGGTGCTGCCGTGATGTTCGAGCTGTCGACGCGCAAGTTCGACGAGGAGCACGCGCTGTGTCCGATGTCGCGCTGTGCGAACGAGATGGTGCTCGCGGAAGCGAACTCGCTGCTCTCCGAGGGGCGCACGCGGCGTGGCGTTTCGATCGGGATGGGCATCGGCAGCGGCGTGTTGCTGATCGCGGGCACGTATCTGTTCCTGACGCCGAACAAGCAAGACACGCGCATGTCGTTTCAGATCCAACCCGGCGGCGCGGCGATCGGCTACACCGCGCGCTTCTAGCTCACACGCGACTGCGCCAGCGGCGGGGATCGAAGCGCAGCTCGAACCCGAGCGAGAACAGCAGCACGCGATAGTCGATGTTCTCCGGCGTGAGGCCAAAGCGAGCGTGTAGCCGCAACCATCCCGCGCCTTCCTTGCCCTGGCCGCCCCACGCGAGCGACACGTCGGCGATCGGGCCGGTGCCCGCCGTGGTCGGCCTGATGCCGGCGCCGTGCGAATAACCGGCGAGCACCGTGGTGAACCAACCGCTACGCGACGACCGCTCGGTGTCCTTGCCGTGGTCGATACGCAGGCCGCCGAGCACCGCCTGGTGGATCACGCGATCTTGGTCGTAGCGCGGAAACACGAGCATGTCGGCGCGGGTCACCACATCGAACGAGCGCGACAGGTACCACTTCGCTTCGAAGCCGAGCCCGATCGCGAGGTAGCCGAGCTGCGACGTGAGGCCGTAGCCGCCGACCGGAAGGTCGAGACCGATGGCGAGCCGCGACGATCGATCCGCCTCCTGCGCCTCGCCGCTGCAGTTGGCGCCGCGGCTGTACTCGGGCGACGCGCCGGCGACGAAGCCGAGGTGCGCGAGCACCGTCGATGCCTCGCGAGCATCGCCGAACCCCTGCACGTACCGAACGCCGGTGCGGATCGTCCACAGGTGATACGCGAGATCGAAGCCGGCGGCGGGGCCATCTTCGTCGGGCTGCGAGCGCGTCGCGACGTAGCCGCCGAGCACGTCGAGCCGCAGGTAGCGAGCCGTGTTCTCGAAGCGGGTGAAGTCGAGGATGAAGCTCGGGCCCCCGAGCGCAAACAGACGCGTGATCGAGCCGGTAGACATGTCGTCGCGGCCATTGCCGTCGACGTCTTCCGCCGCGTCGCGACCGGCCACGCGATCGAAGCGAGCGACCGCGCCGATCTTGTTGGTGATCCGCAGGCGTGTTGCGATGCCGAACGACCAAGCCCGGCCGTCATGCGGGTAGCGACTGCGATGCCAACCGGTGGCCCAATCGATGCCGACACCGAACACCGACGACCGCTTCTGCGTGACGTAGCGATTGCAGCTCTCGGTAACGAGGTCCGCGACGCGCGGATCTGCTCGCGGCAACGTGACCGCGCAACGCTCGGCGAGGCAGCGGAGCGCGCGTGTGGTCGGTGTCACGCAGGCGTCGGTCGTCGAGCGACACAGCGCGGCTGCGACGAGCGCGAGGTCCGCGTCGTCGACAGCGCCGAGCCGCACGAGCGCCGGTGTGCGTGCGCGAAGCTCGAGGATCCGCGTGTACTGCTCGGGCGTGAGCGGGTCGGCGAGCTGGAGCTCGGCGAGCTCGCCGGCAAGCGGGCGCACCGGCTGCAGGGAGAAGCGATCGATGACCGCATCGCCGCGCACACACACGTCGCACGGCGCGGCCGGTTGCGCTGCGACGGGTCCCGCGACCGCAAGCGCGAGCGCGATGACGAGCAGCCGAGCGCAGATCATTCGTCGCACTATCGCACTTCGAAGCCGAGCTCGACCATCAACGTCGATGGGCGCCCGGTGTCCGTGAACGACTGGTGAAAGCGCAGGCCGAGCGTCGTCGGTAAGGCGCGCGGCAAGAGCTCGAGCGTGACATCGCCGGCGAGTGCGGCGCGGTCCCAACGCGAGTCAGGAACGTTGCTGCTGTAGCGGAGCTCGAACCGCTGCGCGAGACCGAGGGCGACCTCGAACCGCCGCGTGTCGATCATGCGTCTCGTGATCCCGACGCTCACCGAGACTTCGTTGATCTCCTCCAGCTCGTCATCGCGTTGCGTCCAGTCGAGGCGCACCGGGATCGCAGTCGCGTGAGCGATGCGATGCGTACGATACATCCCGATCCCGAGCAGCGCACCCGATGCATTGCGCACGTCGGTGCCGAGCTCCAGGCGCATGCCGGTCCGGCGCCGCTTGCCGACGATATCGGGAGGCCGGCCGCCGGCGCGGCGCGCTGCGCGCTCGGTCGCCGACAGACCTTCTTCGTCCCACCGCGCTTCTTGCTCCGCGCGCTCGCGATCCTCGTCGAGCTGCGCGACGAGCTTGCCCATCTCTTCGGCGCGGGCCGGCGTGCGTCGCGCGATCCGGTCGAGCTCATCGCGTGCGCGACCGAACGCTTTGCGGCGCGCAAACGAGCGCGCGACCTCGATGCCGAGCGAATCGTCGTTCGGCACCCGCTTGTACAGCTCGACCAGCACATCGTGCCGCTGACCACTGCCGATCCGCGCGTGATGCTCGGCGAGCAAATAGCCGGAGGGGACGTCACCGCGATCAAACGCAAACCGCCAGCGCTCGAGCGTGACGGGCAACACCAGGCCGCCATCGTGTGCGTGCCAGTGGCCGAGCGTGCCGACGAGCTGGCGGCGCTCGCGATCGCCCTGGTCGTGCGACGCATAACCGATCAAAGCGACCGCGCGTTGCGCGTCGGCGACCGCGTCGGGGAATCGCTTGAGCTCGTCGTAGGCGCGGGCCCGCCGCCGCCACGCATCGGGCTGCGTGCCGTCGAGCGCGAGCGACTTCGTGTACGCCTCCGCGGCGTCGACCCACAATCCGTGCATCGCGAGCACCTCGCCCTGCCGGAACAATGCTGATGCCGTCCCGATGGCGGCGAGCCGTTGCCACGCAATGCGCGCGTTCGCCTCGTTGCCTGCTCGCCAGTACGCTTCGCCGAGCACGATCGCATGATCCGGATCGTGCGGTTCGAGCGCCGCGATCGCTTCGTACTCGGTGGTGGCGCGGCTCGCCTCCTCCCACTGCGTATAGAGCTCGGCGAGCGTGCGGCGAACGTTGACGTTGTTGCTCAGCCGGCGTGCCAAGCGTTCGAGCGTGGCGATCGCCTTTTGCTTGTCTGCGGGCCAGTAGCGCTTCGCGAGCTCGACCTGGATATTCGCATCACCGGGCGCGATGCGTGCGGCGGCCTCGTGCTGCGCGAGTGCTTCCGCCGCAGGGCGATGCTTGTCGAGCAGCGCGATCAGCTTGCGCTGCGTCTCGATCTCCGTCGGTGCCTTCGCGACGGCGCGCTTGTACGCCGCGAGTGCGCGGTCGCCGTCGTGCATCTCATGGTAGAGGTCGGCGAGCGTCGCCCACTCGAAGTGGCCGCGCGCCTTCTCCGGCCAGCGCTTCTCGAACAGCGCGAGCGCAGCGTCGAGCCGCTTGCGCTTGCGTTCGGCATCGATGATCCGCGGCACGATCTCGCGGCCGAGGTAGTAGCCGCGCGGCAGCTTGTCGAGCGTGCGCACGTACTGTGCGATCGCATCATCGACGCGGCCGAGCCGCTCGAGCACGATCGCCTGATTCGTCATCGCGGTCACGCGCCGTTCGGGATCGGTGGCGAGCAACGACTCTGCCGTCACGAAGCTGTCCTGTGCGGCCGCGAACTGTTTTGCCGCGAGCTGCGCGCCGCCGCGTTCGAGCCACAGTGCGCCATCTTTCGGTGCCAGCGCGATCAGCTCCGCATAGGTCGCGTCGACGGTGCCGGTATCACCGGCAGTCCGCGCCGCGCCGAGCAGCTTCAGCAGCGCAGCTTTCTTGTCGCGCGGCGACGCAGCATGCTGCACGGCAAGCCGATACGCGTCGCGCGCGGCCACCGCATCGAGCGCGAGATCGCCCGCCGCGAGCCAACCGCGCGCATCGGTCGCGTTCAGCTTCAACGCGCGGTTCCACAGCGCGATCGTATCGGTGGGAGATGTTCGCGGCAGTCGCGCGAGCACGACAAGCGTGGACCAGCTCTCGGCCGCCGCGAGCTCGGCGCGATACTCCGCCTCGAGCTTCGCGATCGTGCGATGGCGCTGATACATCGAGACGAGCGAGCGCAGCGCGCCGGCGTCGTGCGGGTCGCGCGCGAGGATCGCCTTGTAGCGCTTCACGACGCTGAGGTCGAAGGGGTCGCGACGCACGCCCCAGTCCTGGCCGAACGCGCTCGCCGAGACCAGGCAGATCGCAAACACCGCGATCCATCGCATCCACGTAGTAGACGATGACCACGTGCGACGCGTTGCACCAAAACGCACGCGTCGCATTTTTGCCGGTTGCCGGTTGCCGGTTGCCGCCGCCTAGCGCTTGCCGGCAGATAGCGCGAGGAGCGACGACGCGAGGCCGCCAATCACCGCGACGCCCATCATGATGCCGCCGATCGAGGCGTGGCCGATGAGGTCGAACACGCCGGTGCCGAACTTGTAGGCGAGGTAGCCGAAGCAGCCGGTCGCCACCATCGCTGCCGTGCGGTCGCCCTCGCTGCGGCTCCCACCGACATAGGCAGCGAGTCCGAACGCGGCGAGCACGAGCCAGACGGTCCAGCCTTGATCGAAGTGGCGCATCTCGAACCACGAGATACCGACGACGAGCGGCAGGAAGCAGCCGATGAGACCGAGGAGGCCGAACGTGAGGATCAAGCGCTTCATCACTAGGGAGAGACCCGGGGCGAACCCGGTGTCGCACGAAATCGTAAAACCGATGGCGTGGCCGCAGGTTAGCCGTGCGGCTACGTGCTCGGGCGCGCAAGGGCGAGCAGCTCGGCTTCCGAGAGTGGCTCGGTCTGCATCAGCGAGCGATCGCATTTGATCTCGGCGGCACCGGTCGCCGTGAGCACGAAGAAGTGGCCGGTCGGCTGCGTTGCGAGGCGCGAGACAACCTTCGGGTAGCCGCCGAGCAGGTTGCGCATTTTTTCGATCGCGCGGTCCTGCGAGACTTTGCCGAGCAACCAGGTGCCGATGTTGTCGCGCGCCTTGTAGTCGAAGTCGCCGGGATTCTGCGTCGCGAGCAGGATACCGAGGCCGCCGGAGCCCGCGCGGCGAAGTAGATCGAACATCGGCTCCTTCGTGGGCGGCGCGCCGACCGCGGGCACGTATGCATCGGCCTCGTCGAACACCGCGACGGCTTGCAGGTCCTTGGTGGGCCGCTTGCGCGCGAGGCGGGCGAGCTCGATGAGCAGGCGCGACACCCAGAACTGGAGGACGGGGATTTCAGTGAGCGCCGCGGTGTTGATGATCGTGAGGCGCGGCTTGGCGCCCGCGGGTGGCAGGAGCGCGCCGACGTCGAGTGCTTCGCCTTCGCCCGTGAGGAGCGGGCCGCGCTGGATGCGCAGGCTCTGCAGATCTTCTGAGAGGCCCGCGAAGTAACGCTGGAGCGCACCGGCGGTGGCGAGTAGGTCTGGATCGGGGCGGTTGATCGTGTCGAGCAGGAGGTCGAGCGTGATGTCGCGCTCGGCCGCGTGCAGCTGGATCGCGCACTGGAGCACTGACTGCTTGTGTTGATGGGGCGTGCTCGAGCCGTAGCCCATCATGCCGGCGAGGCCACTCGCGGCGAACTTCGCGAGCTGGTCGCGCTCTTGTGCGTTTGCGTCGACGAGCGGCGGCACGAGCGGAAGGCGAAGCGGGCGTCCCGCGCTGTTGCCGGGCGTGTAAAGCGCGATGTCGATGCGAGAGTGGAGCTTGGTCTTGCGCGCGTGGTCGGGATGATCCGGGTCGTTCCACCAGTCGTCGCTCGCGTAGCGCGCGAGGTCGCCTTTGCGATCGAGGAGCAGGACCGAGACGCCGCGCTCGAGGAGTTGTTCGATCACGTTGAGCGCCGCGGTGGTCTTGCCGCTGCCCGTCGCACCGAGGAACGTGACGTGCGACTTGATTTGCTCGAGCGTGAGGAACTGTGGCTCGGCGCGCATCGTGGTCGCGACGCCGATCTTGAGTTGCGCCGGATCGAACGCCGCGACTGCGCCGCTGCTG
>DATDCH010000316.1:0-4833 GCA_036524455.1 Kofleriaceae bacterium | reverse complement strand
GCACGGTCTCGCACTTCACGGTGCGCATGAGCTGTCACTGATCGGCGCGCGTTACTTCACACGCGCACGTGATGCGTCAGCGTTGCTCGCCGAGATCGGCAGCGCTCGCTGGCGAGGCCGCTCCGCTGCTCGAGCTACTTCGTCGCGCTGCCGCTGCCGCCGCCGGCGCCTTTGCTGCCACCGCCGCCGGTACCGCCGCCGGTGCCCTTGCCGCCGCCGCCACCGGTATCAGCGCCACTGCCGCTACCTGCCTTCTTGCGCTCGACGCCCTTCGCGTCGCCCTCGCCCGAGTGCGTGCCGCCGTGCTCGCCCTTACCGCCGCCGACGCCACCTTGGTTGCCCTTGTCGCCCGCCGGGATGTTCGCCTTCACCCACTCCTCGGCCTTCTTGATGCGTGCATCGACCTCGGTCTTGAGTGCGTCGGGCGCTTCCTTCGGCGTGATCGTGATCGTCATACCGCTCTTGTCCTTCTTGGACGTTGCGGTCGAGCCCTCGGCGATATGGACCGGGCAGATGCCCGCGCCGCCGCCATGCGTGCCCTTCTGATCGTGGCCGCCGCCGCCCGTGCCGTCCTTCTTCTCGGCGAGCAGCTCTTCGGTGCGGCGTTGGATCGTCGCGATCGCGTCCTTATCGGCGCTCGTGATCGTCAGGACCACGGTCTTGCCTTTGAGCTCCGCCTTCGTAGTCGCGCCGAGCACGGTGCTCGGACAGTTGCCGGCCTTCTTGGTCATCGTCTCGGCAGGTGCGTCGGGCGGCGCCATCGCCGCATCGGCCTCGGCCACTGTCACCGCGTCAGCGGGCGGCGGCGGCGGCGGATCGGCCGGCTTGGATTCCTTCTTCTTGCAACCCGTCGTAGCGAGAGCTAGCGCCAAGAGCGCCATGGCAATGCGCATAAGGTAACCTCCGGCCCGCATGCTACGGCGTTTCGGGAGCCGGTTCATCCTTGCGGCCGCACTGATCTTTGCGGCACCCGCGAGTGCGGCTCCAGACATCAAGCTGCCGCCGGGCACGCGCGCAAACGCCGATCACTACATCGCCGGCCGCGGCCTGCGCGACTCGACGGACTTCATCGCGAAGGAGCTCTCGAAGCGCGGTATCGCCGTCGAACAGGTCGGCCCGTACCGCATCCGCGGCGTCGAGCTGACCCGCTTCCTCTCGCAAACGCAGTCAACCCCATGGCTCGCGATCCACGTTCTGCGCGTCTCGGGCAAGACGTTGATCTTCTTCGTGCCTCGCCCAAAGCCTTGACGAACGCGGCGCTAGCCGATAGTTAATCCGCGTCCTCGATCGGGGATCGTCTAACGGTAGGACGCAAGACTCTGACTCTTGCTATCTAGGTTCGAATCCTAGTCCCCGAACCAACACTTGACCGCCCTACCCTCGCCAGGTAGAACCTCCGTTCCTTCCGGCCCCATAGTCTAGCGGTTAGGACGTCGGCCTCTCACGCCGAAAACAAGGGTTCAAGTCCCTTTGGGGTCACCAACTTTACGAGTACCGGCTCACGTCGACGTGCGCCTGGTCGATCACGCGAAGGCGCACCTCGTCGTGCTGGCCGTGCGCGATGTCGGTCCGCTGATCGCGCGCGGCGCGCTCCGCATCGACGGTCGTACCGGCGCGATGGCCGACGTCGTGTCTCGCACCGCGACGGTGACAGTCGATCCGGACGCGCTTGGCGATCTCGCGCTCGTTCCCGAACCGGTCGACCTGCAGATCCTGCACGAAGATGACGCGTTGATCGTCGTCGACAAACCCGCGGGCATGCACGTCCATCCGCTGGGTCCGCATCGCCGCGGGACGCTGCTCAACGCCCTGCTCTGGCATTGCGGTGCCCGTCCCGACCAGCCATGGGGCGCATGGCGTCCCGGTCCTATCCATCGACTCGATCGCGCAGCGAGCGGCGTGGTTGTCTTCGGCAAGACCGCCGCGAACTGCGACGTGCTGCGCCGGTTGTCGGCTTCCAGCGAGCTGCATCGCAGCTACGTCGCCACGGTCGAAGGTCGGCTCGCGGCTGAAGCGGGCACCATCGATGCGCCGCTCGGACGCGATTTGAACCTCGACTACCGCCGCGCTGTCGTCGACGGTGGTCAGCGCGCGATCACGCACTGGCGCGTGCTCGAACGCTCGGCGACGCGCACCGTCGTCGCAGTGACCCTCGAGACGGGCCGCACTCACCAGATTCGCGCGCACCTCGCGTCGATCGGACATCCGATCGTTGGTGACGATCTGTACGCATCAGGTGTCGCGCCGGGCGCGACCTCGATCGCGCTGCACGCGAGCAACGTCTCGCTCCGTCATCCGGTGACCGGCGTCAGCCTGTCGGTGAGCTCGCCGCGTCAGATTTAACTGACCCCGCAGCTACTCGCGCACCGCCGCGACCCCAGCAGCTTCGCGTCCCACGACGACGAGCGTGAGATAGGAAGAGTGTTTCCACTCTTCGAGAAAATTGGCCAGGTTGTTCTGACGCCAGCCCTCGGCCGGATCGAGCGTGACGACGGTGCCCGTCTGCCGATGGAGACCGACCACCACCTCGTAATGAGTGAGGGAGCCTTTTCGCTGCGGCTTGTAGAGGCCGACCACGATCGGTCGCCCGGCGGCGAGCTCGCGCTCGAGGTCAGCGACCGTGCCGCTCACGAGGTAGGCACGCAGACGGTGTTGCCGCGCGAAGTCGCGGAGTCGCCCCGCCTCGAGCCCCGGCGGATGCACGGGACGAAGCGCTGCCGCGAGCTGCGCGGACGGCGCGGTCGTCCAGAAGCTCACCACCATCGCGATCGCGGCGGCACCACAATCGACCTGCGAGACCTGGCGGGTGAGCGGCACGGTACGCACAGCGATCCAGCCGGGTTCTCGCTCGAGCTGTTCGGGCGCAAATGGTTTCGCGGTGCCGACGTACGTCGAATAGGAAACGCACGCCGCCGCCGCGACGACCGCGACGACCGAGGCGACTGCCAGGTGCCGCATGACGACCGCTAGCGGACGTACCCTAAGAGATAGAGGATCAGGACGACCAGCAGGACGACGACGAGGACGGTGACCAAGGACGCGTTTCCGCCCCGGAACTGCTCGAGCTCGGTCGCCTGCTGCTCCCGATCGGCATAGTGCTCGCTCTCGTCTGGTGTTGCCTCACGCGCCGGTTGGGTCTGCATCGGCGACGGTGAGTGATTCGCGGCCGTCGGGCGAGGCCGCGATGGCACACAAGCGGCCTGATGACAGAACAGCGCAACGATGATCAACGTGCAGATTGCTCGCATGCGTTTCCTCCTCGCAACCTATACGGTACACGTGCACGCGCAGCGCGGTCGAGCACTACTACTAGAGTCGCCAGCTCGCACCGAGCAATGCAGCTTGTTCGCCGAGCGCCGAGATATCGACGACGATCGTCGTGTCGGTTCCTGTCGTGTCGTTGCCGGTGATGGTCCACCACACGGGCCGCTGCCCTCCGCGTGTCGCGACGCTCCGATTCGGTGTAGGTTGGTAGTAACGCGGTGAGGTGGACCCTGTGGATCGTGCTCGCAGCCGCATGCGGGCGCGTGCATTTCGATCCGATCGGCGACGACGGCGACGACGCCGGCACCGGAGATGGTTTGTTCCTCGGCGACTTCGCCGTTTCGACGCCAGTGCGTCTCAACGCAACGCCGGGCTGGTTTCCCGCGCTCGTCTGGGCGGATGGCGTCTACGGTGTCGCCTACGCTGAGTTTCCAGACGGCGACGCTCGGGCACAGCTGCTGCGCGTCGACGCTGACGGCCAGGTTCTATCGACGACGACGGCGTCTGCCGTGACCGGAAACGTCCACGAGTCGGCAATCATGTGGACCGGCAGCGAGTACGTGGTCGCATGGAGCGCGAACGGCGGCATCGAGGCTGCCCGGTTGTCGGCGGCCGGCACGAAGCTCAGCCCGGACACGAGGGTGAGTGCGAACGGAGGGTTTGGCTGCGAGAACCCGCACGGTATCTTCGATGGCAGCGGCATCGCATTCGTCTACACAGCCACGAGTCCGTACGGTGTTCGTTTCGCGATCGCGGACCCGCTGCTGAGTGT
Source organism: Kofleriaceae bacterium (assembly GCA_036524455.1). Taxonomy (GTDB): domain Bacteria; phylum Myxococcota_A; class Polyangia; order Haliangiales; family Haliangiaceae; genus JABFXX01. The sequence goes on along the minus strand of DATDCH010000316.1, from coordinate 797 downwards.
GTCCGCGGACGTTCAAGTCAGATCAAACGGCTCGCTGACGGAGGGCGGGGTCGCGCCGCGAGCGACCGAGTACGGCGTCGCTACGTCCGAGCTCGCCGGCCCGGCCGAATTTTCTCGGCACACGGCGAGCGGCGCTCCGATCGGCACGCCGATCATGTTGGCGCCGAGCGTCGATGGCAGTGTCGCGATCGCTGCAACGAGCACGGGATACGCGGTCGCATGGAGCACGAACGACTCGATGCACGTCACAACGATCGATCTGAGCGGAGCGGTCGAGGATCGCATGATCGGCACGGGGCACACGCCCACACTCGCGTGGCAAGGGCAGCGTCTCGGCGTCGCGTGGACCGATTCGTCGGCCGAACAGATCGTGTTTGCCGAGCTCGAGCCCTCCGGTGCACCAGCCTCGGCCGTGGTCACCGTGTCGGCGGCCGGCAACAATGCCCAACAGCCACGCGTCGTCTCGGACGGCACGGGCTACGCGATCGCGTGGGCTACCGGGTTGGGCGGCAACGGCATCCACTTCGCTCGCGTCACTCGCATGTAGTGGCACGCTCTTGGGGCTACCATCCGCGGCCGTGAACCTCGTCGGTCAAAAGATCGGTAGTTATGTCGTCGAGCGCGAGCTCGGCTCGGGCGGTGCGGGTGTCGTCTACTTGTGCCGCCACACCTTGAGCGATCGCGATGTCGCGGTGAAGGTGTTGCACGACGAGCAAGCGCACGATCCCGATCAGGTCGCGCGCTTCTTTCAGGAGGCGAAGCAAGCGGCCGACATCGGTCACCCGAACATCGTCGTG
>DATDCH010000315.1:0-18602 GCA_036524455.1 Kofleriaceae bacterium | reverse complement strand
CTCGCGTCGGTCACCGAGCAAGGCAAGCTCACGCCCGAGCTCGAAGAGAAGCTGCGGGCCGCGACCGGCAAAGCCGAGCTCGAAGATCTCTACGCGCCGTACCGGCCGCGCCGCAAGACGCGCGCATCGGTAGCCCGCGAGCGCGGCCTCGAGCCGCTCGCCCAGAAGATCCTCGCGCAAGGTAGCGACGGCGATCCGACGGCCGAAGCAGCGGCGTTCGTCACCGATCAAGTCGCGACCGCCGACGACGCGCTCGCCGGCGCGCGCGACATCGTCGCCGAGACCATCGCCGACACCGCCGAGGTGCGCGCGTTCGTGCGCCGCGAGTTCGCCGAGCACGGCAAGCTCGCCTCGACGGTCGTGCCCGGCAAGGGCGACGAACCGACGAAGTTCGAGCAGTACTACCAGTTCGAAGAGACGGTCAAAACGATCCCGTCGCACCGCTTCCTCGCGATCCGTCGTGGCGAAGCCGAGGGCGTGCTGCGCGCGCGCGTCGAGGTCGACACGCCAAAGGTCGAGCAGGGTATCCAGCGGCTCGCGAAGCTCGTCGACGGTTCGCCGTGGGCCGAACAGCTCCACCTCGCGGTCGCCGACGCGCTCAAGCGTCTGCTCGCACCGAGCGTCGAGAACGACGTGCGCGCGGAGCTCAAGCAGCGCTCCGACACCGCGGCAGTCGATATCTTCGCAGGCAACCTGCGCAACCTCCTGCTCGCCGCACCGCTCGGCAGCGCCTCTGTGCTCGGTGTCGACCCCGGCCTGCGCACCGGTTGCAAGTGCGCCGCGATCGACGCCACCGGTAAGTTCCTCGGCACGATCACGATCTACATCTCGCAGGGCGACGCCCAGCTCGCGAAAGCGAAAGAAGACTTCGTCGCATTCGTGCGCGAGCACAAGCCGCGCGCGATCGCGGTTGGCAACGGCACCGGCGGCCGCGAAGCGGAAAGCTTCGTCAAGAAGTCGCTCGCCGAGGCAGGCATCCGCCCCGGTGTGATCGATCCGAACGCGCCAAGCCCGGCGGGTGAGGCCGCCACCGACGCGCCGTTCATCGTCCAGGTCAACGAAGCAGGCGCGTCGGTCTACTCGGCCTCCGATCTCGCGCGCGAAGAGTTCCCCGAGCTCGATCTCACGATTCGCGGCGCCATCTCGATCGCGCGCCGCCTACAAGACCCGCTCGCCGAGCTCGTCAAGATCGAGCCGAAATCGATCGGCGTCGGTCAGTACCAGCACGACGTCCACCAACCGATGCTCGGCAAGAAACTCGGCGATGTCGTCGAGAGCTGCGTCAACCACGTCGGCGTCGAGCTCAACACCGCGAGTGCTCAGCTGCTCGGCTACGTCGCCGGTATCGGCAAGTCGCTCGCGAAGAAGATCGTGCTGCACCGCGACTCGAACGGCGCGTTCGCGTCGCGCGCGCAGCTGCAAGACGTGTCAGGCCTTGGCCCGAAAGCGTTCGAGCAAGCCGCGGGCTTCCTCCGCATCCAAGCCTCGCAGAACCCGCTCGATACGTCGGCGGTCCATCCCGAGCGCTACCCGCTCGTCGAGCAAATGGCCACCGACCTCGGCGTGCCGCTCTCCGATCTCATCGGCAACCAAGAGCTCGTCGACAAGATCGATCTCTCCAAGTACGTGCAGGGCGACGTCGGCGAGCCGACGCTACGCGACATCGCAGCCGAGCTCTCGAAGCCCGGCCGCGATCCGCGCGCCGAGTTCGCGCCGCCGAAGTTCCGCGACGACGTCACCACGATGGAGGACCTCAAGCCGGGCATGGTGCTCGAGGGCATCGTGACGAACGTGACCGCGTTCGGCGCATTCGTCGACATCGGCGTGCACAACGACGGGCTTGTCCACGTCAGCCAGCTCGCCGAAAAGTTCGTCAAGGATCCAGCCGAGGTCGTCAAGGTCGGCCAGAAGCTGAGCGTGCGCGTGCTCGAGGTCGACAACCAGCGCAAGCGCATCGCGTTGTCGGCGCGCCCGCCCGCACCGAAGCGGGAAGGCGGCCGTCGCGACAATCGCGGCCCGCGCGATCAACAGCAGCAAGGTGGCGGTGGCGGCGGTGGTGGCGGTGGCGGCGGTCCGCGCGGCGGCGGCGGTGGTCGCGGCAATCGTCAGTGGGGACCGGGTCCCGGCGGCCAGGGTGGTCAGGGCGGCCAATGGCAAGGTGGTCCAGGCGGCGGCAGTCAAGGCGGCGGCGGTCAAGGCCACTGGCAAGGCGGCGGTCAAGGCGGCGGCGGTCAAGGACACTGGCAAGGCGGCGGCGGTCAAGGCGGCCAGTGGCAAGGTGGCCAGGGCGGTCAAGGTGGCCAAGGCGGTCAAGGCGGTCAAGGCGGTCAAGGCGGTCAATGGCAAGGCGGTCAAGGCGGCCAAGGTCGTCGCAACGATCGACGCAACGGTCCGCGCGATGATCGCGGTCCGCGTGACCAGCGCATGGAAGGTGCGCCGCACGATCAGGGTGCGCACGACCAGCGGGCTGCGCACGATCAGCAGCAAGGCGCGCCGCACGATCAGCAGCAAGGCGCGCCGCACGATCAGCAGCAAGGTGCGCCGCACGATCAGCAGCAAGGTGCGCCGCACGATCAGCAGCCGGGCACGCCGCACCAGCAAGGTGCGCCGCACGACCAGCAGCGCATGGATCAGACGGGCGGCAACCAAGGCCGCCGCGACCAAGGCGGTCGCCGCGATCAAGGTGGTCGTCGCGATCAGGGTGGCGGCGGCGGCGGCGGTCGTCGCAACGACCGCGGTCCGCGCCGCGATGATCGTGGTCCGCGCGATGCGCAGGGTGGTCCGCGCGATCAGCAAGGTCAGGGCGGCGGTCCGCGCGATCAGCAGGGTCAGGGCGGCGGTCCGCGCGATCAGCAAGGTCAAGGCGGCGGTCCGCGCGACCAACGATTCGATCAAGGTGGCGGCCCGCGTCGCGACGATCGCGGCCCGCGCCGCGACGATCGTGGACCGCGCCGCGATGATCGTGGACCGCGCGACGATCGTCGCGATCGTCCTGCCGAGCCGCCGTCCGGTTGGGGCGTCTCGGGCTTCACGAACAATCCATTCGCGAAGCTCAAGCCCGACGACAAGAAGCAGTAGCTCAGTTCGCGCAGAAGCTCGGTCGAGGTCCGGCGCGATCATTGTGCTGCCGCGGCCGCGGTGCGACGAGCGCGGTCCTCGCGACGAGCCCGCCAAGCTGGGGCGTCTCGGGCTTCACGAATGCCCCTGCGCGAAGCTCGAGCCCGACGACAAGAAGCAGTAGCGCGCCCAGGCCGCGCCGTGACTATCAAGCGGCGACGGCAGTAGATCGCGCGTCGACGAGCAGCGGGTCGCCCGGCACGCTATAACCTTGTAGATGCGGTGGGGAACCATCCTCGTGCTGCTGCTGCTGCTCGCGAGTTGCGACGGCAAGAAGCGCAACCCCGAATCGCAGGACGCGAGCGCGGCCAAACCGACCGAGACCGTCGCGGTGAAGGCAGCGACGCCGGATGCCGCGCCCGCAGTTGCGGCAAAGCCCGCGCGCACCGAGCACACCGTGTGGAAGCTCGTCGACAATCGCCATGCGGCACATCGCAGCGTCGACGGCGGCGACCTGCTGATCGATGCGCGCAATGCCGGGTTCGCGCGCTACACCCGGTTCGGTACGCCGGTGATGCGGTGGAGCTTGGGGGCGAGCGTGGGCAACGAGCGCGCCGCGCTCGCCGACAAGCTGGCTGCGATCGAGGTGCCGATCATTCCCGAGCAGCCTGCGGTCACGCAGATCACGGCGCGCGTCAACGCAGCCGACAACAAGCAGTCGTTGATGGTGCTCGTCAACGGCAACAAGGGGCGCAAGCAAAAGCTCGCGCAGGTCGCGCTCGAAGCCGGCTGGCAAACGATCGCGTTTCCGGTCGACAAGGGTTGGGTGAAGCCCGGCGAGAACGTGATCGCGTTCGAGACGAAGGGCAAGAGCAAGTCGAAGGTCGGCTTCTCGTGGATTCGCGTCGGCGCGGTGAAGCCGCCTGCCGATCAGGATCCGCTTGCGGCTGCGACGTTCGACGCGAAGGCGAACGTGATCGAGCTCGCCGAGAATGCGGCGCTGACGTGGTACGTGTCGATTCCGGAGGGTGCGCACCTGGTCGCCGAAGTCGCGGGCAAGTGTCACATCGAGGTCGGGGCGCGCGCGGGCGATGCGAGCTTCGTCGGTGGTTTGCTCGGCGCCGACGAGAAGCGCGTCGATCTGTCGGCGATAGCCGGCAAGGTCGTGCGGCTGTCGCTCGCAACCCGCGATTGTCCGCGCGCGAAGATCAAAGATGCGCGGATCACGTTGCACGGGCCGGAGCCGAAGGAGCTGCCGAAGGCAGAGCCGCCGAAATACGTGATCCTGTGGATCATGGACGCGCTGCGCGCCGACAAGGTACCGATCTTCACGCCCGGTGCGCGCGCGCAGACGCCGAACTTCGAGGAGGTCGCGAAGTCGAGCGCCGTGTTCCGCCAGTTCTACGTGCAGGGCAACGAGTCGCAGACCAGCCACTCGAGCATGTGGACCGGGCTCTATCCCGCCGTGCACAACGTGCGGATGGCCGGCAAACCGGGCGCGTACAGGATCGAGAAGAAGTTCGACGTGCTCGGCGACAAGCTCAGCGCGGCGGGTTTGTTCACGACCGGCGTGACCGGCAACGGTTTCGTCACTGCCGATGGCGGCTACGCACGCGGGTTTCGCGAGTTCCGCAACATGATGCGCGAGCAGGGAATCATCAACGGCGTGATCTACGGCGAGAAGATCCTCGACGCGTCGCTCGCGAGGCTCGACAAGCGCCGCGACCAACCGGTGTTCCTGTTCATGGGCACGATCGACACGCACGGGCCGTGGATCGCGCGCAAGCCGTGGATCGATATCTACTCGCCGGGTCCTTACAACGGCCCGTTCAAGCATCACGGCACCGCGAGGGAGCTCGGCTTCAGGCCGGGCTCGATGGGCTGCCACCTCATCCCGCCGAAGGAAGACATCGAGCGGCTGCGCGCGATCTACGACTCGGCGATCAGCTACCACGATCAGCAGCTCGGCCGGCTGGTCAAGCAGCTCAAGTCGTGGGGCATCTGGGATCAGACGATGCTGATCATCACGGCCGATCACGGCGAGGAGTTCTTCGAAGACAACCGGTGCGGACACGGCGGCTCGCTGCGCGACTCGCTGGTCCGCGTGCCGCTGTTGATTCGCGATCCGTCGCGGTTTCCCGGCGGCACGATCATCGACGAGGGCGCCGAAGGTGTCGACGTGCTGCCGACGATGCTCGCCGCGCTCGGTCAACCACCGATCGCCGCGGCGCAGGGCGAGTCGCTGGTGCCACTCGCGCAGGGCATTGGCCGCGGCTGGCCGCGTCCGTCGTACGCGTCGCAGTACGAGTACGCGCATGCGATGCGGATCGGGCGTTGGAAGATGCGCGTCGGTAACGCGGGTGTTCCGATCGTCGCCGACATGCTCGACGACGCCGGCGAGATGAAGGACCTCTCGCTCGTGCGCCCGATCGAGCGGCGCATGCTCACCGACAATCTCGGGATGTTCCTCGCGCTCCGCAAGCAGTGGAAGAAGTCGGCGTGGGGTGTCGTGACGAACGTGACCGCCGCTGGCGCCGCCGCGCTCGACGAGGTCGCCGCGCCGTGAAGCGCTTGGTCGCCGCCCTGGTGATCAGCTGCAGCTCGCCCGATGCACCTGGTGTGAAGCGGCCCGAGCAACCGCCGTCGCCCGTGTTCACCGCCGTGCTCGACGACGGCGGGGTTCGCGCGACGACAGCCGGCGACGCGGCAGCCGTCGCAGCGCCCGACCCCGACGCGGTCTGGCTGCGCGGCACGACGCACGTCCACGCGGCGCCGTCGGGCGATAGCAGCGAGCCGGTCGACAGCGTGATCCGCTGGTACGAGCAGCACCAGTACGACTTCATCGTGCTCACCGATCACAATCGAGTGACACCGGTCGAAACGCAGCAGCGCTTGATCGTGATTCCGGGCATCGAGCTGACGTTCAACCGCAAGGGCTGCGAACCGCCGGGCGACGAGTCCACGCAATGCCGGATCCACGTCAACGCGCTCGGCGTCACCGCGAAGGTCGACGGCAAGCTCGAGTGGAGCGACTACAAGGAGCCGCAGCGCGTGAAGCTCTACGAGCGCGCGTTCGTGAAGGCGCAGGAGCTCGGCGCGGCCGTCGTCCAGCTCAATCACCCGCAGTACTACTGGGGCATGACCGTCGACGTATTGTTCGCGATCGCCGACCGCGTGCCGCTGATCGAGATCGCGAATCAGCAGTTCACGCGGTGGAACGTCGGCGACGTGAACCACCCGTCGGTCGAGAAGCTATGGGACGCGGCGCTGCTCCGAGGACACAAGATGTGGGGCGTTGCCACCGACGACGCGCACGATTACCAAGCAGATGGCGGTGGCAAGTACCCGGCCGGAGGAGGCTGGGTGATGGTGAAAGCACGTCGCGACCCCAATGCGATTCTCGCCGCTCTCGCTGCAGGTCAGTTCTACTCCTCGACAGGTGTGACGCTGTCACGTGCCGAGCGCGTCGGCGACGAGCTCGTCGTCGACGTCGCGCCGGGCACAACCAACCAGTATGCGATTACGTTTATCGAGAACGGCAAAGTGGTCGCGACGGTGAAAGAGCTGAACGCCAAGCGAGCCATTCCGTGGGCGGGTTACGTCCGCGCCGTCGTCACACGTGACGACGGTAAGCAAGCTTGGGTTCAGCCCGTTCGGCACTAGTCGGAGGACGGCGGGTGCCATCCAGCCGACTAGAGCGAGACGTAGCCGTGCTTGACTGCGAAGCGGGTCAGCTCCGAGTTATTGCGCAGGCCGAGTTTCTTCAGCACGTGACCGCGATGGGTATCGACGGTCTTGATGCTGATATCGAGGTGCTCGGCGATCTCGCGGTTCGTCATGCCACGCGCGAGCATCTCCATGACCTGCTGCTCGCGAGCGGTAAGCGCGCTTGCAGGATGGCCATCGCCCGACGCGAGCAACTGCTCGACGCCCGGCGGGATGATTTGCTCGCCGCGGGAAACGGCGCGAATCGAGTTGAGCAACTCGGTCGGCTCGACCGCCTTGTTCACGTAGCCGTGCGCGCCTGCAGAGATCGCACGCGCGGCGTAACTCGGTTCGGTGTGCCAGGTGAGCACAACGACGAGTGGCGCGGTCTCGATCTGCCGCATTTCAGCGAGCACGTCGAACCCGGAACGGTCGGGCAGGGTGATGTCGAGAAGCAGGACGTCAGGTTTGACGTTCTGAACCATGGCTAGTGTCTCGGCCGCGGTTCCTGCCTCACCGACAACTTCGATATCGTCAGCCTTGCTCAGTGCTTCCCGCAAGGCCCAACGAACGATGGTGTGGTCTTCAGATAGTGCGAGTCGGATCATAATGCGTCCTCCGAATGCTCCAAGAAAGTAGCAACCCCCGGGCCGAACCTGACTGCGTTAAGGTGAGGCAACTCTTCCGTGGATCCCGCGCCGCAACCCACTGTACTTGGCGAGTTCCGCATTCGATCCGTATTGGGCGAAGGCGGAAGTGGCGTGGTCTATGACGCAACTTGGGGACCAAGACGGGTCGCGCTCAAGGTGTTGCACCCGACGCTCGTCGGCACCGGTAAGGAACGCGCGCAGTTCCTGACTGAGGCCCAGCGCCTGCAACAGATCATGCACCCCAGCGTGGTGAAGGTGCTCGCTGTGGGCCAGCTGCCCGATGGGCGCCCATACCTCGCCATGGAACGCCTCGAAGGCGAGACCCTCGCGAGCGTCATCGCGCGTGGTGCTCTGCCGCCCGCGCGCGCGCTCGAGATGTTTAGCGAGCTCTGCGGTGCCGTGCACGCGCTTCACGAGCAAGGACTCGTGCATCGCGATCTGAAACCCGAGAACGTATTCGTCGTCGAGGATCGCCACGCGGTGCTGCTCGACTTCGGCATCGCGAAAGATCTCGATGCGCCCGCATCGACCACGACGCAAGAAGGCAACGTGCGCGGAACGCCGGCGTACATGGCTCCAGAGCGGTTTTTCGGCCAGGCCGCAGGAATCGCCACCGACGTCTACGAGCTCGCACTCGTGCTCTACGCGATGCTGGCGGGACGCCTGCCATGGGATCACGTCGCCGATCCCGAAGCGCGCCTGCAGCCGCGATCGCTTTGCGAGCTCGCGCCCGTCTCAGAGGCGCTCGATGTCGAGATCCGGCGCGCACTATCCACGCGCGCGCAAAATCGCCCGCCGAGCGCCGTATCCCTGCTCGACGCTGTACGCACCGCTGCGAACGAATCTACGCACGATCCAGAGCCTGCCGAGACCGCGCGTCTCCGCTCGGGTGCACACGCCAATGTCGCGCCCCAGACAGACGGATCGAGCGGGCTTGGGCGCGCACCGGGCGGCGGCACCGAGCAACGAACGCCCCTTGCGTGGGCCCCGACCGAGGCCGCACCGAAGACCGGCGGGACGCCGCGCAAACGTTGGCGATATCTCCCGGTCGCGCTCGCGATCGCGGGCGTCGCGGGAGCTGCGGTCGCGATCGCATTTGCGATGAGCTCGTCCGCACCGGAGCGTGTCGCCGCGGGCGATGCGGGCACGACCACGACCGCGATCGTCACGCGCGCCGATGCGGGCAAGGTGAGCGATCCAAACGATCCGTGGGCCGATCGCGGCGGCGCCGAGGAGACGAAAGCGTTCGCGCTCGTCGAGGATCCGTTGCCGCCCGAGAAGTATCGCGCCGAGCTTGCGGCCGCCCTCCCCAAGCTTCCGAACGATGCACGGCTGTTGTTCGCGGTGCAGCTCAGCGAGATGCGCGCCGTGCCGGCGACGCGCGACTTCCTCGACGCGCTCACGAAGCATCCCAAGGTCGCCGCGCTCGGCCTCGTGGTTCCGCCGTGCGTGAAGGCGCTCGCCTCCGAGGCCGAGTGGATCTTGTTCGGCGCCGAGGGTGTCGACCAGTCAGGCAACGGCACGTTGATCGTGCGCGGCCGCTGGCGCCGGCTCGACGTCGAGGCGTGCTTCGCCGACACCGTCAAGACGCACGTCAGCGCCGACGGCGCGAAACTGTTCCGGATCGGCGACGACGGCTGGATGGATTTCATCGACGATCACACCGCGTACGTCACGCTGCGCACGAAGCTCGACGCGGAGGGCGTGCACAAGCTCGTCAAGAAAGGTGCCGGGCCGACCACGCGCGCGAAGAAGACGTTTGCCGCACTGCCGGCGGCGCGCACGGTCTCGGTCGTCGTCGACGGCGCCACCAAGGACGATTGGTCGATGTTCTCGCTGCCACGCGGCACCGATATCTACGGCTGGATCCGCGTCGAGCGGGCGGGCATCGTGCTCGACCTCGCGGCCGATCCCCACAACGACAAAGCCGCGACCGCGGCGCAGCGCCGGATCCAACCGCAGCTCGACGAGCTGTTCGCGAATACGAGCGCCGACGCAGTTGGCAAGCTCGAAGTCGTGCGCCAGCACACCGCGGTGCACCTGCGCGGCAACATGACCTCGCTGATGCTCGGCATCGTGACAGCCGGCCTCAGTATGTGAGATAGAGCGACCATGAGTCGTTCGCTCGTCGTCGGAATCGCCGGGGGTACCGGTTCCGGCAAGACCACCGTCGCGCACAAGCTTGCTGGTGCGATGCCCGATGGCCGTTGCGTGACGATCGAGCACGACGCGTACTACCGCGACCAGAGTCATCTGCCCATCGAGGAGCGCGCGAACGTCAACTACGATCATCCGGCCGCGCTCGAGAGCGGCCTACTCGCCGAGCATCTGCGCGAGCTGCGCGCCGGCAAGTCCGTCGACATTCCGATCTACGACTTCGCGACGCACACCCGTCGCGCCGACAAGCGCCACGTCGCGCCCGCGCCGGTGATCATCGTCGAGGGCATCCTCGTGTTCTCCGACGCGAACCTGCGCGAGCAGATGGACATCAAGATCTTCGTCGACACCGACGCGGACATCCGGCTCATGCGGCGGATTCGCCGCGATCTCGAGCTGCGCGGCCGCACGTTTCAGTCGGTGCGCGACCAGTACTACGCGACGGTGCGGCCGATGCACATCGAGTACGTCGAGCCGACCAAGCGGTGGGCCGACTTGATCGTTCCAGAGGGCGGCGACAACCGCGTTGCACTCGACGTGCTGCTCGGTCAGCTCGGCCGCATCGCGTTCGACGACTGAGCGCGACACGCTCACCCTGGCGCGAAGGAGTCCCTTGCGGACGGTTTCAAGGGATGAGGATGCTCGAACCGGTCGTGTTGCGCGACTCGAGATCGCGATGCGCCTGCGCCGCATCCTCGAGCTTGTAGCGCCGGCCGACCTCGATCTTGACCTTGCCGCTCTCGACCATCGCGAACAGCTCCGCCGCCATCTCCTCGCCGGCCTCGCGCTTCGCGAGGTGATGACCCAGCGTCGGCCGCGTGACGTAGAGCGAGCCCTTGCTCGCCAGCTGCAGAACATTCACCGGCGGCACCGCGCCCGAAGCGTTGCCGAAGCTGACCATCAGACCAAACGGTGCCAGGCAATCGAGCGAGCGGTCCCACGTGTCCTTGCCGACGGAGTCGTAGACCACCTTGACGCCGCGTCCACCGGTGAGCTCGCGCACGCGCGCCACCACATCTTCGCGGCGGTAGTTGATCACGTGCGCCGCGCCGTGGCGCTTCGCGAGCTCGCATTTCTCGTCGGAGCCGGCCGTGCCGATCACGACGAGGCCAAGCGCGGCGGCCCACTGGCACGCGATCAGCCCGACGCCGCCGGCCGCGGCATGCCACACGATCATGTCACCGGCCTGCAGGCCCTCGCGCGGCTGGGTGCGGCGCAACAGGTACTGCACGGTCAACCCCTTGAGCATCATCGCGGCCGCGCGCTCGAAGTCGATCGCGGCCGGCAGCTTGAACACCGGCGTCGCATCGAGCACGCGTACTTCGCCATAGCTGCCCGACGTGCGCGCCGAATAGCCGACGCGGTCGCCCACCGTGAGGTGACTCACGCCGGGCCCGACGGCCTCGACGACACCCGCTGCCTCGACGCCGAGCACCGCGGGCAGCTGCATCGCGTAGAGGCCGCTGCGGTAGTACGTGTCGATGAAGTTCACGCCGATCGCACTGTGGCGTACGCGCACTTCGCCGGGACCCGGCTCGCCGATGGGCACATCGACGAGCTCCATCACGTCAGGACCGCCCGTTCGCTCGATTTGAATCGCTCGCATGCCGCGGTGACGCTACCAGGTAAACTGCGTGAGTGACGTCCCAACCCATCGCAGTCGTGACCGGCGGAGCCGGCTTTATTGGCTCGCACACGGTCGATCGCTTGATGGAGACCGATCATCGCGTGGTCGTGCTCGATAACTTCTCGACCGGCAATCGCGCGAACCTCGCGCGGTGGGTCGACCATCCCGCGCTCCACGTCGTGACCTGCGATGTCAGCCACGGCATCTTCGCCGCGCTCGACGCGATCACGCGCGTGCACGGCCCGGTCGAGCGCATCGCGCACCTCGCGGCGCAGGTGTCGGTGGTGCAGTCGGTCGCGAATCCGCAGTTCGACACCCAGGTCAACTACGGCGGCACGCTGCACGTGCTCGAGTACGCGCGTGCGAAGCAGGTAAAGAAGGTCGTGCTCGCATCGTCCGCTGCGGTCTACGGCGACGTCACCGAGATGCCGGTCGGCGAGGACGTGCCGAAACAGCCGCTGTCGCCGTACGGGATCAACAAGTACGCGTCGGAGCTCGCGCTCGATTACTACGCGAACGTGCACGGCGTGCCGACTACCGCGCTGCGCTTCTTCAACGTCTACGGTCCGCGCCAAGATCCGTCGAGCCCGTACTCGGGCGTGATTTCGATCTTCACAGATCGCGCGCGCCGGAAAGCCGCTGACGATCTTCGGCGACGGCAGCCAGACGCGTGACTTCGTCTACGTCGGCGACGTGGTGCGTGCGATCGTCGCGGCACTCGGCGACGGCAACTCGCGGCTCGTCGCGAATGTCGGCATGGGCGGCGAAATCTCGGTGCTCGAGCTCGCGCGCACGATCGTCGATCTCTGCGGCGGCCGCTCGGAGATCGAGCATCAACCCGCGCGCGCCGGCGAGATCCTCAAGTCGCGCGCGCGCGTCGATCGGTTGCGCGATGTGCTCGGCGTGGTCGCCGAGACGAAGCTCGTCGACGGTCTACGCATCACGCTCGGCTGAGTCTACAGCCCGTCGGCCGTCTCGGCGTCGGTGTCGATCCCGCTGTCGATGCCGTCGGGCATGCAGGTATAGCTGTTGAGCCGCCACTGGCCTTGGGCGTAGCTACAGCAGTACGTGTGGCAGACCTCCCAGCAATACTGCGGCAGGTCTTTGTACTCGTAGGTCTCGCATTGCGCGTCGTCGGCCCGGCAGTCACGCGCATCGCCGCAGATCTCGGCCTTCATGTACGAACCCGAGCCCGAACCCGAGCCACTCTCGTCATCGCCCGGTTGCGACGTGATCGACGAGCACGCCGCGACCACACCAATCATCAGCCAACGCATGGCGCGCCCGCTGTGCACGGGAGGTGCCGCCGTGCTGCGTGGAACTTCGGCTAGATCTCGGACGTGCGGTGCGGCCGGGTCTCGCGAAGCGCGACATCGATGTCGCCCTCGCGGCGCCCGCAACCCGTGCTGGTCAGATGCTCTGAACCTTCTTACCGGCCTGCACCCAGCCGGCGATGCCATCGGGGAGGATCTTCACGTTCGTGTAGCCAGCGGTCATCGCCTTCTCGGCGGCGTCGTGCGAGGCACCGCAGCGCGTGTTCGCGCAATAGAACACGAGCTCCTTCGCCTTGTCGGCCGGTAGCTCGGCGAGCTGGAACGTGTCGGAGTCGGTCAACAGCACCGCGCCAGGCACTACGCCCATCTTCTTGCGCGTCTCGTTGCCATTGGCATCGACCGGTACGCACTCGCCACTCGCGAGCTTCTTGTCGAGGTCGTCGACGCTGATCGTCGGCAGCTTCGCCTTCTCGATCGTCGCGGTCTTGTCGGTCTTGTCGGCTTTGGAACAAGCAGCGCCGGCGCCGAGCGCCAGCACCGCCGCGAACAGGAGGGTGCGCATGAACGTCACCTTACCGGAGCGCACGAGGGCTGCAAGATGCGACACTGCGACACTCCGTGTCCCGCGCAGTACTCGCCGCCTATCTCGCCTGTTCGCTGATCTGGGGCACTACGTGGTTCGCGATTCGCGAGTGCATCGGCAAGGACGCGTATCCGACGCTCGCCGCACTCGCGCTGCGGTTTGGCATCGCGTTTCTGATCCTGCTACCGATCGCGATTCGCGCCCGCCCGTGGCCGCGCGGCGTAGCGTGGCTGTATCTCGTGCTCGCCGGCGTGCTCGATGCGGCGGCGTACACGCTCGTCTATCTCGGCGAGGAGCGCATCTCGGGTGGGCTCGCGGCAGTCGTGTACGGCACGCAGCCGCTGATCCTCGCGCTGCTGCTGCAAGTGTTTCGCATCGAGAAGCTGTCGTCGCGCCACATCCTGGGCGCGCTGATCTCGCTCGCCGGCGTGGGCGTGCTGTTTCTCGATCGACTCGACGTCTCGACCGAGCAGGCGATCGGCATCGTGCTGGTGATCGGTTCGGTGCTGATGGCGACCGGCTACTCGATGGTCATGAAGCGGCAGACCACGGGCGGTCTCATCGCGACGACCGTGTTCATCGGCGTCACTGCAGCTGTGGTGGGCGTAGTCGCACTCGTCGCGCGCGAACCGATGCCGTGGCCGCCGCCGCTCGTGCCGACGATCGCTCTGCTCTACCTCGCCGTGGTCGGTTCCGTGATCGCGTTTCTGCTCTACTTCTGGCTGCTCGATCGCACGAGCCTCGTCGTGACGAGCACGCTCGTGTTCGTGTTTCCGCTCGTCGCGCTCGCTACCGACGCGTTGTTCGAGCGCGAGATCGCACTCGGGCCGCGCGCTTACCTTGGTGCGGGGATCACACTCGCGGGCCTGGCCGTGACGTTACGACGCCGGTGATATCCTTGTCGGGTGCTGTTGCGTCCCACTCTCGTGCTCGTCGCGCTGAGTGGTTGTGACGTTGTGTTTCAGCTCGAGCGTGTCGACGTCGCCAAGGCTGCGTGCGGGCCGTATCGCAACGTACGTGCGGTCGCGATCACCGGCGTGACCGAGCCGCGCCAGTTCACGATCAGCGAAGATGAACAGCTCGCGTTCGTGTTCGGGATCGATGACCAGCTGCGGCAGCGCCCGATCGCACTGCAGTGGAACGGCGAAGCGTGGGAGCCGCACGTCGATTATCAGCAGGGACTCGAGGGTCGCGACATCGCCGGCGTGCGGCTCGCGCCGTTCGAAGAGATACCCGACACGATGGGCAGCTACACGGGCCCGGTGCAGCCGGCGCTCAACGCGTGGGTCGTCAACACGAACCGCCATCAGGTCGCGCGCTACTACTGGTCGGGCACGACGTGGACGCCCGACGCGTATCAGATACCGCTGTTCGACGGCGACTACGACACGCATGCCGGCAATGTGATCGTCGTTCGCCAGGCTACCAACGTGCACCGAGTGCGCCACACGGTGATCGCGAAGCTCGCGGCCGAGGCCGAGGCGCCGAATCAGATCTTGCTGCACGCGAACACGCTGCCGAGCTACAGCCTGCTGCCGAAGCCAGATCGGACGATGGCACTGAACGTCGCATCGATCGATACCGTCGCGCTCACCGACGCCGTGCTGACCGAGAATCAGGCGACGCTCGTGTACGCCGGCGTGAGCGGAGGTCAATCGGATATCTACGCGACGGCACAGTCGGCGCTGCGTGAATTCGCCCCAGGCGGCCTCATCGAGGGCATCACGAGCTCCGACGACGAAGTCGAACCGTGGATCACCGCGACGTGCAGCAAGCTGTATTTTCGTCGCATCCCTTCAGGAAGCCCTAACGACCCTGGCCAGATCTACGTCGCGGAGTAACAATGCCGGTGATGTCGGAAGGCAAGCGCGACCACCCGTGGATCTTCCGCACGTACGCAGGGCACTCGAGCGCGCGCGCGTCGAACGAGCTCTATCGCAAGAACCTCGCGGCGGGCCAGACCGGCCTATCGATCGCGTTCGATCTGCCGACGCAGTGCGGATACGACGCCGATCATCCGCTGGCGCGACCCGAGGTCGGCAAGGTCGGCGTACCGATCGCGTCGCTCGACGACATGCACGCGCTGTTCGACGGCATTCCGATCGACCAGATGAACACGTCGATGACGATCAACGGCACCGCGATGTGGCTGCTCGCGCTCTACGTCGCGCTCGCGCGTGAACGCGGTGTGCCCGAGGCTGGCCTGCGCGGCACGACGCAGAACGATATCGTCAAGGAGTACCTCGCGCGCGGCACGTACATCTTTCCACCCGAGCCGTCGTTGGATCTCATCGCGGAGACCTACGAGTACTGCGTCGCGAACCTGCCGCAGTGGAATCCCTCGAACATCTGCAGCTATCACCTGCAGGAGGCCGGCGCGACGCCCGTGCAAGAGCTCGCGTTCGCGCTCGCCGACGCGATCGGTGTGCTCGATCGCGTGAAGGCGCGCGGGCGCGTCGACAACGCCGCGTTCGCGCAGGCGGTCGGTCGCGTCTCGTTCTTCGTCAACGCCGGCATGCGTTTCATCGAAGAGATGTGCAAGATGCGCGCGTTCGGCTCGCTGTGGGACGAGATCTGCCGAGAGCGTTATGGCGTCACCGATCCGAAGCTGCGCCAGTTTCGCTACGGCGTGCAGGTCAACTCGCTCGGCCTCACCGAGCAGCAGCCCGAGAACAACGCGTGGCGCATCTTGATCGAAGCGCTCGGCGTCACGTTGTCGCGCGACGCCCGTTGCCGCGCGCTACAGCTGCCGACGTGGAACGAAGCGCTGTCGTTGCCACGTCCGTGGGATCAGCAGTGGTCGCTGCGCCTGCAGCAGATCCTCGCGTACGAGACGGATCTGCTCGAGTACGGCGATCTATTCACCGGCAATCCGGTCGTCGAGCAAAAGGTCGCGTCGCTGTGCGCAGCCGCCAAGCAAGAGCTCGCGCAGATCGACGGCATGGGCGGCATCCGCGGCGCGATCGAGACCGGTTACTGCAAGCGCGAGCTCGTACGCTCGATGGCGCAGCGCATGGGGCGGATCGAGAAGGGCGAGCAGACCGTCGTCGGCGTCAACAAGTGGACCGAAGCCCTGCCGTCGCCGCTGGTCGGCGGCGATGACGGTGGCGTGTTCAAGGGCGACCCGGCGGCCGTGCAAGCCGCATTCGCTTCGCTCGAGCAAACGCGCAAGCGCCGCGACGCTGCGAGGGTCAAGGCTGCGCTCGTCGAGCTCGAAGCCAAAGCGCGCGCCGGCGAGCCGGTGATGGAAGTGTCGATCCAGTGTGCGCTCGCACGCGTCACCACCGGCGAATGGGCGGGCACGCTGCGCAAGGTGTGGGGCGAGTACCGCGCGCAGACCGGCGTGCAGGGCGCGCGGATCGCAGATGGCGACGCTTGGTCGGCACTGCGCCAGCGTGTGGAAGCGCACGTCGCGAAGACGGGGCGACGGCCGCGCCTGCTCGTCGGCAAGCCCGGTCTCGATGGCCACTCCAACGGCGCGGAAGTGATCGCGGTTGCCGCGAAGGATGCCGGCTTTGAAGTGATCTACGCGGGCATTCGGCTCGAGCCCGCGGCGATCGCGCAGACGGCGGTCCAAGAAGCCGTCGACGTCGTCGGCCTCTCCGTGTTGTCGGGCTCGCACGTCGAGCTCGCGAAGGCAGTGCTCGAGGAGCTGCGCGCGCGTGGCGGCAGCGACGTCGCCGTCGTGCTCGGTGGGACGGTGCCTGCATCGGATCACGCATCGCTGCGCGAGCTCGGTGTGCGCAAAGTCTTCACGCCGAGCGATTACCGACTCGTCGACGTCGTCGGTGCGCTGCTCGATCTCTGCTAAGCGAACCTTAGTTCTTCCGGCAGCTGAAGCGGTAAAGGCCGTTGTCGGTGCACGACGTGTCGTGCCAGTCGCCCGCCGTGTTCATGAACGCGCACTGCTCGGCGTGATCAGGCTCGGTACCGTTGGCGTCGTTCGGCTGACCATTGCCCCAGTTGTCGTAGCTGATCGCGACGCCATTACCGTTCCAGGTCCAACCCGCAGTCACCAACGACGCGGTGCTGTCCTGTTCGAGGCCGATCCAATGCGCCTGCGATGGGAACAGCATCTGCGCGACGCACGCTTGATCCGCCGTGTTGCGAATCGGTGCGAGCGATCCACCCCAGCCCGCACACGCGACCGCAGCAACGTTCTGACCCGCCACTGGAACGGTCGTCTGGCACTTCACCCAGCAGGAGCCGTTGCACGTGATCGCGACCGCGGTGCCCGTGCACACGAAGCCGCCGGTCGAGCACGTGCCGGCAGTCGGACCGTCACCCGGCGCATCCGTCATCACGATCATCGAGTCGCTGGGGGCGTCGATCGAAGTGCCGCTATCTTCGGTCGGCTCCACGGTCGGTGCATCGTGTCGCGCGGTGCCAGGGTCGTAGCTGCACGCAGCCACGAGCATCAGCCAACAGCCCCTGAACGACACGGCTCATTATAGACGCCGGCACCGGGCGCAGATACGAGAACTCCGACCACGGCCGCAAAGCCGCGAAACGCTAATACGCGCCGGCGACGGCAGGCCGGCCATCGAACTCGCACAGGTAGTCGTCGCTCGTGTCGCACGTCGACACGTGGAACAGCGCGTCTTCGTCGAATTGCGCGCAGTCCGACGAGGTCGGCTCGCCTGGCACCCACACGAGATACGGCGCGAGCTCGCCGGTGACGTTGCGATACTGGCCCTCGGTGATCCGGTCGGTCATGCCGACCCAATAATCCGGTTCGGGGAGCGCGGCCGCCACCAGGCTCGCCTCGGCCGCATCGTTGATCGTCGCGAGATGCGCGCCGACGCCATCCGCCTCGCACGCGAGCTCACCATCAATCCACCGCGGGACGTTGCCGCCGATGCGATAGCAGCTCGCTCCGATCTTCGTGTACGTCGGCGGGCACTGCCCGGCGTCGAGCACGAGCAATGGCGCGTCGACGACGAGCATCGCATCGACCGCGATCTCGGCATCGAGCGGGACGACGGCCTCGCCGACGACCTCGCCGTCGCGCAGCTGGCCCTTGTCGAAGCCAAACCGGCAGCACGCAACCAGCAGCAAGACGACGACCCGACGCGCCACCCCTCCAGGTTCTCACGACCCGGGCTACACGACGAGACCCGTTATGTCCTGGCGCGTGAAGTCCTGGACCGCTCGGCTGTCGCCGCGGGTGACCGCGTATGCGACTGCAGCCACGGCCGCCTTGGCCTGAAGCTCGCCGTCATACGCGGCCGACCCGCCGGTCGTGGGGTCGAAGCCGGTCGTCTGGCCGTTCGGTGCGATGCCACCGAACCAACCGGTCTTCAGCTTGCCGCCGCCGAGCACGTACAGCCAGTTGCTGTTCGACGGCGTGTTGTCGAGCCAGTTCGTGCGATCGAGCGGCGTCTTGGGCGTGTCGCCCTCGATCGTCATCACGATCTCCTCGGAGAGTGGCTTCGTCGTGATCGGATCGATGCGGCGGCCGAGGTCGGCCATGAACGCATCGAGCACGCGCTTGAGGCCCGCGACGGTCGAGTTGAGTGTCGTCATGTTCACGAACGCGTCGTGCGGAT
>DATDCH010000314.1:0-19596 GCA_036524455.1 Kofleriaceae bacterium | reverse complement strand
GAAGCGGCAGACCGACTGCCGCATGCGCATGGACAACGGCAAGCTGTCACCGTGCAGGCCGGAGTACGCCGACACGTTCGCCGACATCGATCCGGAGAACGGTTTCAATTTGACCGACGAGCTCGATCGCGAAGTGCGCAGCTCGACGTCGCGGTCGGCGCAGATGATCGGCAAGATCAACGTCGCAGCGACGAAGAACGATCAGCTCCAGCTCAGCTTGATCGCCGTGCCCGAGCAGGGCCGCAGCCCCGCGCTGTACGGCCTAGCGTCGACCGGCGGCCGATCGTGGGGACTGACGACCGACAGTGCGGCGCGGTGGACGTCGAAGCTCGGCGGGGGCTCGACGGAGATCGAAGCGCTCGTCGCGTGGCATCGCTCGACGCTGAACAACGGCTCGATCGATCCCGCGTTCGATGACAAACCGCTGCAGCTGGTCTACGGCGTCGGGCTCGGCCAGCTCTCGAAGCTCGGCGGTGAATCACCGCTGACCGCCGCCGGCTGCTTCGACAACGCGGTGCCCGGCATGGGCGACCCCTACCCGTTCATCGAGAACTGCCCGAACAACTTCAACGCCTACGCGATCGGCGGGCCGGGCGCGCTCGCGCGGGACAAAGAGGAGCGCCGTGCCGCGCGCATCGGCGTGCTGCATCGGATCAAGGCGATCGGCACGCACGAGCTCAAAGCCGGCATCGACTTCGAGGACAACCACAAGACGAAGGCACGCGTGTACTCGGGCGGCGCGTTCATCCAGAACTTCGCGCCGCAGATCATCGTCAATCGCTACGCCGAGCTCGCACGACCAGGCGAAATGGATCCCGCGTTCGACAAGACTTGCTCGACACCCGACCCGAACGGCGGCAACGGCTCGACGGGCGGAGCCAAAGAATACGGGTGTCGTTATCTCGGTGGCCTCGATGATCCGGCGACGCGCATCGAAGGCCAAACGCTCGCGTGGGGCGCTTACCTCCAAGACTCGTGGCACCCGACGCAGTACCTGACGTTCAACGCAGGCGTGCGCTACGAGGAACAACGGCTGTTCTACGCGTCGAAGCTGCGCGAGCAAGTCGATGCACTGACCGGTAACTTGGTCGGCGACACCGCGATGCGGCTGCGCGGCAACTGGTCGCCGCGACTCGGTGCGATCTGGGATCCGTCGGGCGAGGCGAAGTCGAAGATCTACGGCGCATGGGGTCGCTACTTCGAGGGCATCCCGATGGACATCAACGATCGCTCGTTCGGCAGCGAGGTCAGCCTGCAGCAGACGTTCACCGCGAGCAACTGCGGTCCGGTCGACCCGATGCTCACCGTGGTCAACGGCGAGTCGTGCCTCACCACGCCGAACCGTCCCGACAGCGAACAGCTGCTCGGCTCGAGCGGTGTGCTGGTCGCGCCGGGCATCAAGGCGCAGTACATGGACGAGTCATTGCTCGGCGGCGAGCTCGCACTCGGCAATAACGTCGTCGTCGGTGCGGTGCTGCAGTACCGCCGGCTCGGTCGCGTGATCGAGGACGTGTCGACCGACGGTGCGAACACGTACATCATCGCGAACCCCGGCGAGTGGTCCAAGGAGGAGGAAGACAAGCTACTCCGCCGCATCGCGACGACGACCGACAAGCTCGAGAAGGGTCGGCTCGAGAATCAGCTGCGGATGTTCCGCGGCATTCGCATCTTCGACACGCCGGTGCGCGACTACTTTGCGGTCGAGCTCAACCTGTCGCGCAAGTTCGCGTCGGGTCTCTACCTGTCGGCGTCGTACACGCACTCGCGCGCGATGGGGAACTATCCCGGCCTCGTCTCCTACGACAACGGTCAGATCGATCCGAACATCTCGTCGCAATACGATCTGATCGAGCTGCTCGGCAATCGCAAGGGCAAGCTGCCGCAGGATCGCCCGCACTACGTGAAGGTCGACGCGTATCGCAGCTTCGAGCTCGACAAGCACAGCGTGCTCACGGTCGGTGGTCGCGTGCGCGCGCTGTCCGGAATTCCGCGCAACGTGCTCGCCGGCCACTACCTCTATGGCGCGGATGAATCGTTCTTACTGCCGCGCGGCCAGCTCGGCCGCACCGAGTTCGAGCACGGGGTCGATCTCCGCGTCGGCTTCAAGCGCAAGCTCAGCAAGGACACCGCCGCGGAGCTGTACGTCGATGTGTTCAACCTCTACAACCGCCAAGGCACGTTCAGAGTCGACGACACGTATGCGCCTCAGTATTCGCTTGCGGGTGGCGGCGGCGGTATCGAACAGAACGCAAACCCGATCAGTGGAGGCACTTACGACGACTTGATCTGGGCCAAGTCGATCAACCGAGACGGCATCGAGAGCGCAGTTCCGATCGGACGCAACCCGAACTTCGGCCGCACCACCGCGCGGTATGCGCCCGCTTCAGCGCAGGTGGGCTTCCGTGTCACGTTCTAGCCACGAACGTTCTTTACCCTTTCAAAGGCTTTGAGCGGGTATGCGTTTTGCTGTCTCATCTTCGACCATGAGGCCGATCCGTAAGATTGTCGTGCTTGGTGCAAACGGAGCGATGGGATCGGGATCGGGCGCGGTATTCGCGTCGGCCGGTATCCCGACGGTGTTTCTGGCTCGCTCGCTCGAGAAGGCCGAGGCAGGCCGCACGCGTGCGGAGCAGCTCGCGAAAGGCAAGGTACCGCCGAAGTCGATCAGTATCGGCACGTACGACTCCGATCTCGCGCAAGTCGTTGCCGAAGCAGATCTCATTTTCGAAGCGGTCGCCGAAGATCTCGAGACGAAGCGTAAGGTGTTCTCACTGATCGATCGCGTACGCACGCCGGGCTCGATCGTCGCCACCGTCTCGTCGGGCCTGTCGATCGCGCAGATGTGCGCCGACTGCAGCGACGACTTCCGCAAGAACTTCCTCGGCGTCCACTTGTTCAACCCGCCGACGCTGATCACCGGCACCGAGATCATTCCGCACGCGGAAACCGACCGCGACGTCGTGGAGCTCATGCGCCAGGTGCTCGAGGCAACGTTCGGCCGCGTCGTGGTCGAGTGCAACGATACGCCGGCGTTCGCGGGCAACCGCATCGGCTTCAAGCTGCTCAACGAGATCGCGCAGCTCGCCGAAGAGCACGGCGTCGCGTACATGGATCAGCTCGTCGGCACTCACACGGGCCGCGCACTCGCGCCGCTCGCGACGATCGATCTCGTCGGTTGGGACGTGCACAAGGCAATCGTCGACAACCTGTACGCGAATACGAACGACGAAGCGCACGCGCAATTCGTGCTGCCCGAGTACATGGCGCGCGGCATCGAACGCGGTCACCTCGGCCGCAAGACGCGCGACAAGGGCGGGTTCTTCCGGGTCGACGGCAAAGGCGCCGACGCGGTTCACTTCGCACTCGATGCAGTCACCGGCGACTACCGCCCGCTCGCCGACATCAAGCCGGCGGTGCCCGCATTCATCGAACGCATGAACGCGGCGATCAAATCGGGCCGCCACCCCGAGGCGTTCGACATCCTGTGCAGCGCCGACGGCAAGGACGCGTCGCTGCTCCGCCGCGTCATGCTCGGCTACATCAGCTACTCGCTCGGTCGCGTCGGCGAGGTCGTCGCGCAAGCGCGCGATGTCGATCGCATCATGGGCTTTGGCTTCAACTGGGCGCCGCCCAGCGTGCTCGTCGATGCGATCGGCGCGCCGCGTACGATCGAGTTGCTCGAGCGCGAGCAACTGCCGGTACCACCGGTGGTCGCGCAGGCCGCGAGCGCGAGCAAGCCGCTGTTCGACGAGCCGTCGGTCGATTCGGGCCGCTTCTTCGTCGCCGCGTAGCCGCCGCGCCTAATCGGGCTTCGACTCGTCGGGCTTCGACTCGTCGGGCTTCGGCGACTCGGCGGTTCTATCGATCACGTCGCCCAGCCGACGTGCGAGCTGCACGGCACCTTCCGCGACCGCGCGGAACAGCCGGTACATGCCGCCCTCGGGCGCCTCGCTCGGCGCGACGTCAGGCTGCATCGCCGGCACCGCAAAGTCGATCGACATCACGCCGGCCTCGACCTCGGTGTGGTGCTCGGGCGCGACCGCCTCGATGAGTCCCGACATCGACTGGTTGTTGCCGAGTACCTCGCAGCGGAAACGCTCGATGCCGCGCTCGGAGGCCGCCGCGACGAGCCGCATGAACAACAAGCGACCGAGGCCTTTGCCCTGCGCGACGTCGGCGACCGAGATCGCCGCTTCCGCCGTGACCGGCTCGCCGAGTTGATCCGCTAATCGAATGAAGCGCGCGATGCCGAGGCCGACCGGCTCGCCTTTGCCGTCGCCGCCTTCGCGCACCGCGCCGATCGCAAAGTGCGTCTCCTGATCGATCTCGGTCAGATAGCGCAGCTCATCATCGGTCAGCTTCGACTTGTGCGCATGAAACCGCGCGTAGCGCGAGTCGTGCGACCAGCGCTCGAACTCGCGGCGCAACAGCTCCTTGTCCTCGGGGCAGATCAAACGCAACAGCACCGTTGTGCCGTCGCGCAGCTCGGTGCGCTCCACGTAGTCCGCGGTGAAGAAGCGCTGCGCCACTACCGCCACTCTGGCACGGCCGGGACGTGCATGCTCTCGATCGCAGGTAGATCGAAGCCGAAGTGCTGCGCGACGAGCGCGCGCAGCTCCTTGCGATCGGCGAGCGGGTACGTCTGAGTCTCGTTACCGCGGATCAGCGTGACGTCGCGGTTACGGATTCGCACCTGACCGCCATCGACGAACGCCCGCATCGCGATCCCTTGCGTGAAGTGAGACGCCGGGTGCGTCGCGGTGAAGTGATTCGCCATCTCGAAGTCGATCGGGATGTCGTGCTCCAGCGACGACACCCAGAGCCGCTTGCCGTCCTGCTCGAGCGCGTACTCGTCACGGTCGCGCACGAAGCGATGCGCACCAGCCGGTGTGCCGTCGAGCGGGACCGGCAGCCGCGGCGCCGAGGCACCGAAGCCCGGATCGAGGACGAGGTCGCCACCGGCAGCCGCGATCGTCAAGAACATGTGCGTGCGCGGTGCCGATGCTCGCGGCGCGACCATCACGACGCGCGCGCTATGGGTGCGGACCTCGAAACCGAGCTCGGTGAGCACGGCCGCGAACAGCGTCGCATGCTCGTAGCAGTAGCCGCCGCGCCGGTTCTCGACGAGCTTGCGCTCGAGGCTGCCGAGGTCCAGGCGCGGCCGGTCGCCGAGCAGGACGTCGAGGTTCTCGAACGGGATGGCGACCATGTGCCGGTCGAGGATTTCGCCGAGTACCTCGGTGGTCGCGGCGCGGGGCCCGCGCCAGCCGATGCGTTCGAAGTACGCGTCCAGGTTCACGATGGGGAGACTACGCCAGATGCATCCCGCGGTTGACGACCTGGGACTCCAGTCCGCCGACTACGCGCGCAAGCTCGCGAACCCGGCCGAATTCGCCGTGGCACATCACGTGCTCTTGATCAGCTTCGCGCAACCCACCAAAGGACCTCCTATGGCCGACGACAACGACCAGCTCCCCTCGATCGATGACGCCCAACTCGCCGCCGTCACGGGTGGTGCGTCCGGAGGCTCGACGGAGGCCATCACGGCGCTGCTCACGTCTCTGATGAGCTCGATCAAAGACCTCGCATCGTCCCGCCAGAACAGCAACCCGTTCGGCGACATGATGCCGATGATCATGATGATGATGATGAACCGCCCGCAGCCGCAGCAGCAGGTGGTTGCAGCGGGACCGGCCGTCGGCCCCGATGGCACGCCGATCGGGCCAGGCGGATGGGAACGCGTCGCCTAAGGCGCGATCGCGAAGAACGCAAGCTCCTCTCGACGATCGGAGTTTTTCCCGCGCGAGTTTCCCCGCACCGAATGCGTACGTGACAGCTGCGCACGCGAATGCTGCGGCTGCGCACCTCGAAACCTGCGTTTCGCCGCTGCGTTAGCGTGGCCTGCGCGATGCACGCTCATTCGGTATGCAGATCCCTGTCGATATTACGTTCAAAGAGCTCGGCAAGAGTGAAGCCTTAGAAGCTCGGATCAGAGATTGGGTCAGCAAGCTGGAACGCATCTACGACCGCATCGTGCGCTGCGAGGTGATGGTCGAGACGCCGCACCGTCATCACCGCAACGGTCGCCAGTATCACGTTCGCGTGCGTCTCACGGTGCCGGGCGGTGAGATCGTCGCGAGTCACGATCCGGGGCCCGACGAAGCGCACGAGGACGCGTACGTCGCGCTGCGCGACGCTTTCAACGCGGCGAAGCGCCAGCTCGAGGATCACGTGCGCAAGACGCTCAAGCGCGGCGACGTTCGGCCGGAGCGCAATGGCGCCCCGCACGGCCGTGTGACGTTCCTCGACATCGAAAAGGAGTGGGGTTGGATCGAGCCCGATGACGGCCGCCGCATCTACTTCCATCGCAACAGCGTGCTCGGTGGCATCGACCAGCTCGAGGTCGGCGATGAGGTTCGGTTTACCGAATCAGTGGGCAACGAAGGGCCGCAGGCGAGCACGGTTGATCCGATCGGCACGCATGGCCGCCACGCGATGCCCCAGCCCGCCGGCGAACGGCTGTAATCGCGAGTTCACGTCGAGAACTGCAGCAGGTTGAACGTGCGTTCGCCCGGTTAGCCGGGCACGAGCGCTGCAATCTGCGCTCGCATGCGTGTTTGGGTGGCTCTGCTCGTGTGTGCGTCTGCCTGTTTCTACGACGCAGACAGCCCGCTGCCCGAGGAATTCGGCACGTGCGCCATCACCGACGACGGCACGTCGGGCGTCGCGGCGCCGACCTGGTATCGCGACATCGAGCCGCTCGTCACCGCGAAGTGCCAAGGTTGCCATGCCGACACCGGCATCGCGCCGTTTCCGCTGACCTCGTACCAGGACTTCGTGCCGGTGCGCGAGGCGGTTTATCAGACCATCGAGCAGCGCATCATGCCGCCGTGGCAACCGGCCGATTGCTGCAATCACTACCAGTGGGATCGCTCGCTCTCCGACGAACAGCGCAACACGCTGCTGCGCTGGCTCGAGCACAACATGCCGCTTGGCGATGTCGCCGATCAGATGCCGGTGCCGCCGCCGCCCACGGGTCTGCCGCGCGTCGATCTCACCGCGACGATGCGCGCGCCGTTCACGCCGATTCCGAAGATCGGTGCCGACGAAGTGCGTTGCTTCTTACTCGATCACGCACCGATCGAGCGCGATCGTTACATCACCGGGTTCGACTTCAAGCCGGGCGTGCGCGGCGAAGTCCATCACATCATCGTCTCCGCGGTCGACGCAGACTACGCGGCCGAGCTCGCCGCGCGCGATGGTGCCGACGGTCGCCCCGGTTGGGACTGTTGGGGCGAAGGCAGCGAGCTCGCGTCGGGCGCGAAATACATCGGCGGCTGGCAGCCGGGCGTGCTGCCGCGCCTGCTCCCCGACGGCATGGGTCGCCTGCTGCCGGCGCGCACGCGCATCATGCTCAACGTCCACTACGACACCGGGCACGGCAGTGCGCCCGATCTCTCGTCGATCGACATCATGCTCGAGGATTCCGTCGAGCGCGTCGAGCGCGGTGCGCCGGTCGGCAATCCGGTCTGGTTCATCGGTGAGGGCATGGAAATCCCCGCCAACGATCCCGACACCAAAGTCTGGTTCGCTTACGACCCGACGATCCTCACCGATCGCGAACCGATCGAGATTCACAACGTGATGCTCCACATGCACGAGCTCGGCTCGATCGGTCGCGTCGCGATCCTGCGCGCAGACGGCACGACCGAGTGCTTGCTCAACATCCCGAGCTGGGACTTCCACTGGATGGCGGACTACTACTTCGAAACGCCGGTGCGCCTCGAGCCGGGCGACAAGCTCTACGTCGAATGTCACTGGGACAACACCGAGGCGAATCAAAAGGTCGTCGACGGCGTGCTCCAGGAACCGCGCACGCTCCACTGGGGAACTGATCAGGAAATGTGCGGCGCGGTCGTCACGTTCTCGGAGACGCTGAAGTGAAGGCGCTGCTGTTCGCCCTCGCACTCGCGCTCGCCGCATGTGGCGCGGGCTCGACGTACCGCACGACGCGGCTCGCGCCGGTCGGTCACACCGAATGGTTGTTCGGCGCTCAGATCTCGGGTGCCGGCACCGTCGGCGCCGATGAAGGCGGTGGCAAGGGCGGCGCGGCACCGCTGCCCGAGCTCGCGATCGCCGCGCGGCGCGGACTCGACGAGCGGTTCGAAGCACAGCTCAACGGCACGCTGCTCTCCACGAAGTGGGCACAGACCGGCAGCCTCGAGCTCGCGGGCAAAATGCGGTTCGCAGAAACCGGGCGCTGGTCGTTCGCGGTCGGTACCGGCCTTGGCTATCGCGTCACGCAAGCCGGCGGCGCGATCATCGAAGACGTCTACATCTCGGCGCCGCTGATCGCGGGTGCCGACCTCGGCCGCCATCAGCTCGTGCTCTCGCTCGACGGCGGCTACCACCGCCTCTACTCGTCGGGCGCCCAGCCGGTCAACATCCCGTACGTCGGTTCGGCGATCGGCTTTCGCTGGCAGATCGGCCGCGCATGGGCGTTGCTCCCCGAGATCGGTGGCGCCTGGACCCCGACGCCGAACTTCATGACCGAAGACTCGCGCCTGTTCCACCTCGGCATCGCTGCGCTCTGGACCCGCTGACGCGATCACTCCCGCGCGACTCGCGGTATACGTCCACGCGGAGGATCCAGCCATGGCACTCAAGCGAAACAGCACCGCCGTCTGGCGCGGCAAAGGCCCGACGGGCACCGGCACGCTCACCACACTCTCCGGCGCGCTCAAAGAGCAACCCTACAGCGCGAACGCGCGCTTCCAATCGGAAGACGGCAAAGCGGGCACGAACCCCGAAGAGCTGATCGCGGCCGCGCACGCAGGTTGCTTCACGATGGCGCTGTCCTTCCAGCTCACGAACGCCGGCTTCGATCCCACCGAGCTCAAGACCGTCGCGACCGTCAGCATGGAGAAACAAGACCCCGGCTGGACGATCACGAACATCCACCTCGAGGTCGAAGGCCAAGTCCCCAACGTCTCCGCAGAACAATTCCAGACGCTCGCCGACACCGCGAAAAAGGGCTGCCCGATCTCACGCGCCCTCTCGGCTACTCCGATCACGATGACGGCCAAGCTGGCGTCGTGAAGCTCGCCTGTCCCGAATGCGCTCACCGCCAAGACGGCGGCGATCGCTGCGGCGCCTGCGGCTACGACGGCATGCTCGATCTCGGCAACGATCGTCACGTCGAGCTGTTGCGCGACATCGATCGCCGCCGGCGTGACAAGCGAACCGATCGCGTGCGTCTCGCGTCGGTCGGGTTCTCGCTGATCATCGTGTTCGCGCTCTGGCTCGTGCCCGGTTACTGGAGCGTGCGCGGCAACTACTATCCCGGCCTGCCGTTCCTCGCCGATCAGTTCTTCTTCATGATCGTGCTCGCGCTCGGCATCTCGAAGCTGCTCGAAAAAACCGCGCCGCCGTCGAAGTTTCCGTACCTCGACGGCGACGCGTAGTCGCTACTGCTGCATCTCGTCGCGGCGGCCGATGCGGAACACGAGCTCGGGTGCGCGCTTGCGGGTGACTTCGGCGGCGACCTCTTCACGCAATTCGTCGGCGACATCGTGGACGCGCGCGAGCGCATCATCGGGGTCGACGTTGTCGTGAGAGGGCACCAGCGTCACCTGCATGCGCGCCGCGCTCGGCGCCGGCACGACCGACGCGAGCACCAGCTCATCGATGATCGGATCATCGATGTCGGCGAGCGCGTAGGTCAGTGCATCGAACACCTGTCGACACAGCTGCAAGTCCTTGCGGTTGCGGTTGTGCATGTGGCTCCTTGGCGCAGCTGCGCTGCACCGGAACGGTTCGGCGGATCGGGTGAGCTGAATGTCCGCGTCGACGCGGCTACCCGGCGACGACGCGGTCTGTTGCAAGGAGCGACACGACAGACCTCCGCGTTGAGTGCGGCATTCTGGGCAGCACCGGGTGGTGCGTCAAGCTCGATCGCGGAAGGGCGCGAGAGCGTTAGTCCATGTCGACGTCGACGGACTTCATCTTCGGCGGGGGCGGGGGCGGCGGGCCCTTGCGCACCTGCTTGAAGGTTTCTTTGAGCTCTTCGGTCTCGATCTCGACGGTGAGGCCTTCGAGCGCGGCCTTCGGGAGATCGAGCGCGGCCGCGAGGTCGCGCAGGTATTGGTCTTCGGCGAGGTCGATCTCCTCGTCGGCTTCGTTCACGGCGGAGACGAGGTAAAGGAGCTTTTTACGATCGTCTTCGCTGTCGCCCTTGAAGGGCGCGGCCGAGGCCTTGAGATCGAAGGAGGCAGGATCGAAGGCGACGATCTTGAGCTCGACATCGGTCGGTAGCTCGCCCGCGAGACCTTCGAGGAGAGAGCGGACCTCGTCCTTCTCTTGGTCTTTGAGCTCTTTGTCCGCGTAAGCGGCGCCCAACAACAACTCACACAGCGGCACGATGCGATCAGCGGCCATCGACATGGAGCGGTCATTCTACACTCGGTTCGTGCTGCTCGACCGGGAGAGGGACCGCAGATCGTCACCGAAGCCGGTCGATAGCCGTGAGGAGAACGACGAGAAGGCTCTCGTGTGTGTCGCGTGTGGGCATCGGATTACCGACGACGATCATCGGATCGAGATGGCCGGCGCTCACGAGCACACGTTCGTCAATCCAGCCGGGTTTGTGCACCACATCGGTTGCTTCAACGCGGCACCTGGTTGTTCCCATCTCGGGCCAACCGAGAGTGCGTTCTCGTGGTTCCCGGGATGGACCTGGCAAGTGGCCGCGTGCGCGCGATGTCGAGCGCACGTCGGCTGGATCTACCGAAACAGCGGGGAGCAGTTTCACGGCCTGATCGTTTCGGCGATCAGGCGCGCGTGACGTCGGGCGCGTCGACGGCCGACCAGCTACCAGCGTGCGCGGAAGCTGAAGCGCGCTTGCCCGCCGAAGCTGGGACCGCAACCACCGCCACCGCCGGCGTAGACAACGGTGTCGTTGCGGCGCGACATCGCGAGCGCCATCGTCATGAACAACAGGCCGTTGTTGCCGCCGAACAGGCCACCGTTGTTGTTCTTGCCAATGTCTTTGAGCGAGCTCTGGATGTTGTTGAGAGCTGCAAGGACGGCGTCGTTGTCCGAGCCGCCGCCGCTGCCGGTACCGCTTGCGATGGCGGTGTCGGGGACTTTGCCGCCGGTCACCAGTTCGAGCTCGACTTCAGAGAGGGTCTTCATGGGGGATGCTCCTTCGTAATGCTCCTTTGAGCATGGCGTGTGCCACGCCTATCCTCCTGAGATCCGTTGGGATAAGGACATGAACGTTGTCTACCGTCGGGTGACATTGCGAGTCCCATGGATGACAGCGACCCTAGGGGACATGAGGGCCTTCGTATACGTCGCCTTGGTTTGCGCTGCCGTCACTCCCGCCCGCGCGGATAGCTTCGTCGAGGTCGCCGGCGGCCTCACGACGCCGCTTGGCGACAACGATTGGGAACAAAACGTCGAGTCGAGCCCGAAGGTCGCGCTCCGGGTCGGCGCGTTCCCGAACGAGATCGGCGGCTACATCTCGGCGGACTGGACGCCGTACGACACGGACGCCGACGGCTCTTTCGGCGTCGACGTTTCGGCGCATCGGTTTCGCCTGATGGGCGGCGTGATCTTCCATCACATGGTGAGCAACACGTTGGTCGTGACCGGCCGCGGCGCGATCGGCGCGGATATCGCGCACACCAGCGGCGACGTGTTCGGGGTCGAGTTCTCCGACACCGATACCGGACTCGGTCTCGAGCTCGGGGTCGGCCTTTGGTTCAAGGCAGGCAAGGTCGAAATCGGCGGCGAGCTGGCGATTCCGATCTCCACGCATGACGAACCGGGAGGCATGGGTGAGGTCCCGTACGAGTACACGAGCTACGACCTCGACCTCCTGTTCGGCGTTCGGTTCGTCTCGTACTGAGGGGCGCGAGGCTACGGCCGCATCAGCAAAGCGTGGCGCCCGGTCGGATGACCGCGCAGCTCTTCGAGCACTTCGCTCGGTAGCGGGAACCAGCGCAACTCTTCGAAGTCGGACGTGCGCGCGACTTCCTGGATCTCGAGGTTGCGAAACTCCTCGGCGCTCGCGGTGATGATCTTCTTCGCTTCCTCGATGTAGTTCGGCAGCGCCCACTCCGGCTCGGTCGAGTAGCGCGCGCGGTATTCCATCTTGCCGGTGCGATACGACACCTCGGCGAGGCTCATCGAGCGCTTCGCCGCGGCGCCGCGATGGCGCCATTCGCCGGTGTCGGGATCGAAGCGATAATGAGGAAGCAGACGCCAACCGTCGCTCGCGACCAAGTGAATCGCGTCGAGCAAGAACTGGAACTGGGTCTCGGACAGGAAGTAGTTGAAGTTGACGCGTACCCAGCCCGGCTTGATGCCTTCGCAGCCGCGCACGATCTCGCGCTCGAGCTCCTTGCTCGTCTCGACGTCGATGCCGAGCAGGCGATGCCCGTACGGGCCGGCGCAGCCACAGCCGCCGCGCGACTGGATGCCGAACAGATCGTTGAGCAGCGCGACGATGAAGTTGTGATGCAGGTACGCCTGGCGGTGGCGCACGACGAACGACACGATCGAGAGCCGCCACGCGCTCTTGTTGCCGAGGATCGCGACGTTTGGATTCGTCGACCACGACTCGATCGCTCGCTGGATGAAATCGACCTCGCGCTCGCGAATCGCATCGGCGCCGACCGCTTCCTTGAGCTGGAACACGAGCCCGGCGCGAATCGACTCGATGATCGCCGGCGTGCCGCCTTCTTCGCGGATCACCGGATCGGTGACGTAGCGATGCCCGTCTTTGTTGACGTACGCGACGGTGCCACCGCCCGGGCTGGCCGGCACGGTGTTGACGAGCAGCTTGCGCTTGACGACGAGCACGCCCGGCGTTTGCGGCCCGCCGATGAACTTGTGCGGTGAGATGAAGACCGCGTCTTTGTACGCGAGTGCAGCGTCCTCGTGCATGCTGATCTGCACGTAGGGGCCGGCCGCTGCGTAGTCCCAGAACGACAGGGCGCCGTGCGTGTGCAGGAGCGTCGAGATCGCGCGCGTATCGGTCGCAATGCCGGTGACGTTCGATGCCGCCGAGAACGAACCGATCTTGAGCGTGCGACCCGCATAGCGCACGAGCTCTTGCTCGAGATGTGCGAGATCGACGTGGCCGTCGGCGTCCTCGTGGATGACGACGACGTCGGCGATCGACTCGCGCCACGGCAGCTCGTTGGAGTGATGCTCGAACGGGCCGATGAACACGACCGGCCGCTCCGCCTCGGGAATCCGCTCCGTGAGCTTGTAGCGCGCGTCGAGATCGTTCGGCACGCGCAGGTTGAGGATATCGATCAGCTTGTTGATCGCACCTGTCGCGCCCGAGCCGCAGAAGATTACGCAGTCGTCATCGTCGGCGCCGACCGAGCGCTTGATGATCTCGCGCGCGTCTTCGCGGAACTGCGTGGTTTGGTGGCCCGTGCCGCTCGTTTCGGTGTGCGTGTTTGCGTAGAGCGGCATCACCTGTTCGCGGATGAACTCCTCGATGAACGTGATCGAACGGCCCGACGCGGTGTAGTCCGCGTAGGTGACGCGGCGCGCGCCGTACGGACCTTCGAGCGCGTGATCGTCACCGATAATCGACGCGCGAATCGTTTCGATCAGACGAGCGCTCGCGGGGTGCACCATGACGACATAACACGGGCCGCCGACAGAATCTTCGACGCGATGCGGCTCAGCGCTCAGCTTGGCGGCGGCGAGACACTGGAACCGAGCGAAGACGGCGAATAGTTGCGAATGATGCCGGCACCGCCGCCGCCACCGCCACCACCGTCGCCGCCGCCGCTGCCGCTGGATGCGTCGGGATCGCTGTCGGGATATGCGTTGCCGCCGTCACCGGCGTTGCCAGAGCCGTTGCCACCGCCGCCGGTCGAGGTCGGCGATGTCGAATCGGTGCCGCTCGTGCCGGCGCTGTTGTTCTCGCTGCCACCGCCGCCGTGACCGCCGTTTGCCCAGATCTGCGCGCCCGAAGCGACCGCGATCGCCGATGCCGAGAACACGATCATGCCGCCCGAGCCCGCGCCGCCGCCGCCCTTGCGTCCCGAGCTCGCACCGCGGCCACTCTCGCCGCTCGCGTTGATTCGCGCGTCCGCGCCGAGCGCGATCGTGTTTGCGATCAACATCACCGCGCCACCGCCATCGCCCCGCGTGCCGCCGGAATCGCCGCCGGTAGCGCCGGCACAACCACCACGCAGCGTGGCCACCGTCAGCGCATTGCCCGCCGAACCGCTGGAGTTGTTCTGGCCATCTTGATTGCCGCCGTTACCACCCTGCGTGCCGAGGCTGCCGCCTTGACCACCGCCGCCCTCGCCGCTCGAGGGTCCGTTGCCCGCATCGCAGCCCGGCATGTTCGCGCCCGGTCCGTTCCCACCGTTGGCATGGCTCGCGACGTCGAGCGTGCCGTTGATCGTGATCGTCGATCGCGCGAGGAACACCAGCGGCCGGTCGCCGCTCGCGGTCACCGTGCGCGACATGTTGATCGTGATCGTGTCGCCCGCGATCACGCAGAGGTCCGTGCTGCCCGCGCGCAGCGCCTTGCACTGCATGGCGCCCGTGCCCATGGAGTCGGTGTCGATGCTCGTGTTCGAAGCAAACGTCACCGCACCGGTCGGCGGATCATTGAAGCAGATCGTCGCACTCACGCCGGGCACCGCCCAGCACTCCTGCCCGTCGGGAGGGATCACCATCATCGTGTCGTCGATCGCCATCGAGTCATCGGGCGTGCCTCCGTCGGAGCCGCTGCCGTTACCGTCGCCGGTCGCCGCCACGCCGCGTTCGAACGTGCAGCCGATGCCGAGCACGACCCAGATCCAGCGCAACACGCTCCAATTCTAACGTTGGGCAAAAAGCCCCAGTCTGTACATTTGGTGCACAAAACCGTTACGGCCGTTGGCGCGTCGAGATTCGCGCTGCTTTCGCCATCGTTTCACGCAACCAGCGGTGCGCGGGATCACGGTCGTTGCGAGGATGCCAAAGCTGCGACAAGTGGTTTGGTTCGAGGAACAGTGAGCGTGGCGGCTGCACGAGCTTGAGACCGAGAGACTCGACGAGCTTGCGCGCCAGCTCGCTCGACACCGTCAGGATGTAGTCGGTCTCTGCAACCAGCACGAGAGCAGCGATGAAGTACGGCACCGCCCGCGCGATGCGGCGTTTGTGACCGTGCTCGGCGAGCAGCTCGTCGACGTAACCGCCCGGCTGACCGCGCGGCGCGATCTGCACGTGCTCGAGCTCGCAGTACTGCGCGATCGTGAGCGTGCGACCGACCGTCGGGTGATCCGCGCGCACGACGCACGTAAACGGATCGACGAACAGCTGCTGGATCCGCAGATCGGTCGGCAGGTCCGAGTACGGGGCGTAGTCGTAGACGCCGATCGCGAGATCGATCGTGCCGTCGCGCAACAGCGTGGGCTCGGCGAACTGCGGCGGCATCACCTGAAACGTCACACCGGGCGCTTCACGCACGAGGCGATCGAATGTAGGCCCGAGGACGCACAGGATCATGTCGGATGCGTTGATGCGGAAGCTGCGCTCGAGAGCGCGAATGTCGCGCACCGGCTCGGGACGCATCACGCCGAGCGCATCGCCCGCGAGCGTATGCACGCGATCGCGCAGATCCGCCGCCCGCGGCGTCATCACCA
This sequence comes from Kofleriaceae bacterium, assembly GCA_036524455.1. Classification (GTDB taxonomy): domain Bacteria; phylum Myxococcota_A; class Polyangia; order Haliangiales; family Haliangiaceae; genus JABFXX01. The sequence goes on along the minus strand of DATDCH010000314.1, from coordinate 3,928 downwards.
TGCGCTGCCCCGCGCGCACGAGTAACGGATCGCCGAGCTGCTTGCGCAGCCTTGCGAGCGCGTGGCTCATCGCGGGAGTCGACAGCCCGACCCTCGTCGCCGCGCGAGACACGTTCTGCTCCTGGAGCAGCGCATCGAGCGCGATCAAGAGGTTCAGGTCTGGTGATTTCATCCCGTGCAATATAGCTGTTCAGCGGCGTGCATTGCGAGAGATCCACCGCGCCCTCAAGTTGGCGCTCATGCCGAACCCCACGAACCTCCTCGCAGTACTCGCCATGTCCACGTCGCTCGTCGCCTGCGCCGAGGACGCCCCACCCCAACCCGACCTGCTCGCGCTGCCCGGGCAGGCGTACTACCCAGAGAACGTGCACGCCGACGCGGACGGCACGCTCTACGTCGGCAGCCTGACCACCGGCCAGCTCGTCGCGTTCGACGACGGCAAGACCGAACCGCGCACCGTGCTCGCCGCGGGCGCACACGGCGTCACCGGCCTCACCGGCGTGCTCGTGCACGACGACGAGCTATGGGCGTGCTCGATCGACACGATGTTCCAGCGCCCGACCGAAGTGCGCAGCTTCACGCTCGACGGCGCGCCAAAGCAGACGTACGTGCTCGGCTCGCAGTACTTCTGCAACGACCTCGCGTTCGACGACCGCGGCAACCTGTACGTGACCGACTCGTTCAGTGGCACCGTGCAGAAGCTGACGAAGGGCGCGACCGCGTTCGAGACGTTCGTCGAAGATCCGCGCTTCATCCCCGACACGCAGGGCGCGTTCGGTCTCGACGGCATCGTCTACACCGACGGCGCGCTCTACATCAACAAGCTCGATACCGGCGAGCTGTACGAGGTCTCGCTCGATCGCGTCGTCACCGAGATCGTGGTGTCGCCGCCGCTGGCCGCACCCGATGGCATGCGCGCACTCGGCGACAACACGTTGCTCGTGATCGAAGGCGGTGCGAACCGGCTATCGAAGCTCACGGTCAGCGGCGCGACCGCGACCTCGAAGCCAGTCGCGACCGATCTCGATATGCCGACCGGCGTCGCGGTGACGCGTGGCTCGGCGTGGGTCACCGAAGGCCAGCTCGGCCGGCTGTTCGCGCAACCTGCGCAAGCGCCGAATCTTCCGTTCTCGGTTCGCCGCATCGAGCTCTGAGATCGCGCGCACGCGGCAACCGCAGATCGTGCGAGGATTGCCTCATGCGACTCGCGCGCTGGCTCGTCACCTTCGCACTGCTTGTACCGATTGCGAGCTGCGAGCAGGACTGCGCGAGCTCGCGTCGCGACGGCTGCTGCAAGGTCTGCACGACCGGCAAGCCGTGCGGTGACACGTGCATCTCCGAGAAGGACACGTGCCACACCGTCGGTGGCTGCGCATGTTCGGCGCGCTAGTGGCCCAGACTTGACGCATTGCCTGGCTGGAGCGCTAGCCGGTCAGTCGGCCCTCGCAGCCAGCAAATTTGCATACTCGGGTGCACGAGCGGGCTTGCGCGAAGTGCACGATTCCCGACTTAGCGGGCGTCGGGCTTGGCGTACCCGCTGCAAGAGCAGGTGGCACCGTGCCTGCGTCACCGTCTTCCCGGCGCCCGAGCGTTTCGATCGCGAACACGCGGCTCGGGCGTTACTGGATCGAGCGCCCGCTCGGCGCCGGCAGTCTAGGCCAGGTGTATGCCGCCTTCGACCCGGTGCTCGGCCGGCGCGCGGCAGTCGAGGTCCTCCGTCCAGAGCTGTCGAGTCATCCGTTGCTGGCGAGGGCTCTCGACGAAGCCCGTGCCGCAACCGCGATTGCCGATCCGGGTCTCGCGCCGATCTTCGACATCGGCACGCACGTCGACGGCAGCACGTTCATCGTCATGGAGCAGATCGACGGCGTGTCGCTCGATCGGCGCCTCCGACGCGCCGGTGTCCTGTCGGTTCGCGATGCGCTGAGGCTCGTGCGGCAGGTGGCGACCACGCTCGGCGCGCTGCACGCACGCGGCATCGTCCATGGCGCGCTCAAGGCCGAGAACATCTTCATGGCACGCGACCCGGACATGCCGACAGGTGAGCGCCCGAAGGTTATCGACTTCGGAATCGCCGCGCTCCTCGCCGAGCCGTGCAGCCCCGAGGTCGACGCACGCACGGACGTCTACGCGCTCGGCTACGTGTTGTTCACGCTGGTCACCGGCGTACGACCGTTCGACGTGTCGGGTTCGCAGTTCGACGAAATCGCACCGCTCGCGTCGAGTCGACACACCGGGATTCCGGCTGGCGTCGACGCGCTCATCGCGCGCTGCCTCGCGAAACGTCCCGACGAGCGCTTCGCGAATGGTGCCGCGCTCGCGGCGGCGATCGACGGCGCGCTCGCCACCAGCGGTTTCGATCGCGATCCGACGGATCCGATCGGCTATCGCGAGCGAAACGACACCCTGTCGGGATCGGCCGGCGAAGTCACCACCACGAGGCCAGGCCACTCGCCCGGACTCGTGCGAGCTCTCGCAATCGCCACCGGCCTCGCGGTGGCCGCGGCGGTCGGCATGGGAATTAACGTCGCGACCGCACCCGAACCGACGCTCGACGCGACGCCGGCGGCGGCGACCCAACCGGCGCGGCAGGCGACGGCAGAGCCGATCGCGAAGCTGCGTGTGTTGCATGCGTTGTGCGACGCGGGGTGGCTCACCGATCGCACGTGGGTGTTCGGCGCGTGGTGCGCGCGCTGATCACTCTTTGAGCTGCGTCGAAATCTTCTCTGCGAGCGCTTAGTCCGCGCAGTTGGAACGATCGACGCCGACCCAGCTCGCGCCCCCGAAGCCCTTTCGCAGATCCGCGCGCACCAGCTCTTCATGAGCGATCGAAAACGCCACGCAATGGCGCGGCTGAGGGGAGCAGAGGACGTAGCTGCCGATGGCAAGCGACACTTCGTAGACGCCACGCGTGTTCGATGCGCCTTGTGCGATCACCGTGCCGAACGGGGCATCGAGGACGTCGATCGGCTCGCTCACGACCGGCTGCGGCCCATTCTCGTCGGGGTTGACGTCGGTCTGATACGTCACGAGACCGTACAACCCCTGTGTGATCGCGACCTGATCCTCGACGCAGAATTCACCGCCGCAGCCAGCGAGCACGATGAAGGCGAGGAGCTGTCGCATCATCACTCCTTGAGCTGCGTCGAGATCTTCTTCATCTCGTCTTGCAGCTTCTTCACGCGCGCTTTCTCTTCGTCGAGCTTCGCTTGCAGTGCGCTCTTGAGCCGCTTCTCCTCGGCGGCCGCCGCCTCCGCTTTCTTCGACGCAGCTTCGGCCTTCTCGCGCGCAACCTTCGCCGCCTCGACAAGGCCGACGAGCTCCGCGTTCTTCGCGTCGAGCTCGACGTTCTTCTTGATCAGCTCTTCCTTGTTGAGCGCGAGGTCCATCGCTTTCTCGCGCTCACCGGCCTCGGCCTTGCGCTTGCGCTCTTCGGCGGCGGCCGCGTCGTCTTGGGCGGTCTTGCGCGCGGTCTCCTCCGCCTCGAGCTGCGCGATCGCTTGGTTCGTGCGCACGACCTCTTCACTCGCCGCTTGCTCGGCAGCACGCACGCGCATGAACGCGATGCTCGCGCCCACGGCGACGAGCGAGAGGATCGTGAACGCGCTCGCGAGCATGATGCTGCGCCGGCGTTTCGCGCGCCGCGCGTGGGCAATCACGGCCGCGACGAACGCTTGCTCGCGCGCTGCGAGCTGACGCGGCCGCGCCGTGTACCAGCGACGCGCTTCCTCCATCGCTTCACCGCGCCACAGCAGGCCGACCGGGCGACCTTTGACGTCCCACTGTTTGGCGGCGGCGGCGATCTCGGCGAGGTAGGCGGAGTCTTCTTGATCCTCGTCGAGCCAGCGGCGCAGCGTCGGCCAGCTCGTCGTCATCGACTCGTGCACGATCTCGACCGAGCCGCTGCCGGCCGTGGTGTCGCGTTTCT
>DATDCH010000313.1:0-14667 GCA_036524455.1 Kofleriaceae bacterium | reverse complement strand
CAGCTCGTCGAGTCTCCCGGGCTGTTCGGTGCCACGCTGCGCAAGGCAGCGGCGAAGCGCAACCAGCGCGTGCTGCTCGTCGTCGATCAGCTCGAGGAGCTGTTCACGCTGTGCGACAGCGACGAAGTGCGCCGGCTGTTCTTGGCCGCGCTGCTCGCCGCCGCCGACGACCCGACGTCACCGGTCCGCGTCGTGCTTTCGATGCGCGCCGACTTCCTCGATCGGCTCGCCGGTCATCAGCACTTCCTCGCCGAGCTGTCGCGCGGCCTGTTCTTCCTCACCGCGCCCGATCACGACAACCTGCGCGAGACGCTCGTACGCCCCGCCGAGCTCGCCGGCTATGCGTTCGAACATACCGGCATCGTCGAGGACATGATGCAGGCGGCGACGAGCCGCGGCGCGCTGCCGCTGGTGTCGTTCGCGGCGACACGGCTGTGGGAGGCACGCGATCGCCAGCGCAAGCTGCTCACGGTTGCCGCATACAACCAGATGGGCGGCGTCGGCGGCGCGTTCGCACGCCATGCCGATCAAGTCGCCTCGGCGGTACCGCCGCAGAGTCAGCTGCTGCTGCGCACGATCATGACGCGGCTGGTGACGCCCGAAGGCACGCGCGCCGTCGTCGATCACCGCGAGCTGCTCTCGCTGGCCAGCGACCAGCGCGAGGTCGAACGCATCCTCGACCAGCTCGTGCGCGCACGCCTGATCCACATGCAGACCGATCCGGATCAGGGCCCGACCGTCGAGATCGTGCACGAGATGCTGATCACCGAGTGGCCGATGCTCAAGCGCTGGCTCGAGGACTCGCACGCGATGCGCGCGTTCCAGCACGAGCTGCGCCAGGCGGCAAAGCAATGGCAGGCGCGCGGCAAGCCGAACGATCTGGTGTGGCGAGGCGCGACCGCCCAAGAAGCGCTCGGTCACGTGAAACGCCACGTGCTGGATCTGTCGGCGATCGAGGCCGAGTTCGTGACCGCGATCAAGACGCTCGCCGCCCGGACCCGCAGCCGCCGCGTGCTTGCGTTCGCATCGATCGCGACGGCGGTCGGGCTCGTGCTCGCGGGCGGCTCGGTCGCGCTCGTTCGGATCAAGCTCGCCGAGACCAAGGCACAGGACGAGGCCGCGGCGGCCAACCAGGAGCGCGCCGCCGCTGTCGAAGCGAAAGGCCAGCTCCAGCAGAAGGTCGAGCAGCTCGAAGCGGAGAAGAAGGCGCGCGAGACCGCCGAGAAGAAAACCGACGACATCCAGCACAAGCTCACCGAGACCGAGAAGCTGTCGCGCAAGGAGCTCGAGTCTGCGAACGAGCTGTTGCAGAAACAGGTCCGCGAGGCCGAAGAGGCGAAGAAGAAGGCGCAGGCGGAGGAAGCAAAGGCGCGCAAGGCGAACGAGGAAGCGCAGGCGGCCAAGGCGCAGACCGACCGACTCCTCAAGGAGAAGCGCGACGAGCTCGAGCAGCTCAAGAAGCGCAAGAAGGACATTATCGACGTCGACCTGACCGGAGGTGCCAAGTGAAGCGATGGCTGGTCGTAGCGATGGTCCTCGCCGCGCACGGTGTTGCGATCGCCGACGTGCCGTGGGCACAAGGCGTGTCGAAGGACAACCAAACGCAAGCGAACGCGCTGTTCGCCGAAGCGAATCAACTGTTCGCACAACAGGCGCATGCGCCCGCGCTCGAGAAATACAAAGCCGCGATCGCGCTCTGGGATCACCCGCTGATCGAATTCAACATGGCGGTCACGCTCGTCCGCCTCGACCGCATCCTCGACGCGGCCGAAGCGCTCGACAAAGCGCTGCGCTTCGACAAGGCGCCGTTCCCGACGCCCGAGCAGTATCAGCAAGCGCTCGATTATCAGAAGCTGGTAGCGGGGCGCGTCGGTACCGTCGAGGCGTCGTGCGAAGCAGCAAATGTCGCGGTGCTGCTCGACGGCCGGCCGTGGTTCAGCTGCCCCGGCAAGCAATCGCAGCGCGTACTCGCCGGCGAGCACGTGATCGTCGGCGAGAGCGCGGGTTACATGACGCTGTCGCGGCGCGTGATCGTCGCCGGCGGTGCGACTGCGAACGAGAAGCTCGTGCTGCTGCCGATCGAATCCGTGGTCAAGCTCGAGTATCCGTCGCCGCGCTGGCTGCCATGGACGGTTGCCGGTGCGGGCGCCGCGATCACGCTCGGCGGCCTGGGCTTCTGGTTCGCGGGCCGCAGCCAGATGGATCGTTTCCATGCCGACTTCGCGACGCTGTGCCCGACCGGCTGCGCTGAAACCCTCGACACCAACCCGACCGAGCGCCAGCTCGCCGACCAGCGCGACAGCGCGAACCTCAAAGGCACGATCGGGATCTCGATGCTCGCAGTCGGCGGCGCGATCACGGTCGGCGGCGTCGTGTGGGCGATCATCAACCGGCCCAAGCGCGTGATGCCCGCACTCGAGATGGCACCCACCGGCGGCGGTGCCGCTGCGACCGCTCGCTGGCGGTTCTAACCGTCAGCGGAGCGTCCAAGTCCTTGGAGATCCGATCTTGGCGTCTGCTGGCGACTTGGTGGTTCAATCTGGGGCGGCGAAACCGCCGAGCCCATCGACGATCGCTTCGATGTGAAAGCGGCCTAGCGCCCGCGGTCCGGTCCGCCGAACTCGGCGTCGATCGCAGCGACCTTCTCCTTGCCGCGGTCTCCCGCCGCGACATAGCCCGCACGCGCATCCGCTGCGAGCTTGCGAGCCCTCGCCAGCTCCTTCTTGCGCAGCGCACGCGCGAGCGCGAGCTGGGTTCCCGCAAGTCCTTCCGGCTGCTCCTCGATCGCGAGGCGGATGGCCAGCGCTCGCTCGAGCACCGGGATTCGCTCCGCATCTGTCGACGCGCAGCGCGCTGCGCCGTCGAGCGCGAGCGCCAGCATGTGCTCGTCGACCGGCTTGAAGCTCTCGTGGATTGCGATCACCCGGCGGTACATGCCGCGCGCCTGGTTGCACGCATCCAGCTCGACGAGCACGTCGGCGAGCATGCTGAGGTGGAGCGCCGTTCTGCGATCCTTCGGGCCGAACCTCGCTTCGGTATCCGCGACCGCGCTCTCGAGTAGTCGCCTTGCCTCTTCGTTCTGGCCGAGGCCCGCGAGCTCGAGCGCGAGGTTGCCGCGTGCCGTCGCGATCTTTGGATCGCCCGGAGGCAGCTTGCGCTCGAGGATCGCGACTGCGCGACGATGGGTCTTGACCGCGTCCTCGCGACGACCAACGCCGCCTTCGGCAAGCGCGAGGTTCGACAGCAAGCCGGCAAGGCTTTGGTGCTCGGGACCCAGCGCGGCCGAGAGCACGTCGACGGCAGTCTTGAACTGCACGCGCGACTCCTCGTACTTCTCCATCCCCTGCAGCACCATGCCGAGGTTGTTGTGCACGGCGGCGGTGCGGGGGTGGTTCGGACCGTAGACGGTCGTGAACGTCGCGAGGGCCGAGCGGTGCAGCTTCTCGGCTTCGGCGAGCTTGCCGAGCCCGTTGATGGCGAGACCGAGATTTGTCGACGCGGTCGCGACGTCGAGGTCGTCCTTGCCGCGCGCTTTGCGCTGATAGCCGGCGAGTGCTTGCCGCAGCTCCTTTTCGGCCTCCGGCAGCTGATCGGCGTTGCGGTGAATCGTGCCGAGGTACGCGTGAAAGCGAACCGCGAGCTCGGGATCGCGACTGAGCGTGACTGCGGACTGCGCGGCGGGCACGAGCGCGAGTGCCTTCTCCGAGTCGCCCTTGCGCACGCCGAGCAAGCGAATCAGATCGAGCCACGTCCTCGCGACAAGAATTCGATCGCCCGCTTCGGCGGCGACCTGGATGTTGCGCCGCCACGTCGCCTCGGCCGGATCGAACGCGCCGGTCTCGTCTTCGAGCAGACCTTTGAGCGAGAGGAACGACGCGAGCGTCGGCAAGTGCCCGGCCGATTCAACCTGGGTCTCGACGTGCATGAGGTGCTCGAGCCCCTTCGCGTAGCGGCCCGCCACCCAGAACGCGCGAGCCTGCGCGATCCACTGCGAGAGCATCGTGACCACGACGCGCTGGCTCGAGCCCGCCGGCGGCGCCGGTGCATCCACGAGCAGCGAGCGATCGCCGCACGACTCCGGCGCTGACAGCCGCGCGATCGCAGCGGGAGCCTCGGCGATCAGCGCACGATCGGCTCCGCCGAGCAGGACCGCGAACGCGTCGACCTCGGCGCGCTTGCGCTCCAGGCACACCATCCGCTTGTCGAGCAGCTCCGCGGACTGCTCTTTGCGCACCGAGGTAGCAACACATGCGTCACGCCAACCCGCGATCCAGCGCTGGGAATACTGCTTGATCGCGGCGTCGACGGATCGCCACGAGTCTGCGGCGTACGGGAGCCCGCTCGCCGTGAATGCCTCGCGCGCACGTGTCGCGCGTTGCTCGGTCCACACCGACGCGACGTGCCGTTCCGCACCGGTGCATGGCTCGACGGCCGTGATCCTCTGCGCCGCCACTGCGCCGGTGATCGCGAACGCACACGCGACCGCCGCGGCCCCACCGAGGGCGATGCGACGTCGACCACGCGTGCGCCCGCTGCGCAGTGAGAGAATCAGCTGATCGATCGACGCGTAACGCTGCTCCGCGTCTTCGGCGAGGCCGCGCGCGAGCACACGCCCTAACCAGGTGGGCGCGGCACGCGACGTGCGCATCACGAATCCGGTCCGCATCGCGGCGCGGAGCTCGGCGAGCGTGTTGCCGACGAATGGGCGCTGGCCGGTGAGCGCCTCGTGCAGCGCGACGCAGAAGCTGTACTGATCGCTGCGCTCGGTCGCGGGCTTGCCGTCGATCTGCTCGGGAGACATGTACGCCGGTGTTCCGACGAGCTCCGCGGTTCCGAGCGAGCGTACAGATCCGGTGCCAGCGGCGCGAACGTCTCCCACCAGCGCATCCGCCTGGACGCGCGCGAGCCCAAAGTCCGTCACGCATACGCGGCCGGTGGTCTCGACGAAGATGTTGCGCGGCTTGAGGTCGCGGTGAACGATGCCGGCCGCATGCGCCGCCGCCAGGCCTCGCGCGACGTCGAGGAACAGATCGACGACGGGCTTCCACTTGCGCGGCGTCTCCGCGAGCCAGCGCTCGAGATCGCGCCCGACCAGGAGCTCCATCGCGATGAACACCTCGTGATCGGAGCGCCCGACGTCGTAAACCGCGACGACGTTCGGATGCGAGAGCTGCGCGAGGGCCTGCGCCTCGTGGAACAGGCGCGCCTGCGCCGCGGCGTTCGGATCGGTGTTCAGCACCTTGAGCGCGACGGGCCGCTTGAGGTCCGGATCGAAGCCGGAGAAGACCGTGCCCATCGATCCCGACCCGATCGGCTCGCCAACATCGTAGCGGCCCAGCTTGGTCGGAGACGCAGTGGCCTCGCGCCGCGCTTCGCCCGAATTCGTCGCCAGCGCGAACAACAAGTCGCGGCACGCCGAGCACGTCGCGAGATGCTCCTCGACGGCGACCCGCGGGGCACTCTCCAGCACGTGCCCCGAATAGGCCACGAGGGTGTTTTCATCAACGCACTGCACGAACGCGCCGGGTAGATACCGCTGCGTCGCATCGACTTCCAGCCGAATCGTCTGCGCCCTAAGTCGGCGTGGATAAACGACGACGGCGAGGGCGAAGCGGTGTCACGCATACTTAGGCAGTCTCATGACAATCGATTTGACAACCATCGAATCGACGGACATCTTATCCGGATGTCGACCGATACCGAGCCAATGCCGGCACTCGTCCGGCTGTTCAAGGGCCTCGCCGATCCAACCCGGCTGCGCATGCTCGCGGCGATGGTGGACCGCGCGCGCTGTGGTCAGGACCTCGCGGCCGAGGTCGGCGTGTCGCCCGCTACGGTTTCACATCACCTCCGCGTGCTCACCGAGGCCGGTCTCGTCACCGAGACGCGGCAGCCGCCGTACTCGTTCTATCAGCTCGACCTGTCGACGCTGCAGGACGCGGTCAAGGCCGTGTCGTCGCCGAAGCGCGTGCGCGAGCTCGCCACCACGAGCCCGGTCGATGACGATATACGCGACGTGCTACGCGCGTTCTTCGACGGTCCGCGTCTCGTCTCGATCCCGGTGCAACGCCGCAAGAAGGACATCGTGCTCGAGGAAGTCCTGCGTCGCTTGCCGCGGCGTCGCGAGTATCGCGAGCCCGAGCTCAACCGGTTCATCGAAGCCGTGCATCCCGATTTCTGCACGATCCGCCGCGAGTGGATCATGGGCGGCTACATGGAGCGCAAGGACGGCATCTACAAGCTGGCGCAGCGCGGCCGCGACGCGATCGGCGGCTAACGCATCTCGAGCGGCTCGAGCTCGGCGAGTGGTGGCATCGCCGCGAGCTCGCGCCATTTGACCGCGACCACACCGACGACGAGGATCGCGAGCGCACCTCCCGCGACGATCGCCGGCACCGTGCCGAGCAACCACGCGGCGGCACCCGACTCGGCAATGCCAAGCTCGTTCGACATGCCGATGAACACGAAGTGGACTGCCGAGACCCGGCCGCGAATCTCGTCGGGCACGACCATCTGCTCGAGCGTGAGCCGAATGACGACGCTGATGTTGTCGAGCGCGCCGCACAGGAACAGCAACACAACCGACAGTGGGAACGACGTCGACAGCCCGAAGCCGATCGTGCATGCGCCGAACAGCGCGACGACGATCAACAGCACGCGGCCGGGGCGTTGCCACGCGGGCAACCTGCCGCCGAGGATCGCCATCGTGACCGCGCCGGCGGACTGCGACGCGCGCAGCACGCCGAAGCCGATCGGTCCGACGTGCAGCACGTCTGCCGCGATCGCCGGCAACAGCGCGGTCACGCCGGCGAACAGCACCGCGAACATGTCGAGCGTGAGCGCCGACAACAACAGTGGCGAGCGAAAGATAAATCGCAGGCCAACGCGCCAGTCGCGGCGCGCCGCACCTGCACCCGGCTCGACCGCGCGCGGCTTCGGCAGCGAGCGATACAGCGCGGCCGACGCGAGCCCGGTGATCGCGATCGCAGCGTAGACTGCGGCGGGTACGAATACCGCGAGCGCGAAGCCGGCGAGCGCGGGGCCAGTGATCGCCGCGAGCTCTTGTAGACTCGCGCTGATCCGATTGACCCGCACCAGCTGATCGCGCGGAATGATCATCGGGATCAGCGACACGCTCGCCGGTGCGTGCACCGCGGTAATGCAGCCGTAACCGAGTAGCAGCGCGAGATAGATCGCGACCGGTGCTGCAAGCGCCGAGGCGACGGCGAGCGCGAGCCCGATCACACCGGCGAGCGCGGCGGCGGCGGTGGTCAGCGTGCGGCGATCGCTGCGATCGACGAGCGTGCCGACCGGCACGAACAGCAGCACTACGGGAATCACCTGGACGAGACCCACCGCAGCGAGCATGAGCGTGCTGCTCGTACGGTCGTAGAGCTCCCACAGCACCGTCGTCGAAAGCACGGCGCGGCCAAACGTATTCAGCGAGCGCGCGCCGACCAAACGAGAGATCGGTGACGCACTGACGTCGGCCACTGCGATGCGATGCTACCGCTTTGCAGTTGGTTGCGGCATGCGTGCACCGTGAACGATCGCGCAATTCGCTGGGCGGTGCGTGGGCTCGCCGCCGAAGCATGCATCAAGCGGTGACTGTCACTTCTTGACGAGCACGCGCCCGGAGCGCGCCGGCACGGTCACCGCGACGGTGCCATCGGCCTTCACCGTGAACGTCGCGCCGTCGGTGCCGGGCATCACATCGGTGAGCACCGAGCCCGCCGGCAATGTCGTCCTCAAACAGTTCGTATTCGCCGTCGCGCAGCTCTGACTGCTCTGCCCGCTCGCGTTGAGCACGATCAATGCGGTCTGCTCGTTCGCCGCGATGCGCTCGAACGCGAACATGCCCGCATCGTTGCCGGTCGCCACCGTCGTCGACCAGATCGGCGTGACCGTGCCGCGGCGAAGCGCGACGTTGTCCTTACGCATCGCGATCAGATCTTTGACGAGCGCGAAGTGCTCGTGGTCCGTCGCCCACGGCGCGTAGCCGAGCGCGGGATTGCCGCGGAACATGTCCTCGCGGTTCTTCGGATCGACACCGCCGGCGAAGCCCTGCTCGGTGCCGTAATACACGCACGGGATGCCGTCCCACGTCATTAGATACATGAGCGCGACGCGCTGGATCGCCCAGTCGCTCTTCTCGAACATGAAGCGCGGCAGGTCGTGGTTGTCGAGGAAGTTGACCAGCACCTGCGTCGGCGCGAGACCGATGCCGCCTTCGACCGACGACGCGTGCGGCGTGGTCTGGAAGTCCGGACCCTGCGGATAGCCGTTCGTCATGCACCATGCGTCGGTACCGTTGCGACCGACGCGCGCGTTGTAGAGGCACTCGAGGTTCTTCGTGGGCTGCCCCTCGGCGAACACCGCATTGATGCCGCGGTACTTCTGCGAGAAGTAGAACACCGAGTCGAGCCGGCCGAACTTGCCCTGCGCGTCGGTGCCGCCCCACGTGTAGCTGCCGATCAGATCGTCCTTGCCGTCGAACGCCTCGCCGAACAAAAAGAAATTCTGCTTGTCGAGATCGGCGGCCTTCTTGCGCATGCGATCGGCGAACTCGCCCCAGAACCCGCGCACGTTGCGCGCAGCGTCGGGGCGATCGATGTGCTTGACCGTGTCGATGCGGAAGCCGTCGAAGTCGGCGACATCGATCCAGTACTCGAACGCGCGGATCAGCGCTTCCTTCGTGTCGGGATTGTCGGTGTTGAGATCCTTGAGGCCGCCCGGGAAGTCGCCCTTGGTCTCTTGGTCGCGCACGAAGTCGGCCGAGTAATCCTGCTCGTGCCACCACACGTAGACGCGGCCGCGCCGGTTGTACCAGCTCGGATCGTCGAACCACGCTTTGTCGGCGGGCCAGTCGAACCACTCGGGCGGACGCGGCGGTGGCGTGCGGTTCGACGCCGGCCAATCGGTGAAGCGCACGTCGGCAGGCCCGGAGAACCCCAGTGACGTCCAGCCCTGCACGCCGCGCGGGTCGTACTCGGGATCCCACTCGATGATGCGCTCGAGGTAGTCCTTGCCGTTCGTGCAGTACTCCAGCTCGTCGGCGCTGCACGCGGTCGGACTCTGGGAGCAGATCTGCAAGCACGAGTGCGAGTAGCCGCCGCCGAACAGGCCGTCGTCGGGCTGACCGTTGCCGTTGATGTCGTAATAGAACAGCTGCCCCATGTGGTTCGTCACCACGTCGAGGATGACGAGCATGTTCTTGTCGTGCGCGGTGTCGATCAGCTCGCGCAGCTTCGTCAGGTCGCCGAAGTGAGCGTTCGGGCGCAAGAAGTCCTGCGTCCAGTAGCCGTGGTAGCTGTGAAACCCAGCATCCTCCTCGACGTTCTTGACGACCGGTGAGATCCACAGCGTCGTGACGCCGAGCCCCTGGAGGTAATCGAGCTGGTCGATGATGCCCTGCCAGTCGCCGCCGTGGAATTTACCCGGCACGCTCGGCTCGACGTTGAAGTCGTTGTTCGGATCGCCGTTCGCGAATCGATCGACGACGATCTGATAGATGACCTGGTCGCGCCAGTCGACGTCGGCGTTGCTCTTGTGGGGACGAGCCGACGGATGCTCGACGCCCGAAGCGCCGGTACAAGCGGCGGTGACGAGAAGGGCTCCGGCGAGAGCGCGCAACACGGCGGGCATGGGGAGCACGATTCGTGCCCCACGAAGCACCCGCGGATCAACATGTTATGGATCACAACGACGCCCTCGACCGAGGCGCGCGTTGCGGATAGCAACAAGGTGGTACGAATGACGGCGTGAAGAAGCTGCCGATCGCACCCAAGGCACCGCCGGCGCGGCGCAATTTACCGCTTGCCGATCAGGTCCGGGAGATCGACAAAGCAGCGCGCCCGATCCTCGCGGTCTGGGAAATCACGCTCGCGTGCGATTTGGCGTGCGGCCACTGCGGCTCGCGTTCGGGCCGCGCGCGCCCCGACGAGCTGACGACGACCGAGGCCCTCGATCTCGTCGATCAGCTCGCCGAGCTCGGCGTGATCGAAGTGGTGCTGATCGGCGGCGAGTCGTACTTGCGCGACGACTGGTGCGAGATCATCGCGCGCATCGCCGAGCGCGGCATGGAGCCGCTGATCACGACCGGCGGGCGCGGCATGACCGCCGAGCGCGCGCGTGCCGCGCAGCAAGCGGGTCTACTCAGCGCGAGCGTCTCGATCGACGGCATGGAAGCGACACATGATCTGCAGCGCGGCGTGCAGGGTTCGTTCGCGGCCGCGCTCGCCGCGATGAAGAACCTGAACGACGCCGGCGTCGCGATCTCGGCGAACACGCAGATCAACAAGCTGTCGATGCCCGAGCTCGCCGACGTGCTCGAGCTGATCATCGCGCACGGCGTGCATAGCTGGCAGATCCAGCTCACCGTCGCGATGGGTCGCGCCGCCGACCGCCCCGAGTGGATCCTGCAGCCGTACGATCTACTCGAGCTGTTCGAGAAGCTCGAGCCGATCGCTGCGCGCTGCAAGCAGGCCGACGTGCTGCTGTGGCCGGGCAACAACGTGGGCTACTTCGGTCCGCTCGAATCGACGTTGCGCGGCACGCTGCCGCGCGGCCATCACGTCGGTTGTGGCGCGGGCGTGTGGGGCATCGGCATCGAAGCCGACGGCACGATCAAAGGTTGTCCATCGATGGCGACCGCGACCTGGGGCAGCGGCAACGTGCGCGATGCGCGGCTCGTCGAGATCTGGGAGCGCGCAGCGCCGATGCGGTTCAACCGTGGGCGCGGCGTCGAGTCGTTGTGGGGCTATTGCAAGAGCTGCTACTACGCCGACGTCTGCAAAGCCGGCTGCACGTGGACGTCAGAGGCGCTGCTCGGCAAGCCTGGCAATAACCCGATGTGCCATCACCGCGCGCTCGAGATGCAGCGCATGGGCAAGCGCGAGCGGCTCGTGCAAATCGAACGCGCACCGGGCCTGCCGTTCGATCAGGGCAAGTTCGAGCTGATCGTCGAAGACGCTTAGACGACCCGGCGACGCGCGGGCGGGGCACCGTACGGCATCGGGATGTTGTTCTTGTCGTCTGGCGGAAGAGGCGGCTCCTCGACGCCCGCATCGGCGGTCGCCGTCTGGTTCTGGTTCGTCGTGTCGCTCTTCGCCTTCTTGCCGCCGCAGCCCGCGGCCGCGAGCGCGGCACCGGCAAACACGGCCGCGCGCGAGGCACGTCCGAGCAATGCGCTGCGCGGCGAGCCCGGCGCGAGCTCCGCGCTGCAGAACGGGCACGCCCGCTCAGCGACCGAGACATGACGATGACACCCGACGCACGGCCTCAGTTCCGTCATGCCAACAAGGCTACACGATCCGGCGGCGCGCGGGCGGCGCACCGTACGGCATTGCCTTGTGGTGATCGAAATCGGGCTTCTGGATCACTTCCTCGGGAGTTTGTTTCTTCTTCTTCTTCTTCACGACTCCCGCGTCGGGACGCACACCGGCATCGACGACGATCGCGGCATCCGATTCGGCGAGTGCAGCATCGCTGATCGCGGCATCGCTCGGCGCCGCCGCTGGCTCGACCGGCCGCGGCTGGTGATCGAGCAGCTTCTCGAGATCATCGCTGCCCTGCGCGGGCGGCACCGGCGCCGGCTTCGGTTTCTCTTCCGTGCACGCGGCGAGCGCGGCGCTGAACACCGCCGCACGCGACACGCGACCGATCAGCACGATGTGCTGCGCGCGACGCGGCGCCAATGCGCGCGCGCAAAACGGACACGCGGTCTCGCGCGTCGCGACGTGACGCTTGCATCCAGGACACGGCGCGAGCTTGCTCATACGATCCTCCTGCGTGCGGGCGGCGCACCGTACGGCGTCGCCGGTTGGATGTGTTCGATCCGATACACGACCAGCTCTGCCGTCGCGCCGGTGCGATCGTCGAGCGTGACCCGCACGCCGTAGCGCGGTCGCGGGGAGTTGAAGTACTGCACCTCGTAGGTACCGGGGGGCAGGTTGGCGAGCGAATACTCGCCGCGCGCGTCGCTTCGGGTCTCGCGCACGCTGCCGTCGGGGAGCTGCACGCTGATCGTGTATCCGGCGCGCGGCGCGCCGTCCTGGTCACGCACGACACCGCGGATCGTGCCGGCAGGCAGCTTGTCGAGACGTTCGCGCAGCGGCGGACCCGATGGCGGCTTGCTCTCCGTCCAGCAGCCCGTGCCGAGCAGCGCCGCTGCGAACATCGCCGCACGCGACACGCGCCCGGTCAAGACGACATGCTGCGCACGCAGCGCGACCGCGCGCCGGCAGAAAGGACAGTCGAGCTCGTGCGTCGCGACGTGACGCTTGCAGGCGGGACACGGCGCGAGCTCGTTCACACGATTCTCCGACGAGCCGGCGGCGCGCCGTACGGTTTGCAGCACGGACCGCGATCGGGCGCAGGGAAATAGATCGACAGATCTGCGCGCTCGCCTTGCTCGGGATGCAGCGTGACCGCGACCTCCGACGGACGTTGCCGCGGCTGCGTCGCTGGATACCGGATCATGTAATTGCCCGGCTCGAGTCCCGTGAACTCGTACTCGCCGCGTTGATCGGTCGTGCCTTCCTGCGACGCGCCATTCTCCGCCTGCAGCGTCACTTGATAACCCGCGAGCGGTTGACCGTTTGCACCGTTCTTGAGCACGCCGCGAATCGTGCCCGGCGGAACCGGTCCGGGTTTCACCTCGACCTGCTTGTGCTCGACGGTGTCGGTTTGCTTCGTCGAGCCGCTCCAACAACCGACGAGGGTCGCGCCGGCGAACACTGCAGCGCGGCCGAGTCGGCTTGCCGACAATGTAGGGCGCGGTGGGGATGCGACGAGCTGCGCGCGACAAAACGGACACGTCGATTCGATCGACGAGACGTGGCGAAGGCAGTGTTCGCACGGGCGTAGGACCATGTCGCCACTGTACACCTGAGGCGAGCCAGCACGTGTCACTGCGCGCGCGTAGCGCGCACGCACGCGCTACCTCGTCGGCGATAGACGACATTCGGTAATTCAGATCGCAGCAGAGCAACTCGCGGTAGCGACGACGACTCCGCGACATCGCGGTATCTCGCGTGCTTCCCGAAAGATCGTGGTGGACCTCTGCACGTTGGCACGACGTGATCACGACGACCTCGATCGCGCTCTGAAGGCAATGCTCGAACCCAATACGCCAGCCCGGGAGCAAAGCGGGCTGCTCGACATCTTCCGGCTTGCGCTCGCCGTACATCTCGTCGCCGAGTCCCGGGTGCTCGCCAGCCTGGTCTCGATCGTGCGGCCGCCGACGGCGCTGCGACTGCAAATCGCCGCGCTGCGGACAGAGCACATCGCACAACAAGTCGCGGCCGAGTGCCTCGCGACGCACACACCCGCGAGCGACGAGTGGTACACGGGCGTGCTCGAGCTCCGCGTACTCGTCCTCGATCACGCCAAGCGTGAGGACTACCTCCGCGCGGCGCTCGAGGATCACGTGCCGGCGACGATCAGCCGCGGCCTCGTCGCGCAGTACGCGACCGAGCGCATGCGCATGCTCGCGACGACGTCGCCCCTCGCGGTCGCGAGCCAGGTCCGCTTGTACGCATAGCTAGACGACGCGGCGTCGCACCGGCGGTGCACCGTACGGCGTCGGCAGATGCGTTTGCGGCGCCGTGGAGAGCTGGAAGTCGACGACCTTCACGTCGCGGTCGGCGAGCTGCACGGTTTGCTGGTTCCCACCCATGCGCCCCTGGCCGGACGTGACCACGTAGGTGCCCGGCGGCAGATCGATGAACTGGTAGCGACCGTTCGGATCCGTCTGCGCGTTGCTCGCAGGCACGCGTGAGGGTGCCGACGTCGATTGCAGCTGCACGAGCAGCTGCGCTATCGGCCTCCGCGTCTGGCTGTCGGTGATCAAACCCTGGATGCGACCTGTTCCCGCCGCGGGCGGTGGATCGGCGGGTGGCGGATCGCCCGGCGGCGTCGCGAACTGTTGCTGCGTCTGCTGCTGCTCGACGGGCGGTGGCGGTGGCGGCGGCCCGTGCTGCTGCGGTGGCGGATTGCTGGTGTAGCAACCGGCGAGGCCGGCGAACACGGCCGCGCGCGAGATGTGACCGGCGACGAGCGAGCGCGCAGCCGGTGGTGGTGCCGCGGCGCCGCAGAACGGACACGCGGGCTCCGCCGCGAAGTGACGCCGACACTGCGAGCATGCGCGCAAGGTCATGGCGGCGATCGTAGCTGATCGAGCCACTCGATAGTCGCAGAAGCGAGTGCCGGATCGGCGCGACCGGCGCCGTAGTCGCGCAAGCTCGCATCTCGATCGTCGTGCGCGCCGAACAGATGATCGAGGTTCGGCAGATCGACGATCGTCGTCGTACCGGGCGCGAGCTCCGCGATCCGCGCTTGATCGTCGGCGCGCACGACCCAGTCGTGCTCTCCGCGCAGCACGAGCACCGGTGCGGCGACTGCGCGCCACGCCGCTTCGAGATCGAGCGCGTGCAGCTGATCGTGATACGCGGCCGAGCGCCCGTTGAGATCGCCGGTCTGCGCGAGCGCTCGCATCGCCGCCGCATGCTCGGCGATCACTTCGGCGGGTGCGCCGCGCAGTGCGAGCTGACGCTCGGTGCTGTCGACCAGGCAGTCGAGCCAGCGCATCACGGGCGTGCCGTAGACGATCACGCCGGCGACGTCGTCCCGACTCGCGAGCTGAGCGGCGATGATGCCGCCAACGCT
>DATDCH010000312.1:0-8481 GCA_036524455.1 Kofleriaceae bacterium | reverse complement strand
GTCTTCCTCGTGGCCGTTCCACCAAGGCGACAGCTCGAGCACATTGCCTGTCAGATTCCACGTCCGAAACCGAATATCCGCCCCGTAATGGATGATCTCGATCGGAGCGGTGCATCGCGCCTCGCCGGCATCGTCGGCCTTGCACAGCGTCAACTTCTCGATCCGGACATCGATCGAATCATCACAACCACCGCACTGGGTGTCCCGGTGCACAGACATGATCGCCAGGTATTCGCCGTGCTGCCTCATCCAGCCGCCGTTCGAGTCATTTCCGTCTGCAGCATCCCCGCTCGGGTCTGGAGTGAGATTGCACGTGTCGATCGCCGACTCCCCGATTGACCAACCTCGACGATCCCGCAAGGCGAGCGCACAGCCGTAGTCGCCTCGTCGAGTGATGATGGTAATCACGCGCGCCTCGGCGAACGTGCCGTCGAGCCGGTGGCGTGTGGTGGGATTGGCCTTGGTCCCCCACGCCGGGAAACTCGTGCACCCCGGTTGCAGCGGCTCGGCGTCGGCGTCGCTGCTCGCCGGCGGAAGCGTGCGCAGGCTCGTGCAGTACGACTCGACCGATTGATAACGGGTCAATGCCACTAGCGGTGTCTCCGAGCCCCGGTTCGCGACGGACGACAACGGCTCGGGCGGGCGGTGAGTACCGCAACCGGCGGCGACGATGACCAGGAGGAGTGAGGTTCGCATGGGAGTCCATTTCGTTGCGGATCAACATGCCGCTCAGCGTTGCGCGTCGGCGATCGATACCGACATCACCGACGCGTCGTACTTTCGCATCGCCATCGCGAGCCCGAGATCGAGCGATAGACGGTTGTCGCCGCCGACGAACGCGACGAATCCGATACCGCCGTAGAGGAACAGCTCGGACCGAGGTGCCTCCGGCGGCGGGCGTGTCTCCTCGTCCTTCGCGCTGCACGCGATGCACGCGCCGACGTCGTTCCGCGCGTACGCTCGCCCCTCTTTCAACACGAACACCGGTGCAACTCCGAGCGTGGCGTAGGGGACGAACGTCTCGTTGGTCGCCGCGACGACGCCGCCCGCGTGCACCGATGCGGTCAGATTGCCCGAGTCCAAATATGAGAGGCCGACGCCGTACGTCACCGTGAACCAGTCGCGCGCGGTCGGGTTCGTTCGAGCAAACCCCCGCACGCCGACGAGTGTTTTGGGATCGAGCTCGGAAGGGTCGAGCGTGCGTCCGAACACGAGGTCGAACCCGACTGCGGTGCGATCCGTTGCCTGGTGCTCGATCCGCACGGCCGCGCCGAGGCCGAAGTCAAGCGGGGTCCCGGCACCGCCGACGATCAGCATGGCGCTGGTCACGCCTCGTTCATCAGGCTCGGTGGTCGCGTGGAACGGCACGAGCGGAGGCGGCGGAAGCGCCGTGCATGCGCCAAGCACGATGACGATCGTGCCCCCGAGGATGTTCGCGGCTTGCGGTCCCATCAACGAGAAGACGCGACGAGCCGGTGCGGTGATGCGTCCCCGCACGTGGTGAACTGCGGTAGGTAAGGGCAGGGTTTGGATAAGGCGATTACGCTGCGGTCTTTGCCAAGGCTGCGTTAGGATGGCTCGATGCGAGCTCGATGGTGGGTTCTGATGATGCTGGTGGGTTGCGGCGATGACGCGTACACGGGGTTATTGAAGCCGCCGCCGTCGAGTGAGGGCATGCAGCTCTCGCTCACGACGCGCGTCGAGCCCGGCGAGGAGCTCACTGTCTGCAAGAACTTCGCGATGCCCGAAGGCACATACGACATCGGCCGCTTCGAGCACGCGATGACAAACGTCTCGCATCACATCCTGGTCTATCCACTCGACATCGCGGCCGCGCAGGTCACGGACGATCTTCTGTTCGCGTGCGACGAGAGTCCCGAGAACCAGATGCACCGCACCGGAATTCTCTACGGTGCGCAGGGTCCAGGCGGCGAGCTGGCACTTCCCGAGGGAATCGTGTTTTCGACGCGCGGCGGTCTCTCGCTGCAGCTCGAGTATCACATCTTCAACGCAGGCGACGAGGCGGTCGATGCAACGGCTGCGTTCAACGTGTGGCGCGCGAAGGGCGACGTCATCGGCGAGGCCGGCATGCTGTTCCTGTTTCACAACCTGATCGCGATCCCACCGATGTCGCGTGCAACCGCACGCCAGAAGCGCAGCTATCCAACCGACTTCAACTTGATGATGCTCGTGCCGCACATGCACAGCCGTGGCGTCGCGATGCAAGCGTCGCGCGTGACGGCGAATGGAAGCGACCCCCTGTTTAGCGTGACAGGTTGGGAGAACGACACGGTCTACTTCGACCCGCCGATTGCATTCCAACCAGGGGACGCGCTCGATTACACGTGCGAGTTCAACAACACATCGAGCGACTACGTATTCGACGGGTTCTCCGCGAGGCACGACGAGATGTGCGTGACCGGCGGCATCTACTACCGCTACGGCGACCGCATGCCGCTCAGCGACGAGTTCACGTTCGGCTCGGGCGTCCAGTTCACCGGCTCGAATTCGTGCTCACAGATCGCGGCGTGTGACGAAGCGATCGACTACGGCAATCGCGACCAGACGCCGACGCCGTACCAGCAGTTCGAGCTCTGCCTGGTCGCGGGCTGTCAGGCCGGTGCCAACGCGTACACGGCACTCGACATCTGCCGCTCGAACATGTGCAAGGACGAGTGCGGAACGTTCGCGCCCGACGGCATCCTCATCGATTTCAAGTTCGACGACCCTGCGTGCACCTCGTGCGTCGACGCGAGCTGCTCCGCGCAGCGCGACGCGTGTCCGTCTGCAACCTGCCCGTAGCCGCCGGATGCTGATCGAAGGCGTCAGCGGGGACGGCGGGTGTTGCAGCGCAAGTGGACTACGCGGCGATTGCATCGGGTTGGCGCTCATCGTGCTCGTCCTGATCCGTCGTCGTCGCACGAACCCTGCCAGCGATGATTGATCAGGAACGAATCTCGAGACGACGTTTCCGACGGCAACCTGCGCGTAGCCACACACCGCATCTACGATCGGCCGATGCGTACGTGCAGGCTGTGAAAGCCGATCAACGCTTCGCTTGCTCGGGCAGCTCCCACGCGACGAAGCGCGGCTCCTGAGCCGTACACTCTTCGCGCCAACGGAACGCGACGGCGACGTAAAGTCGCCGCTTCGTCTGATCGAGATACGCGCCTTGAAATCTGGGACCGTACTCGCATGCACCACCCTCGAGCGCTGGAGGGTGCGTATTGTCTGAGTAGCCGCGGATCTGCTCGCGGTGCACAGTCTTGCCGCGGGCATCGGTGAGCAGGAGCACGAGTCCGGCGTCGCGACCCGTCTTCTCCGTGCTCGCCAGCTTGAAAGCGCCGATCGTTGCCGATCGCTTGGTCGAACCGCGCGTCTCGACCGACGACAACGAAGCAAACCCGCGCAGCCGCGCAGCCACGGCGGCGGCTCGTTCGCGGAGCACTTTCACCACGGCTTGCGGCGGCGCGTGGACCTCCCAGTCGCCGGCATCTGCGTTTGCTTCTACCATCTGCTGGTCAACGATCTCGAGACGCTCGGACTTGCCCTTGCCGTCGAGCCGCGCCACCCGCACGAAGACCGGCGATGGCCTCACCGGGTGAGCAGCATCCGAGCCGTAGTCGGCGATCCACGCGCCGTCTGGGCTCGCCGCGGGCAGCTTCGGCACGTGATTCGCGAACGCGATCCGTAACTCGATAGCCGCGGTCTTGTCGTCGTAGTCGAGCTTGTCCGTCGCATCGACTGCCGCAACCACCGTAGTTGCGCGGCCGCTACTCTCCGCGCTGCCACTGCCCGGGTCCGCGCTGCCACTGCCCGGGTCCGCACTGCCGAGGTTCGCAGCGCTGCCGCTATTCGGCGCGCTTTCGCTGCCCGTGTCCGCTGCGGTACCGCTGCCGATGTTCGCGGCGCTGCCGCTCCCTGCATCCCACGCGTGGCCCCCATCCAATGCGCTGCCGCTCATCACAGTGCTGCTACCGCTGGCGTCGCTGCCGCTCGCACCGACGCTGCTGCCGCTACTCGCGGTTTGCGACGCCGTCTTGTCTTTGCAATTGAGCAGGCATGCCGCCGCGCACAACACGAGACCGGGTCGCATCGAGCGATCGTCAGGCCAAACTCGATGGTGTCAAGTTCCACGCGCAACTCTGCGAGTGCATCAGATATCGCTGCTGCAAGAGACGCGAGGTGCGGCCGGCGGACACCGTGGGCCCTTCGCGAATCGTGGTCGTGAGGGTGACGATGCTTCTTCGTTGGAGCGAGGACGATGTAGGCTTCTCGACAACCGCTCAACGAATGCCAGATGCCGGTCGCGCCAACCGAGACATGGATCGCGACATGCGAGTGATCGCGTGAAGCGCGTTGCCACGCCCGACGAGCTGGCCGCCGATCCGGTCGGTCGCTACTGGCTCAGCGAAACACAGCTCGTGTGGTGTTCCGATCCGGCGACGTGTGGCTCGGCGCACTGGGGACGACCCGACGAGCGCGACGCACGCGAGCTCACGCGTGCGCTCGAGCTGTCGCGCCATCCGGCGCTCGCCGGCGGGTTCGAGGTGTTCATGGATTTGAGCGCGATCGACCGCGTCGATTGGCCCGGGTTCACGTATTTGTTTGGCTACGTTCGCGAGCGCCTCGCCGAGTGGGCCACGACGCTCCGCCGCCAGGCCGTGGTCGTGCCCGGCGGGCCGGCCGGTGCGCTCCTCGCCGGCATGGTGCCGCTCGTCGGCATGAGTTACCCGATGCGTTTCTTCCCCGATGCAAAGGCGGCGCTCGAATACCTCGCATGGCGTACGCGCCCCGATGCGCTCGCAGCGATCGCTGAGGTCGGAACGCTCGCCGCTGCCGCGCGCGGTGTCACGCCTACCGTCAAGCGCTTGCGCACGTGGCTCGAAGGCGCGCTCGAACGCCCGACGCTCGAGGCGGCTGCGTCCGCGCTCCGGCTGTCACCGCGCTCGTTGCAGCGCGAGCTCAAGACGGCCGCGACCAGCTTCACCGCGGAGGTCCATGCAGCGCGTGTGCGCGTCGCGACCGAGATGCTCGATAACACCGACGACAAGATCGAGGTGATCGCGCGCGCGGTCGGTTGCGGGTCGGCATCCCAGCTGTCAGCGCTGTTTCGCCGGCACGTCGGCGAGACCCCCGCGCGCCACCGCGAGCGCCTCGCGCGGATGCGCACGGGCGACGAAGATTGAGCGACTGCGCGGCGGTCACCGCGCATGAGCCCTCATCTCTTCACGATCACACGCGTGGCGCGATCGTGGCCACGGTTGGCGCATTCGTGGTGTCGAGGACACGAGACCTGCGGTCGCTCCTTTCGCTATGAGTGCGCTCCAGCCGTCACGGCGAGAAGTCGCCATTCGCATTTTTGGAGACATCTATGAAAGCCTCTCTTCTTAGCTCTGCATTTCTGGTCACCGTTTCTGGTTCGGTGTTCGCGCAGTCCGCGCCGCAAGCGGTCCCGGCAGCACCGGCTCCCGTGGTGGCGCAAGCCACACCTGCACCGTCGCTTGTCGTCGTGAATTCGACGCCCGCGCCGGCGCCCGAGCGTGTCCGGTTGCAGCTCTCGGCCGAGGATCGGGAGCTCATCGTGGACGGCGAGATTTCGACCGGCGCCCACATCGCCGGCGGTGCTCTCGCTCTCTTCGTCGGCTTTGGCACGGGCCAGCTCGCCGAGGGCCGGTGGGGCAGCCGCGGTTGGATCTTCACCCTCGGTGATACCGCGTCGCTCGGGCTCATGATCTATGGCCTCGGGAAGAGTGCTTCCGACTGCGCATCTTCCGTCGACGGCGAGCCGTGTGGTGGCAGTGGCCTTGGCCTCATCGCCGGTGGCGCGATCGCGTACACGGGCTTCCGCCTGTGGGAGACGATCGATGCGTTCGTCGCTCCGATCGGCCACAACCGCCGCGTGCGCGCTGCCAAGCTCCGCGCGGGCACCAACCCGATGTATTCGGCGGTGCCCTACGTGCTTCCCGCGCAGAACGGTAACGGCGCGGTCGGCGGTCTCTCTTTGCGCTTCTGATATCGCGCGCACGTCGTGCGCGACCCATCGCGTGATGACTTGACTTGCACGACGTGGGTGGCGACGCGATCGCAGCGGCCGCGCCTCGAATTCGGGGTGGCGCGTCGGTTACTCTCCGCGCGTGAACGAGCGACTCGAGGACGAGATCACGTCGGGTCTCCGAACCAGCGAGGTGTTCTACCCGTGGCTCTACGGATTTCGCGTGTGGTCGATCGCATGGGATAGCGGGTTTCGCGGCAGCGGCCTCGTGCCCGGCGACGTGATCGTTGGCATCGACGGGGTTCGCTACGATCGCAAAGACCGCACGCAGAACGATCGGAACGCGCCTGGTCGCAACTACGAGAAGGACGCGTGGAAGGCGCGCGGCGTGACAGACGGCTCGCCGCTGCGCGTACTCGTCGAGCGCGACCAAGAAGTGGTCGAAATCGTCGGGACCTTGCGCGCGCGGCGCACGTACAGCAACGCAGCCAATCGAACGACGCTGGGGCCCGGCGGGCCGTCGATGTTCGACACCGACGGGTTCTCCCCGGGCTGGGATCGCTGGTACGACGGGCTCGTCACGACGTTCGCGAACTTCTTGTCGGACCGCGGTGAAGGCTCGCACTCCACGCGCGTGCAGCTCGAGAATTTGGAGAAGGAGCGCGAGCGCGTCACCGCGATGCGCACGAAGTATCCGGGGCCGTTCGCCGAGAGGCTTCACGAAGATTACGAAGCAACCATCGAGTTCTTGCGTGGGCGGCGCTACGAGCTGACCGACGAGGATCTCGCATATCGCCGGCTCGGCGAGCAGCGCACGCACGACCTCGCCGAGGCTGCGAAGCATGCGTGGACAGCTGCAATGACGCGCTATGCGCCCGATCGCATCGAGCCGTTTCCGTCGATCCATCCCGTCAAGGACGATCGCGCGCAGGTCACCGGCAAAGTCGTCGTGTTCGAAGCGCTCACGAATCGCGACGTCTTCGTCGAAGCGGGGCACGGCTGGTATGCCGTCGGCGGCGATCGCAAGGGTTGGTATTACATCGATCGTCGCGGCTCGGCGATGTCGCGGGTGTTCGACGCCGAGTATCGCTATCGCAAGTGCGTGATCGGGCGGATCGCGGACAAGCGATCGATCATCGGGCGCATCCTGCCCGACGTGAAGTTGCTCGTCCGCGACGATCGCGCGATCTACGGCCTCGAAGTCGAGCCGCTCGGCGTCATCAGCGGCGACCAGCTGTTCGTCGATCTCGCGACGGTCGATGCGCGTGGCGAGTCACCGTTCGCAGGCGAAGAGACGCTGAAGCGCGTCGATGCAATCGAGCTTCCCAACGACGCCCCGCCGCGGCAGATCATGGAAGCGTTCTTTCGCGCGATCGAAGAGGGTGACCAAGAGGTCTGGGGCTCGCTCTACGCCGATTGGCACGCGTCGTGGACCGAATCGCATCCGTCGTTCGATGCGATGTGGTCTGTGCCGCCGCACTGGAAACAGTCCGAGTGGACTCGCACGCGCACCAAGCTCGAGAAGGTGTACGACGTCCGCGTCACGCACGTCGGCAAGCCATACAGCTACCTCTCCGAAGGGCTCGTCGCAGGCATCCCGCTCGTCGAGGAGGTCGAGGTCATCGTCGATCACGTCGGCAAGTTCGGCGACGAGTGGCGACAGTTCAAAGAGCAGGGACTGAACCGGCTCTGGCACCTGCAGCGCGTCGCGGGCGGGCCGTGGCGCATCTCGTGGAACCGCGGAAGGCACGGCATGTAATGGGCTACGACGCACGACGCGACGAGCTGCTTCGCGAGCTCGCGAACATCCAGGTCCCAAGCGAGCTATCCCAAGATCACCTGACGCAGCGGCGGCTCGACACCGTCGAGAAGCCGGCGTTCACAAGAGCGATCGAGACGTGGGGAACCGAGCGCCGCCAGCTGTTCGAGGATCTGGTCAAGCTCGTCGAGGACACGAGCGCCGTCAAGATCCAGGAGCGCGCGTGGTTCGACCGCGTGCAGCGGTGCATCGACGCGTACTCGTCGTCGATCGGCGGCGTGATGTCGCAAGTCGGCACGCCGACGGTCATGGCGATCGCCTTCGCGGCTCACACGTCGCGCATCGAGCGCGAGTTCTTGGACCTGCTCCATACGGCGCGCGCGGTGGCTGCGTGCCGCGACGCCGCCGCACAGTATCGCGAGCTGGTCGCGCAGCGCGCGTCGGCGCTCGAGAAGGTGTGGAACGAGATCAAGACGACGCACGCAGACTTCGACAAGCAAGAGCAAGACATCTACGCGGAGATCGCGAAGATGCTCGACGAGGCTGCGGAGAAGGCGGCGGTCGAGCATGCCTCGCGCAAGGAGAAGGCCGTGGGCTGGGCCGCCACGATCGGTCAATTCGGCGCGCAGCTGTTGTCGATTCCCGACTCGTTTGTCGAGGGCGCCAAAAATGCCTCGGAGATCTACCTCGCGATGCAGCTTGCGTTGAGTGGCCGCACGAAGCTGTT
>DATDCH010000311.1:0-8652 GCA_036524455.1 Kofleriaceae bacterium | reverse complement strand
AGTGGCAGTCGAACTCGGCGCATCCCACGGTGGGACTCACGGCCGTCAGCGCGAGGCCGTTCAGCTGCTTGTCACCGCGCGTTGCGTCGTGATGCCGGCCATCGTCGGAGACCGTCGCCGCAACGATTCCAGACTTCGGCAGCGAGACTTCGAGGTCCACCAGCGCGGCGAGGCGCGACGTGCTCCGCGTATGCAGCGTCAGCGGGGCCTTGCGATCGAGGGGCGTTCCGACGCACGCGCGATCGATGTCGATCGCCACGGTCTCACTCATCGGCGCGCTCGGCGTCCACACGCCCGGGCCAGGACGTGGCCAGAACACCCAGGTGAAGAACTCGCCATAGTCGCAACACGGACAGTTCTCTTGGTTCACGCAGATACAGTTGGGGATGCAGGCGTCGGCGGTCTCGATGCCGGTGTCGTCAAACAGCGAGAAGCCGGCTGCCCCGATGCACTGCTTGCGGGCGGCGTCGGTGGTGTGCTGGGTCATGCACTGGTCGACCTGGAGCTGGCCGTTGCTGCGGGACACCGCGGCGACCGCCTCGCTGGTGTCGGGGGGCTGATCGCAGCCGATCGAAAACAAGCCGACCAGGGTGATGAGCAGGGCCGAGAGCGGCCGTAGAAACCAATCCTTTGCGCGTACCATGTCAATTCTCCTTCGTGATGTCGCGCAGCGTGGGTTGAATCGCTGACTTCGGCGGCATCGAAGCGGTAGTGCTGGCGACTCGCGGGGTGTTTCGGAAAAAATGCGAACGAGAGCGATCGAAAGACCGAAACGCTCCGCCCGCTGCTCCCTCTTCTAGGGCATGCAGATCAACGCAGACCTCGCGGCCGGCCAGCGCTGGAGCGACGATGTCGCTCTACTCGGGCGCTGGCGGCTGGGCGACGAGGATGCCGGGCAACGGCTCTTCGAGCGTCACTTCGACGACATCTATCGCTTCTTTCGCAACAAGTGCGGCGACGCGGCCGACGACCTCGTGCAGCGAACTTTCCTCGCGTGCATCCAGGCGCGCGAACGCTTCCGCGGCGACTCGAGCTTTCGCACCTATTTGTTCGGCATCGCGCGCAACGAGCTGTTGAGCTACCTGCGCAGGCATTCGAACGATGGTGACAAGCTCGATTTCGGCGTCACCTCGCTCGGCGAGATCGTTACGACGCCCGCGACAAAGCTCGCGCGCGATCAGGCCTCCGAGCGCCTGCGCATTGCGCTGACCCAGCTCAGCGTCGACGAGCAGCTGCTGCTCGAGCTCAGCTACTGGCACGACATGGATGCGACGGCGCTGGGCCAGATCTTCGAGGTGCCGCCGGCGACGATCCGAACCCGGCTGCGCCGCGCGCGGCTCGCGTTGCACGAGACGCTGGTCGAGTCGGAATCGGGCACATCGCGGTGACCCAGTACGGGCTCGACGGTATTCACAGTTGTCGACTCCCGCGCCAGCCTGCGGTGCAGGAGGACTGTGATGACGACGTGGAAGATGAAGATTGTGTGCGCGGTGGTGGCGTTCGCTCCGGTAGCTCAGGCCGATGATCCGGCGGCAAAGTCAGGCGCGGTGTATCTCGCTCCGAAAGACATGAAGTGGGGCGAGGCTCCACCCGTGTTGCCCAAGGGCGCGAAGCTCACCGTGCTGCACGGCGATCCGATGAAAGCCGGATCGTTCACGATTCGACTCAAGGCATCGGGCGGCTACAAAATCCCGCCGCACTTTCACACGCAGGACGAGCAGCTGACGGTGATCAGCGGGACGCTCGTCTTACGCATGGGTGAGACGATGACCGATGCGCACAAGCTCGGTGCGGGCGCGTATCACTTCTTGCCGGGCAAGATGAATCACGCCGCCGAGTTCAAAGGCGAGACGATCGTGCAAATCCACGGCGAGGGTCCGTTCGACATCCAGTACCTGAATCCGGCGGACAGCCCGACCCCGAAGGCCGCGCGCAAGTAAGTGCTCGGCCGAGAGCGACTGCCAGTAGCTTTTGCGATCACATCGGCTTCGGTGCAACTCTACCGGTACATGACGAAACACGCGTGGATCGTTGCCGTGGTGTTCGCGATCGGATGCAAGAGCAAGAGCGAATCGCCGCCGCCGCCGCCATCGCCATCACCGACGCCGGCAACGGCACCACCGACAACGCCGCTGAAGCCGGCGCCGATCGTCGCTGGCGCCGTCGAGGACCGCGCGGCGGCCGCGATCAAAGGCTACTTCGAGATCCTCGCCGCGTTCACCAAGGCGTTCAAGGACGGCTCGGAGTGCGACGACAAGCGGCAGCGCGTCACCGCGACGCTCGCCGATGCGACGAAGAAGCGAGACGAAGTCGTCGCGCTGTTCCGCGATCTCGAAGTCGCCAAGCGCGCTGGCCCGACGATGGTTCGCCCATCGGAGGATGATCCGAACTACGACGTCCGGATGCACGCGTTCGCCATCGGCATAGATGGCACGAAAGCGTCGTGCAACCTCGATGCTGACTTGAACACGTTCCTCGAGCCGATCTGGAAGGCGGCTCATGACGCCGGATGGAAGTACGACCCCGAGGAGCGACAGAGGGAGCTGCTCAAAAATAAGCAGTAGGCGTCCTGGGATCCTTCGTTGTGCGATCGGGGGGACTCGAACCCCCACGGTGTTACCCACTGGCACCGAAAACCAGCGCGTACTCCCAATTCCACCACGATCGCTTTCGCGATCCGGGAATCATTCTTGTGCGATCGGGGGGACTCGAACCCCCACGGTGTTACCCACTGGCACCTGAGACCAGCGCGTCTACCAATTCCGCCACGATCGCTTCTGAGGGGCAGACAAATGCCATAAGTGCCGGCGAAGCACAAGGCCGGAGAATGCCCCACGGGCGCAAGAAACCTACCCGTTTTCCGAGTGTGGGCAAGGAGTTGGTCTGCCCGCCCGCTTTACTCGGTTGTGGAGCTTCCGTACCATTGTTGAAGCGATTTTCTTGAGCTCGCGATGGCAAAGCTGATCGTCATTTCCGGTGAAGAGCGGCAGGAGTTCGAGCTCGCCGCCTTCAACACGATCGGCCGGCATCCCGACAATACGATCCAGATCTTGGATCGCATCATCTCGAAGGAGCACGCCCAGATTCAGCGCAGCGCGGATGGCAGGTTCCTGCTGCGCGATCTGCGGTCACTCAACGGAACGTTCCTGCGCGGTGAGCGGATCAGCGACCACTACTTGAGCGACGGCGACGAGTTCACGATGGGCTCGACGCGCATCGTGTTCGTCGATAAGCCCAAGGCCGACGACGCGCTCCAGCGCGTGACGATCGCGCCGGGCCTGACCGAGAGCCACATTCGCGGCCGCATTCAGGCGAACACCGGCGACTTTATGCCGGAGCGGCAAATTGCTGACGAGAAGATTCTGCGCCGCGACTACGAGCGTCTGCGCATCGGCCACGAGCTGGCGCGCGCCGTCGGCAGTGAGCTCGATCTCGACAAGCTGCTGCCGAAGATTTTGGACAAGGCGTTCGAGCTGGTCGGCGCCGATCGCGGCGTGATTCTGCTCGTCGACGAGAAGGGCGAGCTCGCACCGCGGTTCGTCAAGACGCGGTCGGGCAAGAGCGATCCGAACATCGTGCTGTCGAAGACGGTGATGGCCGAGGTCACGAACAACAAGGCCGCCGTGCTGTCGAGCGACGCGACGATGGACGCGCGGTTTAGCGGCGCGCACTCGATCATCATGCAGGGCATTCGCTCGACGATGACGCTGCCACTGCTCTACGCGAACGAGCTGCTGGGCATCATGCACCTCGACTCGCTGTTCACGTCGAACGCGTTCACCGAGAAGGACCTGCAGATCTGCACGGGCATGGCGCAGCAGGCCGCGATCTCGATCCAGAACGCGCGCCTCGCGAGTCGCATCGAGCGCGAAGCGCAAACGCGCGCGCAGATTTCTCGCCTGGTTCCCCCGAGCGTCGTCGATCAGGTCATCAAAGGCGAGCTCACGATCGAAAAGGGCGGCCGCCTCACCGAGTGCACGATGCTGTTCTCGGACATTCGGGGCTTCACCACGATGTCGGATGGCCGTCCCGCGCAGGAAATCGTCAACACCTTGAACGAGTACTTCGAGGTGATGGTGGACATCCTGTTCAAGTACAGCGGCACTCTCGACAAGTTCGTCGGCGACGAAATCATCGGCTTGTTCGGCGCACCGATTCACATCGACGACGCGCCGTTCAAAGCGGTCGCATGCGGGATCGCGATGCTGCAAGGACTCGAGGAATTCAACCGCACGCGCGCGGCCGAGAACCAGGCGGCCATTCGCATCGGCATTGGCATCAACACGGGCAACGTGATTACCGGAACGATCGGTTCGACCCGCGCGCTGCAGTACACCGCGATCGGTGACGCGATGAACGTGGCGTCGCGCCTCGTCAACGTCGCCGGTTCGGGCGAGATCATTATTTCGGAGAGCACGTACCGTCAGGTCGCTGGACGCGTCGAAGCCGCGCAGCTGCCGCCGGTGAAGGTCAAGGGCAAGGCCGAAGAGCTCAAGGTCTACCGCGTGACCGGGCTCCGCAATCTGCAGACGCCCGTACCGAGCGATTGGTCCGGACCGACGAACGGGTGAGCGCACCCGTCTCGGACGCGATGCCCGGCGGGGACGGCACCAGCGACGCGACGAGGAACCACACGTGAGCGACGCGACGAATCCGGGCGCGACCGACGCGACCAAGCCGGCGGGCGCAGGCGACGCCACGCCCGATGGCGACTCAGGTCGCGAGCGGCGACACAGCGGCGCGAGCGAAGCGCGGCGCGTGCTCGCGGGCGAAGGCGCGTGGCTACTCGTCGTCGGCGTCGCGCTGATCGCGTTTGCGAATTTTCCGCCCTTGCCGATGCGCGGCGCGCAGCTCTCCGATCTGGTCGCGGGATGCGGCGCGCTGCTCGTGATCGCGAGCGCGCTCGTCACGCGGGGCCTGGCCGGCGCCCTTGCGCTGATGTCGAGGCCCGGCGCGACCGCAGCGCTCGCGTACGGCGTCGGCGCGATCGCCGCGTACGCGACGGCCGGCGGCAGCGAGCTGCGCCTGCTCGGCTATCTGTGGCTCGTCGGGTTCGGCCTCGCCATCGCGATCGCGAGCGCCGACGAGCAAGTCGCGTTGCGCCTGCGCCGCGCGCTCGTCGTTGCCGCCTTGATCGGCGCGCTGACCGGGCTCGCCGGCGCCGTGCTGTTCTGGCTCGGCAAACCGACCGGCCTGCTCAACATCGCCGGTGATCTCGTGCCCGGCGACTATCCGCGCATCCGCGGCACGATGCTGCGCGCGAACGCGCTCGCCGGCTTGCTCGCGACCGGCTTGCTGCTGCTCGGCGACGTACCGCGCAAGTGGCGCGTGCCGGTGGCGGTGGTGCTCGTCGCCGCGCTCGCGCTCACGTTCTCGCGCAGCTGGATCGCGCTCGCCGGTGCGGGGGCGGTGTGGTGGCTCGTGCTGCGTCCCGATCATTCGCGCACGCGCGACGCGCTCGCGGTCATCGTCGTGCTCGGCGTGGTCGCGGTGATGCTCGCCATCTCGTGGCTCGACGTGCGCGTCGATCCGAGCCGGCCGTGGGATACCCATCTCGGCGGCGGCACCGGCACGCGCTGGATCCATCTCAACGATGCGCTCGCGACCATCGGCGCACATCCCCTCGGCGTCGGGCCGGGCCGCGCCGCGACCTACGACGGCTGGGACGCGCACTTTGCACCGGTCAACATCGCCGCCGTGATCGGCATCCCGGCGGCACTCGCGTTCATTGCCTTGTTCGCGATTGCGCTCGTGCGTGCGGCGCGCGCGGCGCGGGCGGGCGACCTGGCTTCGCGCGGCGTCGCGGCTGCGCTGGTGCTGTTCGCGTTCGATGCGCTGGCGCGCGATATCGAGGACCAGCGCGCGCTGTGGGTGTTGCTCGGGCTCGCGCTCGTCGCGAAGCGCCGCGCGTAAGGGAGCTCGGGCTGCTCGGCGTCGGGTCGCGAAGCGCCGCGCGTGACAGCCGTGGGCTACTGTGGCGCCGCCATCACGGGCGTCGTCGGCGGCACCTGCACGATCGCCGGGCCGCTCGGGCCGACTTCCGAGTAGGTCTTCGCGCCGAACCGCTTCTCGTTCTCGGCGATCGCCGCGTCCGCGAAGCGCCGCACGTCGAGCAGGAAGTCCTGGCCGAGGTCGGGCGCGAACTTGGTCACCGCGTTCGATGCGAGCTTGTCGAGCTTGTCGTTGGTGCGCCACTCGTTCGAGCTCTTCGACGCCATGATCGCGCGGCGAGTCGTGAACATGAGCAGGCCGGTCTTGACGTCGAACATCGTCGCCTCGATGTAGCCGTACACCTCGTGGTGCTTGCCCGGCACGAACAGCGCGCCGAGCCCGGTCGCGTAAAACCACGTGAGCGCATTCTGGTGGTGCTTCTTCGCGAGCACTTCGCGATAAAGGATGACGTAGCGCAGGCGATAGCGCGCCGACGCTTCACGCAGCGCCTCCATGCCGAGCGAGCCCGATGGGATCGGCATCATCTCGGTGACGAGCGAGAACGCGGCGTCCTTGCGTAGCCGCGCGACCAGCGGCGCAACGCCGGCGGGCACGCGCTCGTAGTCGGGCGTCGGGCCGCGCCACGTGAGCGCGGTGATCACCGGCAGCACGCCGACGCGCGACGGCAAGTCGAGCTCGATCGGCGTACCGAGGATCTTCTGCAGCGCGTCTTCCGAGAGCTGACCGTGCGGATCGCGCGCGAACAGCGAACGATCGAGCGGCGGCGGCGGCGTGGGCGGCCCCATCGAGGTTGCGGCGGCGGCGGCCATCGGCGCGGAAGCCATCTTCTGCTTCGCGCCGCAGCCAGTGACGAGGACAATCGAGACTAGGAGGAGGGCAGCTCTGGTCATTTGCGCAACCAACGAGCGCCGACCTCGATCGCTTACGCGGATTCCGCACGCGGATTCCGCAGCCGGATCTGCGGACTTCGCAGGACCTACATGCCGTCGTCGTCGAGAGATCGGGCGCTTACCGACGGCACGCCGGTCGCACTTAGGGCGGGGACAGGAGGATTGAATAATGACGAAGATGAAGCTCGCGCTCGTGCTGTGCGGCTGTTTGCTCGGTGGTGTCGCGGTGGCGGCGCCGAAGTTCGATCGCAACGGCGACGGCACGGTCGACGCGGCGGAGAAGGCGGAGCGCCACGCTGCGATGAAGGCGAAGCGCACCGAGATGAAGCAACAGATGCTGCTGAAGTTCGATGCCAACAAGGACGGCAAGCTCGACAAGACCGAGCGCATCGTCATGAAGGACGAGATGGCGGCCGCGGCGTTCAAGCGCCTCGACAAGGATGGCAATGGCTCGCTGTCGCTCGACGAGTTCAAGCAAGGCAAGCGCTTCGGAAAGCATCACCGTGGTGCCCGCCGTGGCGGCATGAAGGTTCGCTAACCGCGCTCGCCGCGGCGGTGGCTTCGCGCATGAGACCACCGCCGCGGCAGTGCCCCCCATTTTTGCAGACGCCTCGTTGCCACGGTCTCGGCAGCGGGGCGGGTGGAGCGTCCTAGCCGCGGTCACGGCTAGTGTGCGCCGGCTGGTCGCGCGTGATGTCACGGTCATGGTGTCACGCGCGGCCAGCTGTTTTTTTGGTCAGCTGTTTGCGGCGCGTTCTTTCATTTTGTGTGTCGCGAGCCGGTCGCTCGCCTGTCTCGCGTCCATTCCAGTCGTATGCTGCTCGCAATGATTCGTCGTGTTCCGCCGCTGGCTGCCGCGATCGTATTGGTCGCAGCGGGCCTGGTGGCGACCGCGTGGTCGACGCGCCGCGCGGTCAACGACGCGTACGACGCCGTGCGTGACGGCCACGCGTTCACGGTCCAGCAGGCGGTGCGCGCCGACTTCGCCGACCTCGGCGGACCGCCGACCGCCGACGACCTCGCCGCGATCCTCGCCGAGCACAAGAAAGAAGGACTCGTGTATCTCGCGATGCTCGACGGCCGCGGGACCGTGCAAGCCGCCGCCGGCACGCCGCTCGTCGAGAGGCCGGGACGCGCGGATCGCACGGGCATTCGCATCGAGCACGTCGGTGATCGCGTGCGGCTCGAGATGCGCGCGCAATTTCGCCGCGCGTGGGGACCGGGTCGCGGCGCGCTCTGGCTCGCGATGGAGGTCGAGCCCGCGCAAGCCCGCGACCTACGCACCGCCGCACAACGCACGCTCGCGATCGGTGCGCTCGGCGCGCTCGTGCTGCTCGGCGTCGCGGTGATGCTCGTGCGTGCGGAGCTGCGCCGGCGGTCCCGCGAGCGCGAACGCGAGCGCGAGCGCAGGCTCGCCAGCCTCGGCGAGATGTCGGCGGTGCTCGCGCACGAGATTCGCAATCCGCTCGCGTCGCTCAAGGGCAACGCGCAGCTGCTCGCCGCGAGCCTGCCCGAGGGTGAGAAGCCGCGCGCGAAGGCCGAGCGCGTCGTCGACGAGGCAGTGCGGCTCGAGAAGCTGACGCAGGATCTGCTTGCATTCGTCCGCACGGGCGAGCTTGCCCGCACCGAGGTCGAGCCCGCCGCGCTGGTGCGCGACGCCGCCGCGAGCTTCGACGGCATCACGGTCGACGCCGACGACGCGCCCGCCACTTGGTCGCTCGACGCCTCTCGCGTGCGGGAGGTGCTCGTCAATCTGATCGACAACGGCCTCGCCGCCGGCGCGCCGGTGCGGGTACGCGTCGCCGGGAGG
>DATDCH010000310.1:0-13392 GCA_036524455.1 Kofleriaceae bacterium | reverse complement strand
CGACGAGCTCTCCCAGACTCGCTCGAAGTTCGTCGCATGGAAGTCGGCCGCGCAGCTCGTCGAGGACTCGCCATGGGTGGGCATCGGCCGCGGCGCGTTCGAGTCGGCGTTCACGCGGGTGCACCCGACAAGCGGGCTCGCGATCTACTCCCATGTCGAGAACGAGTACATCCAGGCCGTCGTCGACTGGGGCGTGCTCGGCGGACTGGCACTCGCATTCGCCGCGATCTGGCTCGCCGTCGTTGCGGTCAAGCGCTGGCGCGACGGGCCGCTAGCCGCAGGCGCGCTGGGTGCACTTACGGTGGTCGCGATCCAGAGTAACGTCGATTTCGGGATCGAGTTCCTCGGCCTGGCTGCGCCGGTCACCGCGATAGCCGCGACGCTCGCGTACGCGCCACTTCGTGAGATCACTCGCGTTCGCGCCGTGCTCGTGATGCGCGGCGCACACATCGCGGCACTCGGCGTCGCAGCGCTGCTGCTGCTGTCGAGCGCAACGATGCTGCTCGATGAAGATCGCCGCGCGATCGACGAGCACCGCTCGTTCGCGACCGTGCGCGCATCTGCGGAGCGCCATCCGCTCGACTATTACAGCTACGCCGTCGGCGCCGAGCTCGCAGACCAAGCAAACGATCCGCGCTCGATCCGGCTGCTCAACCACGCGATGGTTCTGCACCCGACGCATCCCGGCTTACATCGAATGGCCGCGCGCATGCTGTATCGCGACGGTTTCGTGTCGCAGGCGACCATCGAGTACGCGGCAGCGCTGCGCTACACTGAACAACCTGCGAAGCTGATCCGCGAAATCGTCGCATTCTTCCCGCGCGAGGAGGCTGCGCTCGCGTTGCCAGTCGACTATCCCGATCTCGAGTTGCTCGTGCGCACACTGATCGATCTCGGCCGCACCGATATTGCGACGCTGTGGCTCGAACGCGTGCTGGAGCGGCGACCGAATCAATCTCGCCCGTGCGAGCAGCTGTTTCTCGTCGCACAGA
This sequence comes from Kofleriaceae bacterium, assembly GCA_036524455.1. Taxonomy (GTDB): domain Bacteria; phylum Myxococcota_A; class Polyangia; order Haliangiales; family Haliangiaceae; genus JABFXX01. Next base: position 12,400 of record DATDCH010000310.1, on the reverse strand, counting down.
ACGGCGACATCAAAGCCGTTCGCATCGGCATCCGCCGCTGCGCCGAGATGCTCCCCGATTACCAAACGCGGCTGTCGATCGCGACCCGACTGGCGAACCGGCTCGCTCATGCGGATGTCATCGAGATGCTGCACGACGTCGACAGTTGGGAGAGCCGCGTCGACGACAAGATCAACGCCTGGCTCGCGATGTGCGACGCGCACGTCGCGCTAGGCCACGCCGATGACGCGAAGCGATGCTTGCGTCGCCTCGATGCCTCACCCGACATGCGTCCCGAGCGCCGGGGCGAGATCCTCAAGCGCCTCGAAACGATCCAGAAGCCAGCTGTTCCGGCGCAGCCTTGAGTTACTGCGGCCTGCTCACGATCCACACGTCGTAATTGCCGCTTCGGTTACTCGTGAACATCAAGTCGCAGCGGTCCGAGGATAACCAGGTCGGGTACTCGTCCTTCGACGCGTCGCTCAGCTCCGTGAGCTTCGTCGGCGCAGTGAAGGCGTCGCTCGGCGACGAACGCCTGGCGTGGAAGATGTCGTCGTTCGCGAGGTTGGTGTCTCGTGATGACCCGAAGAAGATCTCTAGGCCGTCTGCGCTCAGCGCGCCCATGTAGTCACCACCGGCGGAATTGAGCTCGGCGACCGCGACCGGCGTGGTGAAGTCGCTGGTGATCGACGAGCGCGTGCTCGTAAAGATGTCGTTGTAGCCGTCGCGATCGGACGTGAAGTAGATGGTCAGGCCGTCGTTGCTGATCCAGGGATTGAACTCGGCCGCATGCATTGTTCCCGGCGTATTGATGACGGCCAGCTGCATCTGCGCGGAGAAGGTACCGGACGTGTCGGTGCGCGTGGAGAAATGGATATCGACCCCCGATCCATCGACGTACTCCATGTACAGAGTCAGGCCATCCGCTGAGACGATTGGCCGCGCCTCAGAGAAGGCGGTGTTGACCGTGTTCAGCGGGGTCACCTCGGTGAACGGATCGGCCGGCTGAGCGCGAGTCGCAACGTAGAGGTCGGCAACGAGACTAGGTGAGCGTGAGAAATAGATGGTCAATTGGTCGGCAGTCTGCCAACCAAATTTGTCGTTGTCGCCGGTGTTCACGCCCGCCACCGGCACCGGAGTCCCGAAGGGCTTGGTCACGTCGCAGCCAGGGACCTGCGCATCGCTCGCGTCCGGTGTCGCATCTGCTGGGCCGCCGTCGTCGCGTCCCTCCGAACCGGTACAACCAATCAGCACGCATAACGTGTACGCGAAACCAGTTCTCACGAGCCCGCGTGCCCGGTCCAGCGACGCCATACGAGAGGCTAGCACCGACCCGAACGAGCGGCAGCGCGGCTACGGGTCGCGATAGTTCAGCGCCGCCGTGATCCATTTGCGGTTCGGCGCGCGTTTCGCGATCGGCTCGAGTAGAGCACGTGCGCCGGCCTCGTCGCCGCGTTGACGGCGCAGCATCGCCCGCTCGCAGACCGCCCACGTCGCGAAGAACGGCACGTGATAGGCGGCGTAGAAATCGACCGGCACCTCGTAGACTTTCTCGTCGATCGCCTCGAGCGGCGTCGGTCGAAGATTGGTCATGAGGACGCACGCTCCGCCGAAGAACCGCCTGCGCGCGCGGACGAGTGCGGCGAGCGCGGCGGGTGCGCCATAGCTGGGCTTCGCCGGCGTCGCCTCGACCGCGAGCGCATCGAGCTCGCGCGCGATCGTTTCACCGTTGTCTGGATCGAGCACACCCGCCATGAATAGGCATGCGCCGCGCTCGCGCATCCCTGCATCGCTCGGCGGTGGGCCGCCTCTCGTCGCGGCGATCGCGCCGATGCATGGGTCGACCGTAGACTTCGCCTGATCGATATTGCCGTCGAGCCACAGCAGCATCGCGAGCGCCGCACGGCGGATCGGCCGCCGGTTCGGGCCTGCGCGCTCCATCGACTGCTGGTAGAGCTCGATCGCCCGTTTGCGGTCGCCGCGAAGCGCGAGCACCTTCGCGAGACCGGCAAGCGTGTCCTCGCCCTCGTTGAGGCGCAGCGCATCCTCGGCCGCGGTCACCGCTTCGTCGAGGCGGCCCGCCGCTGCGAGCGTCGTCGCGTAGACGCCGACCGCATCGGCCTCGCCGGGAAACGCATCGCGGTAGGCAGTGCCGATGCGCAGCGCCTCGTCGGGTTCGTCGAGATACAGCAGCACGGACGAGTAATGATCGTAAATGCGACCGCGAAACTGGGGTGCAGCTTCGGCGAGCAGTGCCTTGTAGCCGTCGCGAGCCGCCGTGTACTGCCCCGAGCGGTAGTCGAGCTCGGCGGCCCAGAACCCGAGCTCGCGATCGGTCTTCGCGCCCGCCGCGAGCAACGCCGCCTTGGCCTCGCTCGCGCCTCTTTCGGTGAACGTGATCGCGGCGTCGAGCAATGCGCGATCTTTCGTGCGCTCCGCCGTCGTTGGTCGTGCGCGCTGTGCGGCGGCGATCGCGGCAGTGCGATCTTCGGCGGGCGCACCGCCGAACAAGATCATGTACGCGTTCGCGCGCGGATGATCTGGTGCCTCACGCAGCGCCGCGCGCAGCGACGACAGCGCCTTGTCGTTGTAGAAGACGTTGTACTCCTCGAGCGCGCGCCGCACGTAACGATCGCCCGGCCCGAGCGGCGTGCGTTGATTCGAACGCACCCACCAGACGCCGAACCCGATCGATGCGAGCGCGACGACCGCCGCGACCACGAGTGGCCAGCGCCGAGCGGGTGGCGCGAACCGACGTTTGCGCTCCGCAACGATCGCATCGCGCAGCGCCTGCATCGTCGGCCACCGCGACGCCGGTTCCTTGTCGAGCGCCTTCCTCACGAGCGCTTCGACCGGCTCGGGAATGCCGTCGAGTGGCGGTGGCGGCTCCGCCGTGATCTGGCGAAACAGCGCATCCATCGTCGTCGCGCTGTACGGGGGCTTGCCGCTCAGGATCTCGTACGCGAGCACGCCGACCGAGAACACCTCGCTCTGCTCGTCGGGCAGCGCACCTGCGATCTGCTCCGGTGCCATGTACAGCGGCGTGCCGAGCAGCGAGCCGGCGTGCGTCTTGTAGCTGTCGTCCATGTTGGACGCGGTCGTCGCCTCGAGCGCCCCCGTGTCATAGATCCGAGACTTCGCGATCGCGCCCGACTCGCTCGGCATGGTCTCGTCGAGTGCAACGTTCTTCGCGGCCGGCATGCGCACGGCGCTGATCGCGGGCGCCGTGTCGTCGCGCAGCTTCGCGAGCCCGAAGTCGAGCACCTTCACGCCACCGTCGGGCGTGACCATGATGTTCGCCGCCTTGATATCGCGGTGGAGGATGCGGCGGCCGTGCGCGGCGCACAGCGCATCGGCGACGCCTTCGATCCAGCGCAGCGCGGTCTCGAGCTTGGGCGCCCCTTCTTTGCGCAGCACGTCGGAGAGCGTGCGGCCCTCGACGAGCTCCATGACGAGAATGTCTCCGCCCTTGTCTTCGACGATGTCGAACAGCGTCACGACGTTGATGTGACGAATCGCCGCCGCCGCACGCGCTTCACGGAGCAGGCGCGCCCGCCGCTCGGGATCGCCGGCGAGCTCCGCCGGAAGGACCTTGAGCGCGACGTAGCGATCGAGCCGCTCGTCGCGCGCACGCCAGACCTCTCCCATCGCTCCCTTACCGAGGAGCGAGATCAGGCGATAGGGACCGACGAGCTCGCCGGCCGAGATGCTGATCGACGGCACGTTTCAAGCGACTGTACCCTCGGCCAGCGCGACTGTGCGCGTCACGGCTGAGTGAATGTCTCGCCGCAGATCGTGAGGTCGTAGTTGATCGGCTGGCCCGTGCTCGCGTCGTCGGCGCCGGCAAAGATCCAGTACCGCTTGGTCGGCTCGACGGCGAACGTGGTGAACTCGTCTTCCATATTGAGGTTCTCCCAGCTCACCGCCGTCTCGATGACCGAGTTGACCGAGTCGGCCGGGAATATGAACAGGTCGAAGTCGGCGGTCGTCGCCGCCCAGTTGAGGCGAACCGCCATCTGGTTCGTGCCGGCGGTGACGAGATAGCTGTCGCGATCCTGGAAGCTGTCGGCCCACGACGCGGGTGGAACCGCCGGCATCGTGTTCACGCCAGCGAGGTGATACGTCATGTTCGCCTCGGCCGTGATTCCGGTGGGCTCGGGCGCATCCGTCGTAAGCGCGGTCAGCGCGCGGCGCGGTTGTTGATTGCCGTAGCGGACCTCCATCACATCGTTGCCGCTGGCTTCCGCGCCGTCGTTGGCTTCCGTAAAGGTCGCAGCCGCGGTCGACTTCGCGCAACGCGACGCCACGTCGGGGAGCAGCGTGAGCTTGTATCCGAGCGCCGAGGCGGGGGCGACGGCGTCGAACGACTGGACCGTGATGATGTAGTCGTCGGGCGGAAGGATCGCGGAGGTGACCGCGTGATCACCGACGAACTGACCGAATACGGCGGGCCCGACCGACGTCCCGGTGATCTCGATGAACACCGAGTCGAACGCCTCGGCGCCTGGCGCACTGAAGGTCAGCATCGCGCCCTGCGCCGCCGTGACCGTGACCACGTAGGAGTCGATGTCGACCAGCTGCCGCGCCATCACGTAGTGCGTGTTGTCGAGCTTGCCGCAGATCATCGTCGGGCCGCTGAACGTCAACATGGTTTCTTCCGCCATGCCGTTGCCGGCGGAGACGTCATCGTTCAGCACGTCGGCCATCTCGGTATACGCGCACGTCAGCGGTATCGCCGCGTCGGGCGCAGCGTCGGGCCTCGGACCACCGTCGGGATCGTCATTGCCCTTGTTGTCACCGCACGCGATCAGGAGGACGAAGGGGACGCAACGAATCAAACGCATGAAGGCTCCTAGGCAGGCACCAGAGCAAAGAGTGTCCGGCGACTCGGTGCGCGCGATCACTCCTCACGCAAACATCGCCTTTGGGCTCATACCACGACCAATGCCCGAATCGGAATCAGCAACTAGTGCGCTGTGAGAAAGTCCACGAGCACTTTGTTGAAGCTCGCCGGGTCTTGCCACAGCGCGAAGTGGCTCGTGTCTTTGAACACCTTGAGCCGCGCGTTGGGAATCAGTGTTGCCATCTCCTCGACCTGCGAGAGCACGATGATTTCATCGTGATCGCCGTCCGCGACGATCGTAGGCGCTTTGATCGTACGCAGCTGATCCTTCGTGAAACCCATCGGGTTGCGCCAGATCGGTAAGAGCCATTGCACCAGGGCACTGAACTGCTTTGGCGTACCCGACAGACGCTTGTAATCGGCGCGGCACTTCGCCGTGTACGTATCGAACGTCGGGTAGGACTTGCCGGCGCGCGGCTTACTACCTTTCGCATCGTAGTTCGCGCCGAAAATGAACAGCTTCGTGACCCGAGCGGGATGGTGCACGCCGAGCTTGAGCGCGATCTCACCGCCGTCGCTCCAGCCGACGATCGCGGCCTGCTTGAGCTCGAGGTGATCCATCACCGCGAGTACGTCCTTCGCCATCTGGTCGTAGCTCGGCGCCGTCTTCGTGCGCGTGCTGCGGCCTTGGCCGCGGCTATCGATCACGATGACCTGCAGCTTCTCGGCGAGCGCCGGCACTTGATGCGACCAGTGATCGCCGTTGCCCATCCCGCCGTGAAGTAGGATCACCGGCGCGCCGCTGCCGAACGTCGCGTAGTAGATCTTGGCGCCACTGACCTCGACGAATCCCTTCGTCGTGGGCGCGGGCATCGCGGGCGGCAGCGTGACGCGCTCCCAGCGTGCAGGCTTGGCGGCGACGACCGAGGGCAGCGATGTCAACGCCGTGATCGCGACGACAACGGCTATCGCGAGGCGCATCCCTCGATGTTACGTCAACTCTGCTGCAACGCGAGGCTGACCGTGAAGCTGGCGTCGGTCGGACTGCCGGTCTTGTCCTTCGGAATCGGGAATCGCCAGTTGCCCATCTGGCGCTGGATGCAGCCATCGACGCCGGTCGACACACCGGAGGCGTCGGGGTCGATCACGCGACCGCTATCGCTGACGGTGAAGCCGATCGCGACCTTGCCGGTCAGCGAGTAGTCGAGCTTGAGGCCGTCGCGGTAGCAGCGCTGCAAGCCCGCCATGTAGAGCGAGTTGATGCGATCGAGCACGACCTGCGGCGTGAGCGTCGTCGGGTCTTCCTCTTTGATCGGGCCGATCTTGATGCGCCCTTTCACCTGTTCGTCGTTGGGACGATCTGTACGCGTCAGCTGCTGATCGTCGACGAGCGGCGAGTCCGGCCTGGTGCCCATGCGCGCCGTGTCGTCGACGCGCGATGTCTGCGTGCCGTCGCCGATCGTGATCTTGCGGTTGCGCGCTTCATCGATCTGCTTGTTGAGATCGACGCCGGGCTGGCGGCCGCTCATGCCGCCGCGGCCAGTCTCGCTGTCGTTGTCGCCGGTGAGGATGCTCGCGAGCCGTTGCGCGTCGTCGCCGCTCGCGGGCTTCTGGATATTCGTCGGCCGCACGATCGGTTTCGGCGTCTGCTTCTGGGTCGCCGGCGTGGCGACACCCGGCTGCGTCGGTGCGATCGGCGTCGGCTCGATGTCGTCGGGCACCATCACGTCGATGACGTCGTGGTGGTAGGCGGTCGCGACCGGCGACAGCCCCATCGTTGTGGTCTCGATATCGTTCGTCCATGCCCAGGCCGCGATCGCGACGTGCACCATCAGCGACGCGCCGATGATCACCGCGAGCCGGCGATCGATCCGATCGGCGAACGTGCCGCGGATCGAGGCGGGCAGCTGCGGGCGTGGCGCCCGCGGCGGGGTGGTGACTTCCTGGAACAGAATCGTGGCGTCGCCGATCGAGATGCGGCCGCGCTTGTCGACCCGCTTGACCTGCATCCGCGACGTCTCGTGCAGCGCGAACGCGCCGTCCGGGCCGCGCGTGAACAGCACGTGCTCGCGCGGCACGCCCTCCACTGGGACCGAGAGCGCGCAGCGCAACGACTGCCCGAACGTGACCGGCGTCGCGCCGTCGAACAGCCGTTCCTCGACCAGCTGGTCGTTGATCAGGACGCCAACTCGAAGCGAGCGCGGGGAAGTCGCCATGATCCTTGGCAACGCGCGAACCCCGCGAACGATCTGGCAAACCGGGCCAAGCGGAGGCATTTCTGCTATTGCGGAGAACCTCCAAAACGGATATATGTCTGTCATTGCGGACGTACCGGCGCACCCACCTGCGGACCCTCGAAGACGAGGCCGTGCACATCCTCCGCGAGCTCGCGGCGGAGCGTGAACGACCCTGCCTGCTGTTCTCGGGCGGCAAGGACTCGATCGTCCTGTTGCGCCTGGCCGAGAAGGCGTTTCGCCCGGCGCGCTTCCCGTTCCCGCTCGTCCACGTCGATACCGGCCACAACTTCGCGGAGACCCTCGAGTACCGCGACCGCCGGGTCGCCGAGCTCGGCGAGCGCTTGATCGTCGCGAACGTGCAGGCGTCGATCGACGCGGGCCGCGTCACCGAAGAGCAAGGCCCGCGCGCGTCGCGCAACCGGCTGCAGACCACCACGCTGCTCGACTGCATCGAGGAGCATCAGTTCGATGCCGCGATCGGCGGCGCCCGGCGCGACGAAGAACGCGCCCGCGCGAAGGAACGCATCTTCAGCCACCGCGACGAATTCGGGCAGTGGGATCCCAAGAACCAACGGCCGGAGCTGTGGTCGCTCTACAACGGACGCGTGCGCAAGGGCGAGCACCTGCGCGTGTTCCCGCTCTCCAACTGGACCGAGCTCGACGTCTGGGAGTACCTGCGGCTCGAGGAGATTCCGTTGCCATCGATCTACTTCGCGCACGAGCGCGACGTGTTCGAGCGCGACAACATGCTCTACGCCGCGAATCCGTTCGTGACGCTGCTGCCGAACGAGCGCATTCGCAAGCAAGTGGTTCGCTTCCGGACGATCGGCGACATGACGTGCACGGGCGCGATCAAGTCCGACGCACGCACGCTCGACGAAGTGATCGCCGAAGTCGCCGCCGCACGCATCACGGAGCGCGGCGCCACGCGCGCCGACGATCGCTTCACGGAAGCCGCGATGGAAGACCGCAAGCGAGAGGGTTACTTCTGATGAGCGTCGCAGTCGCCACCCAGCCGCTCCCCGCCCCAGGTCTCGACGAGGATTCCGAGCTGCTGCGGTTCACGACCGCCGGTTCCGTCGACGACGGCAAGTCGACGTTGATCGGTCGCCTGCTCTACGACACCAAGACCGCGTTCATCGATCAGCTCGAGCACGTCGAGGACGTGTCGCGTCGGCGCGGCGATCAACGCGTCAACCTTGCGCTGCTCACCGATGGCCTGCGCGCCGAACGCGAACAAGGCATCACGATCGACGTCGCGTACCGCTACTTCGCGACGAAGCGGCGCAAGTTCATCATCGGCGACACGCCCGGCCACGTGCAGTACACGCGCAACATGGTCACCGGTGCGTCGACCGCCGATCTCGCGATCGTGCTCGTCGACGCGAGGCAAGGCATCGTCGAGCAATCGCGCCGCCACGCGCTGATCGCGTCGCTGCTGCGCATCCCGCACCTCGTGTTCGCGGTCAACAAGATGGACCTCGTCGACTGGAGCGAGCCAACGTTCCGTCGCATCGAGGCCGAGCTCGCCGCGCTCGCGACGCAGCTCCACACGACCGACATCCAGGTGATTCCGATCTCCGCGCTGACCGGCGCGAACGTCGTCGAGCGCAGCGTCGAGATGCCGTGGTATCCGGGCCCGACGCTGCTCCAGCACCTCGAGAGCGTGCCGCTCGCCGCGACGAACCTCAGCGACGCGCGGTTCCCGGTGCAGTGGGTGATCCGTCCGCAGTCCGACGAGCATCACGACTACCGCGGCTATGCCGGCACCGTCGCCGGTGGCGTGTTTCGTCCCGGCGACGAAATCACCGTCCTGCCGTCGGGTCTCACCACACGCATCGCCCGCATCGAGGAAGGCGGCCGTCCGATCGACGCTGCGTTCGCGCCGATGAGCGTCACGATCCATCTCGCCGACGACATCGACGTCGGCCGCGGCGATCTGATCTGCCGCGCGAACAACCAACCGATCGTCGGCCAGGATCTCGAGGCGATGGTGTGCTGGATGACCGACAAGCCGCTGTCGCCGCGCGGCCGCTACGCGCTCAAGCACACCACGCGGTGGACGCGCGCGATCGTCACCGAGCTGCATTACCGCCTCGACATCAACAGCGGCGAGCGCGACACCTCCGCGCAGGAGCTCACGCTCAACGGCCTTGGCCGCATCGCGCTGCGCACGACCACGCCCCTGATCTACGATCCGTACGCACGCAACCGCACGACCGGCTCGTTCATCCTGGTCGACGAAGCAACCAACGCAACGGTTGCAGCCGGCATGCTCCTGGGCGACGCTCGCCCCGGATGAGCCTACGCCACCTGATCCCGGAAACGCGTGCCGAGGTGCGCGTAGGCAATCGCGTCGTCGCCGTCGAGGAAACCGACGGTTCGGCCTACGTGCTCGTCGATGGCACCGCGATCGAGATGCACTGCCGCCTGCACGAGTCATTCAATTCGCAATTCGGCGAGACCTCCGACGAGCCGCCGCCGTACAAGCCGGCCCAGACGTTCCAGCTCGAGGAGGCGCCAGCCAGCCACCCGGAAGTTCGCACGTACGCGATGGGCACCGTGCTCCTGCAATGGGAGATCCCAAAAGGCTTCCTGCGCGTCGAGATCACACCTGACTTCACGCGCGCCGACGTCGAGGTCTATCAAACGCACAACGTCTGATGGCGAACGCACCGCGCATCCTCAAAGCCGGCATCGTCGACGTCACGTTCGGCGTCGGCGTCACCGTCGTCGAGCCGGCGAACCTCTACGGCTGCACGCTCGGCGACGACGTGTTCGTCGGCCCGTTCGTCGAGATCCAGCGCGATGTCACGATCGGTGCGCGCACGCGCGTGCAGTCACACGCATTCATCTGCGAGCTCGTCGCGATCGGCGAGGACTGCTTCATCGCGCACGGCGTGATGTTCATCAACGATTTGTTCGAACAGGGCGGGCCTGCGAAAGGCCGCAAAGATCTGTGGCGCTCGACGGTGATCGGCAACAAGGTGTCGATCGGTTCGAACGCGACGATCTTGCCGGTCACGATCTGCGACAACGTCGTCATCGGTGCGGGCGCGGTCGTCACGAAGTCAATCGACAAGCCCGGCGTCTACGCCGGCAATCCGGCCCGCTTCCTGCGCGGCGCGTGATCACGTCGGTGGCGGCGACACGCTGCCGCCGATCGGTTGATCCGCGAACACGCGAATCACGCCCGCACCGGCGCCGCCACCACCGCCACCGTCGGTTCCGTCTTGGCCATCGCCGCCGGTCAGCGTTGCGCCCGCCGAGCCATCGCCGCCATCGCCTGAGTGATCGAGGTCGCGGCCACCGGGGGCTGCAACGAGCGCCGACATCGCTTCGCCGCCGTGCTCCGAGCTCTCGTTGCCGCCACCGCCACCGCCGCCGTTCGCGAACACCTGGCCACCGACGTTCGAAACCGTCGGCGCCTCGAGCGCGATCATGCCGCCGCTGCCGCCACCACCGCCGCCTTCGTTGTTCTCCGTGCTGCGCCCACCGCCCGCGCCCGACGCGTTGATCGTCCCGCCCATGATCGCGATCGAGCCTCCCGCGATCAGATACAGCGCGCCGCCGCCGTCGCCGCCAGCCCCGCTCGTGCCGTTGCCACCACGACAGCCGCCGCGGAGCACCGTGGCTGTACTGACCGCAGGTGCAGCCGCTGGCCCCGGCGGGGCCTCCTCGCCAAGGCCCCCCGTACCGCCGCGCCCGCCGAAGCTGCCACCCGCGCCGCCTTCCATCGCTGTCGCCGCTTGAGGTGCACCGCACACCGTGGGATTGGCACCAGCGCCGCGAATTGCTCCGGCACGGCGACTGGCGACGCTAATCGTCCCGCTGATCGTGAGCACACCGCTCGCGATCACGACGAGCGGCCGGGCGCCTCGAACTACGAGCGTCGACGTCACGTCGACCGTCGTCCCGGCGATCACGCAGAACTCTCCCGGATGCGTCCCGGAGTACGGCAGGCACATCGGCGACGTGCCGGTATCGAGCGTCGTCGGCATCGGCACCGTGAGCGGCCCGGTCGGCGCGACGATGCAGATCGTCGATAGCCCCGAGCCGAAGCACGCGAGGGCGTCGGTCGTCGGCATCGCGACGTCGGCAGGCGCATCGTTGGGAACGACGTCGGCGTCGCCGGGCGTGTCGGTGAGCTCGCACGTGCGTGTCGCTTGTGAGCACACGAGCGGACTCGGGCACTCGCCGTCGGGGCACGGCGCGCCGGTGCCTGGCCGCGGCGAGTAACACGCGGTTACGCACAACACGCTCGCGATGCAGGTACGGCCCAGGATGTCACCAGTATCGACGGTGACGGCACCACCGATCAACGGCTCAGTTTCGGCGGCGTACCCAACTGATCAGCCAGCTGACACGCATCGCTCCGACCGCACCTTGCATCCTACCGATGCGCCGCATGCGTTCCTGGTGGCAAGCCCGTCGCCGCCGTCGGCTATTTCGGCGGCTCACCCGTTCGCTCGATCCCGCCTCGATCGACGCGGCCGATCACAAATCGGCTGCACTGCTTTCGGTGTTGACCGAATCGATCGCGCGCATCACCGCCGGTGGAGCATCGCTCCGTCAGGTCACCGCATCGCTCGAGCTCGCTCGACGCACGTACGCGGAGTACGAGGACTGGGTCGCACGCTGCCGAACCTTGCGCGACAGTGCAGACGACGAGGCGGCGACGTGGCGGAACAACGTCGTCAAGGCCGAACGCGCCGGCAGCCCCGAGCTCGCGGTGCTCGCACAGCAACGCGTGGAGCTCTGGGAGCGCCGCGAGCGAGACGCCAGGGCAGCGATCACCGATTGCATCGCGGGCCTGAATCGACTCGCCGATGCAATCACCGAGCTGCAGCGGCTCGCCGACCGCCGGCAGCCCGGATCCTGAAGCTCAGAGCGCTTCAAGCCCAGTTAGTTGATCGTCGTCGTACCGGCGACGGTGATCGCGTTGGCAAACGCCTGAGCTGTCGCCGCGGGGAGCTTCGGATTGGCCACGATCGTGAGATCACCACCGACCTTCTGGAATGAAGAGAGGCCAGCAAAACTGGTTAGCTCTGCGTTCTGGGTGATCGTCATGCTCGCAACATCGACGAGCTGTGACAGACCGGTGAAGTCCGTAAGCCCGTTACAAGACGTGACCGTGAAATTGCCGCCGATAGAGCTCAGGCTCGAGAACGCCAACAAGTCTGTCAACTGAGGGAGTGCGTACCAATACACCGTGCCACCGATGGCGACCAACGACGCAAAGTCTAATTGGTCAAGCGAGGGAAGGTTCACAAGATTGAAGTTGGCCGTCACATACGACAGCTTCGGCGCGGTCACTGTCGTAAGTGACGTGTCGTGCTCG
>DATDCH010000309.1:0-8873 GCA_036524455.1 Kofleriaceae bacterium | reverse complement strand
GAGCCGACCGGCCGGCCCGTCGTGATCAAACGCATCCTGCCGCACCTCGCGCGGCAGACGACGTTCGTGTCGATGTTCATCGACGAAGCGCGCATCGGATCGCGGGCGAAGCATCCGAACCTCGTCGAGGTCTACGAGCTCGGCCAAGTCGGCACCGATCTGTTCCTCGTCATGGAATACCTGGTCGGCGAGAACCTCGCCGGTCTCGTGCGCCGCTTGACCAAGCGCAACGAGCGCATCTCGTACAGCTTGTGCGCGTACATCATCGCCGAGGTCTGCGACGGGCTGCACTTCGCCCACGAGCTCAAGGACGACGACAGCGGCAAGCCGCTCGAGCTCGTGCACCGCGACGTGTCGCCGCAAAACGTGTTCGTCACCTACGGAGGCGACATCAAGCTACTCGACTTCGGCGTCGCGACGGCATCGCAGCGGCTGACGGAGACCGCGAGCGGCGAGGTCAAAGGCAAGTACGCGTATATGTCGCCCGAGCAGTGTCGCGGCGAACAGCTCGATCGGCGCAGCGATCTGTTCTCGCTCGGCACCGTGCTCTACGAGCTGACGACGCTGCGCCGCCTGTTCAAGCGGTCGAACGAATTACAAGTCATGCGCGCGATCACCGAGGATCCGATTCCTCGCCCGACGCACGAGATGCCGGACTATCCGCCCGAGCTCGAAGCGATCTGCGTGCGTGCGCTCGCCCGCGATCCCGAGCAGCGCTACGCGAGCGCGGCCGAGATGCGCCAGGATCTGCTCGCAGCGATCCAGGTGTTCGGTAAGGAAGGCGATCCGCAGGAAGCGATCGCGTCGAAGTTCGCGCGCATCTTCAGCGACCGCATGACGCAGAAGCGCGAGTTGCTCGAGCAGGTGCGGCGCGGCGGCGACCTGACGAACCTGCTCACCCCCGAGGTCGACGCGCAGGTCGAGGTGCCGATCGTCAACCTCAAAGACGCGACGCCGCTATCGAACGTGCGCAAGCCGACCACGGTACCGGCGAAGGCGAGACGCAGGCGTAGCTACGCGTTCTTGATCGCGTTCTTGCTTGCGAGTCTCGGAGGCGCCGGCGTCGGTGCCTACCTGCGCATGCGCAGCCGGCCCGCGGCGATCAAGCAAGAGCCGGTCGCCGCCGTCGCGGTGCCGGCCACTGCGATCGATGCACCCGATGTCACCGTCGCGGTCGAAGCGGTCGAGGAAGTGCCACCGCCCGCGCCGGTCGACGAGTACATCGTGATCAGCGTCGACACCGATCCAGACGGCGTGACCATCAAGGTCGACGGCGAGCAGCGCGGCACGACACCGCTCGACGTCAAGGTGAAGAAGGGCGAGCAGCCGTTCGCGATCGAGCTCGCGCAGGCGGGCTTCGACACGCACAAGCTCGACGTGGTTCCCGATCGCGACCAGCGCCTGTACTTCGCGTTGATGAGGCAGCAGAAGAAGATCGTCCCTGTGAAGACACCGCCGAAGAAAGACCGCAAGCCCGGGTTCCGGCGCTTCGACTGAACGATCCCTTTCGATCAGCACGTCGGCGGTTTTCCTATACACACGCGCGGCTTGGCGCATTTCGGCGCCGCGCTACGCTTCGCCGCACTGCAACATAGCGTTTGCAGTTGGCCCTCCAAACGGTGGGTAAACGTCAGGCCGCTCGCGTTTTATTTTAGGGGTACTCCGTATGATGGTGCGTTCGCCAATGGGGGATTACGAAGATGAGGACACGACTAACAACGTCGCGCTGTCCCCATCTGCCGATGACGCCGAGCTGTGCGCGCTGATCAGCGTCGAGGGCGTCGTCACGACGCACGTGCTTCCCGCCGCCGGTGCGATCGAAATCGGTCGCGGCGCGAGCTGCGATCTCGTCATCGAGCATCCGTCGGTATCGCGCCATCACGCGACGCTGCAGATCGCGCCGTTGCGAATCACCGACGCGCGCAGCCGCAACGGCACGCGCTTGCGCGGCGAACCGATCGCGCCGGGGATCGCCGCGCCGATCGCGATCGGCGAAGCGGTCCAGCTCGGGCAGGCGACCGTGCTCATCCATCACAGGCGCCTCGTCGCCGAGGAGCCGGGTGTCGCCGCGCAACGGTCGAGCGAGGCGCTGGTGCGCCAACTCGAGATCGAATGCGCGCGGTCGGCACGCAGCGGCTCACCGTTCGCGTATGCGCGCGTGCATGTGCAGCGCGGCGACGTGTCGTACGAACAGATGCGCGCGACGCTGCGCATGACCGATGTGGTCGCCGACAGCGGCGGCAAGTTCGAGCTGCTGTTGCCCGACACGTCGTCGGATCAAGTTGCCGGCGCGATCTCGCGCGTCAACAACTTACTCGCCCACCGCGCGGCCGAGGCACGCGTTGCCGTTGCGCGCTATCCGTTCGACGGCACGACGGCCGAGGCGTTGATCGCGCGCGTATGGGAGCAGCTCGATGCACCGATGCCCGTACCGGTGACCGAGATGGATGCGGTGCGCGCGTTGATCGCGCGAGTCGCGGCATCCGAAGTCTCCGTGCTGATCAACGGCGAGACCGGCGTCGGCAAAGAGCTGTGCGCGGAGATGCTGCACCGCCAGTCGCGGCGCGCGGGCCGACCGTTCGTCAAGCTCAACTGCTCGTCGATCACCGAGTCGCTGATCGAGAGCGAGCTGTTCGGTCACGAGCGCGGCGCGTTTACCGGTGCGACCGCGACGACGCCGGGTCTGTTCGAAGCCGGTGACGGCGGCACCGTCTTTCTCGACGAGATCGGCGAGCTCGCGCTGCCGGCGCAGGCGAAGCTGTTGCGGGTGCTCGAGGAGCGCGTCGTGCGGCGCGTCGGGGCGACCGTCGGTCGCACGCTCGACGTACGCTTCGTGTGCGCGACGAACCGCATGCTCTCCGAGGAGATCGACGCGGGCCGGTTCCGCCGCGATCTGTATTATCGGATCAACGGCGTGACCGTCTCGATCCCGCCACTGCGCGAGCGGCACGGCGAGATCGCGGGGCTCGCGCGCGCGTTCGCGGCGCGCCCGCGCGGGTCTGCAGCGCCGGCGCTGTCGCCCGACGTGATCGCGACACTGCAGCATCACCAATGGCCGGGCAACATCCGCGAGCTACGCAACACGATAGAGCGCGCCGTGCTGCTCGCCGGCACGGGGCCGATCAAGCCCGAGCACCTCGTGCTCGACGCGAGCGGCCCGCGTCGCAGCTCGGTCCCGACGATTCCGATCGAGCGCATCTCCGAGATCACCGTGCCGGGTGCGCCCGGTGGCGAAGGCAAGCGGCTCGCCGACACGATCGCCGAGGTCGAGCGCCGCCGCATCCTCGATGCGCTCGATCGTTGCGGCGGCAACCAGACGCGTGCGGCCCGGCTGCTCGGCATCTCGCGCAACACGTTGCTCGCGCGCCTCGACTCCTACGGCCTGCCTCGGCCGCGCAAGAGCTGACCGACGCTGGATCGCTCAACTGAGTGTGCATCGCTGCCGTGCGCGGCGCGTCAGCCCACGAGCGTTTGCGGTGGCGAGCCACCGGTGTTGCGCGCGGCGCGGCGTTAGTCAGCGAAACAACTGTGAGCTACATCGGCACATCGGTTGCTGATGAGGAAGCGGATGGCAGTTCGCTACCTGGTGTTGCTCGTGCTCGTTGGTTGTGACGTGGGTGAGCTCGATCCGATCGGGCTGTCTCTCGATGCGCAGGGGCGCGGCCAGAACCCGTGCGACGACCCGGGGATTCGCAAGAAAGCGAACGTCAAGCGCGGCGCCGACGGCCGGTTCGTCGGTACGAACGAGCGCGACATCATCTTCGGCACGACCGGCTCCGACGTGATCATCGGCAACGGCGGCGACGATCTGATCTGCGCGCTCGGCGGCCCCGACTTCGTGTTCGGCGGCGAAGGCCGCGATCACATCTTCGGCGGCGCAGGGCAGGACACGATCCATGGTCAAGGCGGCAGCGATCGGATCTGGGGCGGCGATGGTAACGACGTCCTGTTCGGCGACATCCTCGACGACAAGCTCTACGGCCAGGCCGACGACGACACGCTGATCGGCGGGCACGGCACCGACACGCTCGACGGTGGCCCGGGCGCGGACTTCTTGCGCGGCGACACCGGCAACGACATCTTCCTCGGCGGCGATGGTTACGACGTCGCGAGCTTCGCGACCGCGCTGCCGCCGGGGCAACCCGAGGTCACGAACGACGGCACGCTCAACCCGATCACGGGCGTCGCGATCGACGGCGGTCGTGCCGACGGCGACGGCGGTAACGAAGGTCTCGGCGACGTCGAGTCGATCGTCGGCAGCCCGTTCACCGATCGGATCGAAGCGGGCGGCCGCAACGTGCAGCCGACGTTCGGCGGCGACCTCGTGCAGAACGCGAACGGTCCGCCGCCCGGCGGGGCCACACCGACCGGTGTCGCGTACATCGCGGTCGCGACGCTCGGCAACGAGCTCGTCGACGTCGGCGTCCACGTGCTCGGCACGACCGGCGACGACAACTATCAGATCCGTGGCAACGGCAACGTGGTGGTGATCGAGGCTGCTGCACCGCTCGCCGCCGGCACCGGCTGCGCGAACCAGGGCGCGAACCTCGTGCGTTGCGACGTCGGCGCGTTCATCGCCACGAGACCGCATCGCCGTGATCCGCTGCACTACATCGCAGGGTGGGGCGACACCGGCGCTGACACGTTCGCGATCAGCGGCGACTTCCCGCGCGAGCTCGAGGTCCACATCAGCGGCGGCAAGGGTAGCGATCGCCTGATCGGCGGAAACGAAGCCGACGTGTTCTTCAGCGGCGTCACCGGCAACGATCACCTCGAAGGCCGCGGCGGCGACGACGCGCTACTCGGCGAGAGCCAGCATCCACTCGGCTGGGCCGACGGCGCGCGCCCCGACACCGCGTTCTACGACGATGGCGCCGACACGCTCGACGGCGGCCCGGGCAACGATCAGCTCGTCGTCGACTACGTGTGCGGCGGCCACCGCTTCCTCGGCGGAGACGGTCACGACATCGCCGGGTTCGCGCGCAGCGGCAAGCCGGCGATCCACGCACAGCTCGGTGGGCCAGCGCGCCTGCAGACGCAGTGGTACGGCTTTGCCGCAAACCTGGACAAGTGCGGCAGCCGGCGCGACCGGTGGACGAGCTGGAAGACCGGCGTCGAGGCCGATCTCGAGGTGCTCGAGTCGAGCGAAGGCAACGACAAGCTGTGGGGCGACGATCGCAACAACGTGCTGTGGGGTCGCGACGGCAACGACGAGATGTACGGCCTCGGCGGCAACGACGAGCTACTCGGTGCGCTCGGCACCAACCAAATGGACGGTGGCGACGGCGACGACGACGTCAGGGACGGCCAAGGCGTCGACGAGTAGGCGTCGGCGACGACGAGTTGCGCTGGGGAGAGGACCACCAGTTACTTCGCACTGGATCCGGACGCCCGGTCGTGTAGATTCGCGCCGCTATGTACGAGGTGTTGGTGATTACGGTGCTCGTGCTCGTGATGCTGTACGCGATCGGCGAGGTCGTGTTCTCCGAGCGCAGCACCGTGCTCAAGCTCGTGTGGATCGCGCTCATCCTGATGATGCCGCTGTTCGGCGTGGTCGTGTACTTCGCGACCGCCGAGCGCTGACTCTCTCAGCTGCGTTTCGCCGGCTTCTTCGCGGCGGTCTTCTTCGCAGCCTTCTTCGCCGCGGGCTTCTTCGCCGCGGGCTTCTTCGCCGCGCTACGCTTCGAGGTCTTCGCCGCGGCCTTCTTCGCGGCCGGCTTCGACGAGCCCTTCTTCATCGCATCTCGGATGTTGCGATAACCGGCGACGTAGTTGTCGACGGTGACCTTCGCCATCGCCTCGCCGATCACCTCGAGCGGCAGCGCGTCGAGCGTCTTGAACCGAACGCACGACTGGCCCATGTCGAGCTTCTTGCCGCTGCGCCGGTACGCGCTCTCGAACCACGTGCGCAGCGTCTGGCTGCCGTAGATGTGCATCATGTAGACCGCCATGTGGTTCTTCTGCGAGGCGAGGCTCGCGAGGCACAGCGGCTGCTTGTTGTAGACGTCCTTCGCCGGCAGCGCCGACTCGGGCACGCACCACGAGATCATGCCGAACTGGATCTTCTCTTCGTAACCGACAGGAAGATTTGCATTGATCACGTCGCGCACCTTCGCGATCGCGGTGCGGCGGTCATCGGGGAGCTTCGCGAGATATTCGTCGACGTTCGTCATCTAGTCCTCGTCGAGATGGCCGGTGAGCTTGAGCTTGTTCTTCGCGGCCTTCGCCAGCTTGCTGCGCGGCCGTTCGTCGATGATGCCCTGCAGCAGCTCGGCACCGAGCTCCTCGTTCGAGCCGTCGCCCGACTCGATCAATCGGAACCCGAGCGCGTAGAGCTGCTCGTCGGTGATGTCGCCGTTGCGTGCGAGGTTCTTCGCAACCGGGTAACCCTTCGCGGCGAGTCGCGCGAACTGCGCGAACACTGGATCATCGGCGCTCATCGAGCGCAGCATGCTTTCGCCTGCCGCCTCGAGTGATAGCTGCGCCAGGAAGAACCGCTGATCGTCATCGATCGCCGCATCGAGATCCGCGCGCGAGCGCAGCAGCGGCTTGAGCGAGCCGAACGCCTCGACCGGCTTGCCGGCCTTGCGCAACCGCTTCGCGCGCTCGAACAGCAGCTCGACGTGCTTGCCGGGCGCGACGTCAGCGATCAACTCGGCGAGCACGCGCTCGATCACGAGCTGGTCCGCGGTGGCCTTGCCTTTCAAGTGGCGATCCATCAGCTCGCGCACGCGCTCGACCAGCTCGTCGATCGCTTGGTTCGAGATGTGGCCGCGATGCGCGCGCAGCACGCCCGTGAACCGGCGCGCGACTTGTTCGTCAGTGACCGCAAGCAGCGCCCGCGTCACCGGCAGCACCGACTCGGGCGCCTTCGCCAGGCCGCGGGCGGCCGCATCGCGCGCGGTCGGATCGTCGCCGCCGAGCGCCTCGACGAGCGCTTTGACTGCCGACGCACCGCCACCGGCGGGCAGCCGCTCCATCGCGAGCTTCTGTGCCATCACGTTCTTCGACTTCGCGAGCCCGGCGAACGTCTTCGCGAGCGACTCGGGAATCCGCGCGCCGCGCAGCGTGTCGACCGCGGACTGCGCGACCGCGTAGTCGTCGCCGTCGGCGTACTCGATCAGCATCTCGATCACCTTCTCGGTGCCCTTCGCCTCGCTTTGCGCGACGATGCGGCGCAGGCCCGCGATCGCGGCGAGCCGGATCGGCCGCGGCTCCTCGGCGTCGGCGTAGTCGAGCAACATCCTCTGCGTCGACGGGCGCGCGAGGTAGCCGATCAGCCGCAGCAGCGAGCCGAGCCGCGCGATGCCGAGCGAGACCTCTGGATCGCGCAGCGGATCGGCAGCGATCGGTGCGTGGCCGTTGGTTCCGTTCGTGCCATGGGTGCCGTTCGTGCCGTTGGGATTCTTCGTGGCCTTGGGCGTGGCCTTGGGCTTGGCCTTGGGCTTGGCTGCAGCCTTCTGCGCTTCGGCCGCCGTCTTCTGAGCCTTCGCCCACACCTTGTGCAGCTCTTTGGCAGCTTCACTCGCGCGTGCGACCGCGCTCTTCTCGACCTGGTTGGCGAGCTTGTCGTTGCCGCTGTCGAGCTCGGCGCGCACGAGCTGCAGCGCTTGCTCGCCGAACTCGTTGTCGGAGAGTTGGTCGAGCACGGCCTCGATCGCGCCCGACGTACCGCGCTTGAGCAGCAGCTGCGCCATCACGCGACGCGCACCGACGGTGCCGGCACGGACTTCTTTGCGCAGCGTCGACTCGGCCTCGGCGCCTTGCGACGCGAGCATCGCCGCAGCGCGCTCGGCGAGGATCTCGTCGTTGCCGCGCAGCAGCGGGACGAGCTTGCTTGCGATGCCGCCGACGCTCATCTCGGCGAGCCCATCGAGCGCGATGCGCCGCACGCCGGGATCCGGGTCGGTGAGCCGCCCGGTCAACGCGTTCTGCACACTCTTGTCGCTCTTGCCGACCGCCACGAGCACGGTCGCCGCCGCAGCGCGCAGATCGACGCGCTCCGAGTCGAGCAGATCGATGATCGCTCCGCCTAGATTCTTGGCCATTCCAGCCTCCGCGCGAAGGCAAACACGAAGCGTTACGCGTTGTAAAGACCGGCAGCCCAACAGACGAGCCCGACGACAATCGCGGCGGCGGCAACCAGGGCGGGACGCCTGACGAGGGCGCCCGCGTCGCTCACCCCGCGCCGGGCCAGCAGCAGTGCGCCGCCGATCCACAGCACGATTCCGAGCGCAGCCAGGGCGGCGGCCCCATGGCTCGGCCGGCTATCCCGCGATAACCGCGCTTGATGCCAGGCTTGCCGGCCTGCGGCGTCGACTCCCGCGGCTGGGTCGCCGATCGGTGCGCCCTCGGGATCGGCGGTCGCGAGCTTGGCAATCGCCTCATCGGCGGCCGCGAGGTCATCGGTATGAGGCGTCCACAGCGTGCGCGTCGCGCGGGCCGCGTTGCGGATCGAGCGCCAGGCGGCGAGCGCCAGTCGGGGATCTTCGGATTTGGTCAGTGCCCGGAGTCGGCCATAGGCGTCGTCGACGTGGGGCGCCAGCGGCAGGTACCAGCGAGCACTCGCCTCGAACGCGCGAATCGCCTCGGCGGGCTTGCCGCGCGTCATCCAGTCGTCGCCGGTGGCGAGCGCGCTGCGCCCCTCGGTGACGACACGGATCGCGAGCGCCGCAAAGGCGGCGAGCACGATGGCAGCGATGACGAGAGCACGTCGCACGCCGGCACTCTAAGCGAAGTCGCGGCGGTGAAACAGCACGCACGCGAGTGCGAGCAAGCCGACGATCCAACCGAGCGCGTGCAGGCTCGACACCGCGACGTAGCCCCACGATACGAACTCGCCGTGCACGGTGACCGCGACATCGTCGACGACG
>DATDCH010000308.1:0-14987 GCA_036524455.1 Kofleriaceae bacterium | reverse complement strand
TTCTCGAGCTCCTCGGTTGTCCGGATCACCGACGCGAGCAGCTGTTCGTCCTTGTCGAGATACCCTTCGTACTCTGCGCGGTTCCGCGCGCCGTGCGCTTTGTCGAGAATTCGCCACTGGACGGCCGGTAGCTCGACCGTGTGCTCGAGGACTTGAAACACCAGATAGCGGCTCTCAGATCGATAACTATGAAAGCGCAACGCTGCGAGAGCGAGCGAGTGCGCTGCGTTGTACGCGAGATCGAAACGGCTCTCGAAGGTCAACGTCTCGTTCTTGGCGTCGAGCAGCCGAGCACAACCGGATCCAAACAATCCGTACAGCTCTGTCTCGGCGGCAACTTCGGCTTTGAGCTTGCCGACCGAGACGAGATTATCGAGTTGCTTGTGCGGCATCTTCACTTCCGAGAAGCACGACGTGCTTACCTTCCATCACGTTCTTGAGAAACGGATGACCGGTACGCCGCCGATTCACATATTCCTTGCGTGTGTACAGCGTCGGGCTGACACGACGGCCGAGCCTCTGTTCGGCGCGCTCAAAAGCCGCATACAGGTCCTCGAGAGTGACCTCATCGGACACCACCAGAACATCGATGTCGCTGAGCGCCATGTCGCTCGCCTTTGCAACCGAACCGAACAGCGCTGCAAACGCGATTCTCGGCGCTAGCGGTTCAAGCGCTCGGCGCAACGCATCTGGAACGCCCATTGTCTTTTCGACAATCTTCCGTAGCTCATCGAAGATCGGCGCCTTGTCGTTCGCCTGGTAGCGCTTCTGCTGCCCGACCGATTTGATGGTCACGAGCCCGCTACGCGCCAGCCGTTCCAGCTCGCGCTGCACGGTCCCACGACCGGATCCCGCGAGCGAGATGAGCTCGACCGTGCCGAAGCTTCGCTCGGGCTGGCCGAACAGAAGTCCGAGCACGCGCTGCTGCGTGCGTGTGAACAGCGCATCTGCGAAGCTCCGCGTCTCCGTGCGTGGCTGACGGCGCTTCTGCTTGGAGATACCCATTTTGGGTATTCTAGTACCCACTTTGGGTATCTGACAAGCGTCCGAAAATGAATCCGGCCCGGCCGAAGCCGAGCCGTTTGCTCAGTGCGGTGACGTTCGTTACTGAACGTCTTTGGCGCCGCTCTTGAGCTTGTCGAGCTTGCCGCGGAACTTGTCACCGAGCGTCGCACCGCCGGCGTTCGGCGAGTTGAAGCCCTGTGCTTCCGCGAGCTCCTTGCTGCGGTTCGCTGCCTTGATCGACAGACCGATCTTGCGCTCGGCGCCGTCGGCGTGGAGCACCTGGACCTTCACGGCCGCGCCCGGCTGCAACACCGTGCGCGGATCCTCGACGTGCTCTTCGCTGATCTCGCTCACGTGAACGAGGCCCTCGACGCCCTTCTCGAGCTCGACGAACGCGCCGAAGTCGAGAACCTTGAGGATCTTGCCATCGACGATCTTGCCGGCCGGGTACTCGTACGGGATGCGATCCCACGGGTCCTGGACCAGCTGCTTGATGCCGAGGCTGATCTTCGGCTTGTCACCGTCGCCGGTGTCGATGTTGAGGAGGACTGCTTCGACCTCATCACCCTTCTGGAACAGCTCCGAGGGGTGCTTCACGCGCTGGGTCCAGCTCATGTCGCTGATGTGAACGAGGCCGTCGATGCCTTCCTCGATCTCGACGAAGATGCCGAAGTCCGCAATGTTGCGAACGTGGCCCTTCACCACGGTACCCGGCGGGTACTTCTCGGTGAGCTGCTCGTACGGGTTCGGCTCGAGCTGCTTCATGCCGAGCGAGATGCGGTTCTGCTTGACGTCGACGTCGAGCACGACCGCTTCGACCATGTCGCCCACGGCGACCATCTTCGATGGATGCTTCACGCGGCGCGTCCACGACATCTCGGAGATGTGGACGAGACCTTCGATGCCCTCTTCGAGCTCGATGAAGGCGCCGTAGTCCTTGAGCGAGACGACCTTGCCGCGCACGACGGTGCCCGGCACGTACTTCTCGGAAGCGCGGCTCCACGGATCTTCGGAGATCTGCTTGAGACCGAGCGAGACGCGCTCGGTGTCGGCGTTGAACTTCAACACCTTCACGCGAACGTGGTCACCGACCTGGAACAGCTCGGACGGGTGATTGACCCGCCCCCAGCTCATGTCGGTGATGTGGAGCAGACCGTCGATGCCGCCGAGGTCGATGAACGCACCATACTCGGTGAGGTTCTTGACGATACCTTCGACGAGCTGGCCTTCCTTGAGGCGCTCGAGCGTCGACTCCTTGAGTGCCGCGCGCTCCTTCTCGAGCAGCACGCGGCGCGACAACACGATGTTGCCGCGCTTCTTGTTGAACTTGATGACCTTGAACTTGAAGTTCTGGCCGAGGAACGCGTCGAGGTTGCGCACCGGGCGCAGGTCGACTTGCGAACCCGGGAGGAATGCCTTCACGCCGCCGCGGATCGTGACCGACAGGCCACCCTTGACGCGCGCGGTGATGATTCCTTCGATCAGCTCGTCCCGCTCACACGCGGCGCTGATCTCGTCCCAGACTTTGAACCGGTCGGCCTTCTCTTTCGAGAGCACGCACATGCCGGCATCGTTCTCGCGCGACTCGAGCAGAACATCGACGACATCGCCGGGCTTGACCCCGATCGTGCCGTCCGCCATGCGGAACTCTTCGAGCGGGACTTGGCCTTCGCTCTTATAGCCAACATCGACGATCGCGTAATCCTTACCTACTGCGATGACGGTGCCGCGGAGGATTTCACCCTCTTTGACGTTGTCTTGGCCAAAACTCTCCGCGAGCAGCGCGGCAAAGTCTTCATCGCCTTGGCCTTCTTGACTCACCATATACAAGCAGATCTCCTACAGCTGCCGAGGTTAGATTTGACCGCTAGAGCAGTCCCTGGGCAGGGCGGTCTTGGTACCTTTCGCGCCCCGAATTGTCAACCGGAACGATGAGATCCGCTCGATTGGCAGGGTCGCTACGTACCCGCTGCGCGCGCCTCGACGGTGAGGGCCAAATTTTCCACAACTTGTTCGATGGTTTGCGTCGAGCTGTCGACTAGCACTGCGTCGTCGGCGGGTTTCATGGGTGCGACATCGCGGCTCGCATCGCGCTCGTCGCGCTCGCGGATTTCTCGCAGTGTGTGTTCGTGATCGACCTTCGCTCCCGAGGCCTCGAGCTCGGCGATCCGGCGACGCGCGCGCTCCTCGACCGTCGCGGTCAGGAAGAACTTCGCCTCCGCGTTCGGGAACACGACCGTGCCGGTATCGCGACCCTCGACCACGAGCCCGCCCCCTTCGGCGACACCGCGCTGGATATCCATCAGCGCGGCGCGCACGGGCGGATGCGCTGACACCTGCGATGCGCCTTGGCTGATCTCCGGCGTGCGGATCGCGGCCGACACGTCCTCGCCCGACACGAACACGTGGTTCTTGTCGCCGACGAATTGATACGAGATGTCGAGGTCGCGCGCGACGTCCGCGCATGCATTCGCATCGGTCCACGGCACGCCACGCCGGTGCGCGAGCAATGCGACCGCGCGATAGATCGCGCCGGTGTCGAGCAAGCGGTAACCGAGCCGGCGCGCGAGCTGTTTCGCGACAGTGGACTTGCCCGCTCCAGCGGGGCCATCGATCGTGACGACGATGCGGCGCATGCCGGCCGTGTATACACCTATCCTCTAGCCATGCAGTGTCGGATGGCGATCGCGAGCGCATGCCTCGTCGCATGCGGCCGGTTCGACTTCGACGATCTGCCACGAGCCGATGCGCGCGCCGACGCTAGCGATCCGCGGCTCGGTCCGTGCCCCGGCAGCGTGCTGTTCGAGGACACGTTCGACATCGCTGGTCCCGCGCCGCTGTGGCGCATCAGCTCGATGAGCTCGCCGATTCCGGTCACCGAAACGAACAGCGAGCTGCAATTCGACCTTGCGGGCCCGTTCACCGGCGAAACGTACAAAGGCTATCGCACGCTCGCGCGCTACCCGATCGCCGAGCTGTGCCTCGTCGTCGAGGTCACGCAAGTACCGACCGGCAACACGACAAGCGCGTACTTCAAGCTCTTCGATACGACTCGCGTCGCCGAGGTGTTCTTCTTCAACAACGGCTCCGAGCGCGAACTGACGTCGCGCACACAAGTCAACGCGACCGGTGGCGCGGGCACGGTCGATCACTACGTCGTCACGACGCACGATCCGACCGCGCACCGCTACTGGCGCTTGCACCACAGCGCAGGCTGGACGTACTGGGATGCTTCGAGCGACGGCATCCAGTTCGTCGAGCTGAGTCGTCTCGACAGCGTGTTCCTCGAAGTCGACGCGTTCGTCGAGATCGGCGCGGGTGCTGAGACCGCGATCGTCGACGGCGGCATCGCCGGCTTCGCCCACCTCACCGCAAACGGCCCGTAGGCCGCCGAAACCGCTGCCCAGCGGCGGGTGTCCCAACCACGGGCATCATGCATCTCGGCGATGTACATTCGAGTCACGTGGCGGAGCAGGTCACCGAACGCAAGTGGCGAACGTTCGCCGACGTGGTCGCCTTCACGCTCGGCGTGAACGTGTGGATCACGATCGTGATCCTGCCCGCGATCTTCGTCGCCGCGCTGCGCGGCAAGATGATCCTCGCCGCCGCGCTGCCGTTCGGCATGTTGATGCTCGGGCTCGCGCGCCGTTCCGAGCTGATCCTGCTCGGGCTGTTTCCATCGGCTCTGCTCGTGCCGATCAGCCTCAACCCCGCGCTCGCGACCTCCCACGTCTACGGCCCGATCCGGTTCGTGCTCGTCGCGCTCGGCGTTGTCGCGTACCTGTTCGGCGTGTCGTTCTTCACCACGTTCCACGAGCCGCCGGCGCCGAAGTCGGTGCGGCCGCTGTCGTCGGCACAAGTCGGACCGGCACCGCGCTGGCAGCGCCGCGAGCGCGTGTACTGGATGCTGACCGCGATGTCGCTCGTGATTCCCGCCGTACTGATCGCGTGGGTCAACTTCGATCAGGCGATCCAGGACTTCCTCGGCGAGATGTATCCCGGTCGCGTCGCGCTGATGACGACCGCGCTGACCGCGGGCGCGATCGTGCTGTGGCTCGGCATCTATCACTATGCGTTCCTCGGTGCGCTGCGCCCGCATCGCACGGGCGATCGCGATCTCGTCGGTACGCTCGCGCAAGCACGCGCCGACGCCAAGGCCGGTAAACCGCGCGGCCGGTTCTATCTCGCAGTCGCATTCGCGCTCGGTGCAATGCTGCTGCTCATCCTGCTCCGCCATCTGTGAGGTGATCATGCGTCGCTACTTCTTCGAAATCCTCGCCGTCGCACTGATCGCTGGAAGCCTGTTCTTCTTCAAGGAGACGCTCGACTACCTCGCGCGACGCGATTACGTCGCCGCACTGCTCGTCATGGTGATCGGCGTCGCGGTGATCTCGGTCGGTAAGGAGATGGCTCGCCTCGCCCTCGTGCAGCGCGACTAAAGCCATGCGTTGGCTCGTCGTGCTCGTGATCGCCTGCAGCGGATCGCCGGCGCCACCGCCGGCCCGCACGGGCCCGCCTGCCGCGATGACGGCAACGGCCGCGCCGGGCGATGTGCAGGTCGCGACCGTCGAGGGCCGCCCGGTGTGGGGCTCGTGCGTGACCGCGCAGACCACGCGGGGCGCGACGAAGCAAGCAGCGCTCGATCAATGCATCGCGTTCGAGCTGATGGCGATCGAAGCGGACAACCGCGGGCTCGCCGTCGATCGCGACGTCGTGATCGCCACGCGCACCGCGCTGGTCAGCGAGCTCGTCGCGCGCGAGTACGAAACGAAGTACACGAAGCCCGAAGACTTCGGCAACTACTGGACGCGCACGCTCGAGCGCAATCGCACGCTGTTCGATCATCCCGAAGCGCGCGGCTCGGTGTATGCGCGCATCGAGGTGCCGAAGCAGGCGCCGCCCACCGCCGATCAACAAGCGAAGCAGCTCGCCGACGAGCTGTACGCGGCGCTCGCGACCGAGCGCGGGCTCATGGGCCCGCACGTCTCCCAGATCGCACAGCGTGTAATCGGTTCGCGCGGCAAGCTCAAGGTCGCGGCGGTCCCGCCAGAGGTGCGCACCGGCCGGTTGCACGAGGCGTACCTCGCCGCGCTGTTCGCCGTCCCCGAGGTCGGCCGCGTGTCGCCGCCGGTGCGTACGCCGTGGGGCTGGGACGTCGTGCTGTGGGACTCGGTCGTGCCCGAGGTCCACGCGACGCCCGACGAGCTCGTCAAAGCGGCGCTGCCCGAGATCAAGCGCGGCTACTTCCACTACTGGGTCAATCGCGTCGCGCAGAACCTCGGCGTCAAGCCGCAGCTCGTCGAGCAGAACCTGCCGCTGCTGGAGAACCTGTGAGCCCGTTCGCGGAGATCTTGCGCCGCGCCGTCGCGGGAACGCCGAACGCGATCGGCGGCGCCTTCGCGGATGCCGACGGTGAGATGGTCGATAGCTACACGATCATCGATCCGCACGAATGGGCGATCATCACCGCGCATTACGGTGTGGTGATGGCCCACCTGACCGCTGCGTTCGGCACCTGGCACTTCGGCGGCCCGGAATACTTCATTGCACAACATCGCGACCTCGAGATCGTGGTGTGCGCCGTCGATGCGGGATACTACGCGCTGATGGCGCTCAGAGAGCCCGCCAACCTCGGCCTCGCGCTGCAACACCTGCACGTCGCGTCTGTCGAGCTCAAGAGGGAGATGTGAAGAAGTCCGTGCTCGCGCTCGCCTTGCTGTGCGGCACTGCCGCCGCGCAGAGCGTCGAGATCGCGGACTACGATCCGGACAGCCAGGCGTGGAACGGGATGGCGACGTTCGTCGGCCTCGCCAAGGGCATGGGCTACGAAGTCACGGTCGTGAGCTCGCTCGAGTGGAGCGAGCTGTCGGCGAACGACATCTTGTTCCTCGTCTATCCGCTCCAACGTGTCGAGCCGAGCCGCGTCGATGCGTTCGTGCAGGCGGGCGGCAACGTCGTCATCGCCGACGACTTCGGCGAGAGCAAAGAAGCGCTCGCGCGGCTCGGTATGTTGCGCGCCGAGGTCATCACGCCGAAGGCGACGAAGTACCAAGACGGTCGCGTGTGGGCGCCGATCGCGACACCGCGCTCCGATCACGTCATCGGGCGCGAAGTCGGCGAGGTCGTCACGAACCACCCCGCCGCGCTCACCCAGATCGAAGGCGCGACCACGGTGATCGGCTTCGACGACGGCGCGGTCGTGGTCGCCGGCGAGCGCGGCACCGGCAAGTTCGTCGCGGTCAGCGATCCGAGCGTGTTCATCAACCGGATGCTGCAGTACCCCGGCAACGTCACGCTCGCGGCGAACATCCTGGGCTGGCTCGATCGGCACGAGACCGGAAATCGCGCGCGCAACATCGTGCTGCTGCGTGGTGACGTGCCGATGTTCGGCGAGCCGCGGCCGTTCATCGATGATCCGCGTGGCGGCAAGCTCGGCCGCTCGATCGCCGATCTCAACTCGTGGCTGTCGCAACGACGCGAATGGCTGCTCACGCCGGGCGCGATGAAAGGCCTCGCCGCCACGCTCGCCGGCCTGCTGCTGCTGCTCGCGATCCTCGCGTTGCCCGTGCGGCGCGGTCCGCGCATCGATGGGGCGTGGCTGCGGTTTGGCCGCCCGATCCGCCGGGACGAACCGTCCACGATGGTCGGCGCGGCGGAGCGCAATGCTGGCTCGTCGCTCGTGCTCGCCTGCATCCTGCGCGATCTCGTGCAGAG
The DNA here is from genome assembly GCA_036524455.1 of Kofleriaceae bacterium. Classification (GTDB taxonomy): domain Bacteria; phylum Myxococcota_A; class Polyangia; order Haliangiales; family Haliangiaceae; genus JABFXX01. The sequence goes on along the minus strand of DATDCH010000308.1, from coordinate 7,268 downwards.
CGTGCTCGCCGATACGCTGGGCAAGTCCGAGCCGCTCTACACGCTCAGCGAGGCGCAATTGGTCAAACAACTCACCGATGCCAAGGGCACGCAAGCCGGAGCGGCGCTGGCACGCGTGTACAAGCGGCTGCGCGCGCTGCCCAGCCGGGGCCAGGCCGCGGCGCCCTGGAGCTCGGGTCACCTCGCCCGCCGCGATTTCGACGCGCTATACCGAGACGTCGCCGAGCTGTGTCGTACTCTTGGTGCTCCCCTTCAGGAAGCCCAAGGGACACAGGTCTCAGGCTGAAACGACTATCCCCGCCGCGCCTAACCCAGACAGCCTAGATGCAAGCCGCCTTAACCCACGACAAGCTCAGCCGCGTCAACCAGCTCTCGCGGGCGATCACCGACGAGGTGGGCCGTGCGTTCATCGGTTCGCCGACGATCACCGAGGCGCTGCTCACCGCCCTGCTCGCGCGCGGGCACGTGCTGATCGAGGGCTACCCGGGCGTCGCGAAGACCACGCTGGTCAAAGCATTCTCGGCGACGCTGGGCTGCGGGTTCCGCCGCATCCAGTTCACGCCGGACCTGCTGCCGAGCGACATCACCGGCACGTACATCCTCGACATGCGCACGAACCAGTTCGTCCTGCGCGAAGGCCCGGTGTTCACGAACGTGCTGCTCGGCGACGAGATCAACCGCGCGCCCGCAAAGACGCAGTCCGCACTGCTCGAGGCGATGCAGGAACAGCAGGTCACGATCGAGGGCGAGACGCGCCAGCTGTCCGAGCCGTTCATCGTGCTCGCGACGCAAAACCCGATCGAACAAGAAGGTACGTATCCACTTCCTGAAGCGCAGGTCGACCGCTTCCTGATCAAGCTCAGGATGGGCTACCCGGTCCAAGCCGACGAGAAGCGCATGCTGCACGCCTACGACCGCGCCCCGCCGCCGGTGCGCTCTGTCGTCGGTCCGCACGACGTGCTCGAGATGCAAGCGCTCGCGCAGAACGTGTTCGTCGCGGAAGAGCTGATCGATTACGTGCTCGCCCTCGTCGCGTTCACGCGCAACCACGCGCGCGTCTATCTCGGCGCGTCGCCGCGTGCCGGTCTCGCGCTCGTCCACGCCTCGAAGGGCCTCGCGCTGCTGCGCGGCCGCGACTACGTGCTGCCCGATGACGTTCGTCACCTCGCGCCGCTCGTGCTCGGTCACCGCATCCTGATGACGCCCGAAGCCGAGCTCGAAGGCGCGGCCGGCACCGCGGTCGTCGCCGAGGCGCTCGACAAGGTCGGCTACAAGATGCCGAAGAGGCAGTAGGCCTCGACATGCGGGCTCGGCGCGTCATGCTCGATGCGATGGAGGCGGGCGCGCTGCTTCGATGCGACACGGCGGAGGCCGGCGCGTGATTCCTCGTCTCGCCACGCGCGGCAAGCTCGTGCTCGGGACCGCCCTGCTGTTCCTGATCGTCGGCGCGCTCCACGGTTCGCCGCCGCTCGTCGCGCTCGCCGGCACGATCCTGTCCGTGCTGCTCGCGCTGTATCTAATGTTCTACCCGACCGCGATCTTGCTCCGCCGCAAGAAGATCGAGCTGTCCTGGTGGGTGCCGCCGGGCGATCAACCCGGTGGCGCGCTCGCGGTCGACCGCCCGTTCCAGCTCCACCTCGCGTTTCGCAATCACGGCAGCCGCCGCCTGCGCGTACTGTCGACGAACATCCTCGGCGCGAGTGGCCTCGGCATCGACGAGAAGCCAAGCGCGACCGTCCACCGCGGCCAGCAGGTCGAGGTCACCACCACGGTCAAGCCCCTGACCGCTGGCTATCACGTGCTGCACGGCGCGGCGCTCACGTTCGGCGACGCGCTCGGCCTGTTCGACATCGAGGCGTTCTTCCCGAATCCGATCGCGGTCAAGGTGTTCCCGCGCATGATGGCGCTGCGCGGCCAGGTCACGCGCGCGGTCGGCGGCGCACTGCACGAGCAAGTCGGCCTCCACAACGTGCGGCGCCGCGGCCTGTCCGGCGAGCTCCGCGAGCTGCGCGAGCACACGCACGGCGATCCGTTCAAGTTCATCGCATGGAAGGCCACCGCGCGCCGCCAGCAGCTCATGGTGCGTGACCTCGAGAACGAGATCGTGACGACGCACGTGCTGCTCGTCGATGTCGGCGCGGGCATGCGCACCGGTCCGCTCGGCCGCTCGCCGATCGATTGGGCGTGTGACGCGGTCACCGGACTCGCGAAAGCGGCGATTGGCAACAGCGACCGGATCGGTCTCGTCGGTTTCGACACGCGACCGATCGTCGAGCTCGCACCCGACACCGGCCATCATCACTATCTCCAGGTCATCGATCGCATGCTCGACATCCGCAGCATCGTCGATGCAGACCTCACCGACGTCACCGCCGGCGAGCTCGTCGCGCTGGTCGCGCGCTACCTGGCGCACCAAGAAGCGATCGACGTGCGGATCAAGATCGCGCCACCGCTCGACGATCAGCGCTGGATGCAGATCCAAGCCGGTCCCGACGGCCAGCTCTACGACGTCGCCGCGACGGGCCGCCTCTGCAAGCGATTGATCGACGTAATGCTCGGCAAAGAAGGCCAGAAGAAGATGAAGCCGCCGCAGGTCGTCGAGGACGACGCGCAGCTGCGGCCGCTCCGCCAATTCTGCCGGCTCCGTGGCATCGAGCTGCCCTACCGCTCGACGTGGGAGCACGGTCGGCGCGCGGTCGGCTTCGCCGCGGCGGTCGAGCGCGCGGTCGCGCATGGCAGGCCCGACGTCGTCGTGATGATCAGCGACCTCGCGGGCTTTGCCGAAGACGAGGCTCGCGCCAAGCGCGCGCTCGCGCGGCTACGCAAGGCGGCGGGCAGTGTCATCGCGATCGCGCCGTCGGCGAACGCGTTCCTGCCGCAGGCGACGACACCGCACGGCAAGCGCGTGCGCGAGCTCATCGTGCGCGATCAACGCGCGGCGCTCGAACCCGGCCGACGCCTGCTCGTGCGCCACGGCATCACGGTGCTCGAAGGCTCGCCGATCGTGTCGCTCGATCAGATGCTGCACGGCCGGCGAGTCGCGGCGTAGCTCGATCAGATACTGCACGGCCGGCGAGTCGCGGCGTAGCTCGCTCGATCGTGTCGTTTGCACGCTGCTGGCGTAGCTCGCTGGATCGTGTCGCTGCACGGCTGCGAACCACGGCGTAGCTCGCTCGACGCGACGCTCCACCTCGCAGCTCAGCTGCGGGTGCAGGGCCAGCGCGTCGCGGAGCACCGCGCGGCCACTAAGAACGACAATTGTCCGGTTCTCGGACGCTAGTTAGCCGCGGCCGATCTCGAGGTTCGTCCAGGTCGTCCACTGGTGGTCCGTCGGCTTGCCTGCCGCCTGGGACGTCACCGCACCGATCGACAAGGCCGTCAGCAGCACCGCTGCGGCAATGAAAACCGCATCCTTCCAACGATCCCATCCGTGCCGGGCTTTGATTTCGTTCAGGTTGCTCATTGTTACCTCCTCCAGTCGAAGGAACTCCCAACTTAGAAATACCAACTGATGCCGTGGGAGTCACCTAAAAGGTCCGAAAATTTGGTGAGGGAGATCGAAATTCGTCGTCGAGAAATCATGAAAGGTGCCGCACAAGCGCACGTGTCGGCACACGACAAGCACGACGGTTGCGCCGACACAGGCCTACACGTTCTCGCGCTCTCGCAATGAAAGACGCCGGACCCACCCGCTCGGTTTACAGCCAGCGTTGACCGCGAGCGAGATGCCCGCACGCTCGACCGGGACCGCACTTCATTTTACAGCTGCAGTGGTTTTGTTCCGGATGCTCGGAACGCGCGCCGGTGTCGCGCCTGTCGCGGTGTCGCACGAGCAACGCGATCCACCGTCGATGATCGATTCGTTGGCGACGTGCGCATCGGATCAGAGGCGCCTGCGCATCGGATCAGAGCACGCGAGGTCGAGCCGACCGCCCCAGTCCCAGGCGTAGACCGTTTAGCTTCGCGATTCTTCTTCGAGCCGTTCTTCTGCTTCGAGCCGCTCGGAGAGCGACGCGATATCGCCGCGCATGAGCGCACCGCACTTCGGGCACGACGTGGCGCCCACGCGCAGCACGGACGCGCACGCCGAACAGCGCGGCGCGCGTACGCGCCGACCGATCACGTGACCGACGGTGCCACCGCCGAGCGCGGTGAGCGGCATCATCCCGCGCGACACCACGAATGCGAGACCGACGCCGAGAAACGTGCCCGCAACGAAGCCCAGCCCGCCGCGATGCGTTTGCCAGCGGAACGCGGTCGGGCGCGGCGGCGGTTCCTCGATCGGAGGTAGCTCCTCGTCGAGCGGCTCCGCGACGCGCGCCTTCTCGACGATGTCGGTCGGCACGTAGTCGATGCCGAGCCGATCCTGCAGCGTGTGCTGTTGGCCATCGAGCGCCTTGATCCACTCGGCGACCTCGTCACGCTGCGGCGGTGCGAGGCCAGGTGGTGGCTCGAGACTGTCGTCGCGCACGACCGCCTGCACCGCGAGCATGTACGCGAGCGCAGACATCGGCAGCGAGCCCGCGCTCAGCACGTCGTACTCGTGCGGCACGTAGCCGCCGTTGAAGCGACCCGGGCTCGTGTATTGCTGGAACGCAGCATTCGCGGCGAGCACGCCGAGCCCGAGGTACACGGTCGCGATCGAGCCGCGCTCGAGGTCGCGATCCGGATCGACCGCGATCGACGGCGGCTCGGCCGTGCGATACGGGTCGGCCTTCTCCGAGCGATGCATCGCCGCGTGCAGCGTGCCGACCTCGTGCGCGAGCGTGCCGACGATCTCGTCGGTACCGACGAAGTACAGCGTGAACCGCGCCTTGTCCTTGTCGACCTGAGTGAGCTCGCAGCGCGTCGCCGGCTTGCGCTCGGTCGGTGGCGCCTTGGCGAATCGATCGTCATCGACCTCGACGGCTCGCTCGATCTCGCCATGCGCGAGCAGCCGGCGCAGCAACAGCTGCACGCCCGCCTTCGTGGGCGCCCACGGCTCCGGAAAGTGCGCGGCACCTGGCTCGACCGGCGGACGCAAGAATCGCTCGGAGCCGCCCGTCGCGATCAGCTCGGCGAGCACGCCGAGCACGCGCTCGCGTGTCTCACGGTCCGGCTTCTTGGGCTCGGGCATCGCCGCACCATAGCATCGCCGCCCGAGGAGACCGCGACGAACTGACGACCCGACGAACCGACGCGCCGGGCGAACCGTTCGGCGCGTTGCTAGACCGCGACGCTCTGCTGGCCCGGCGGCGTCTTCGCGCCGAGCTTCGCGAGGTTCACCGAGACGAGCTTCGACACGCCCGGCTCCTGCATCGTCACGCCGTACAACTTGTCGGCCGCTTCCATCGTGCGTTTGTTGTGCGTGATCACGATGAACTGTGAGCGGTCCGTCATCTCGCGCACGATCTCGTTGTAGCGATCGACGTTCGCTTCATCGAGCGGTGCATCGACCTCGTCGAGGATGCAGAACGGCGACGGCTTGATCAGGAAGATCGAGAACACGAGCGCGACGGCGGTGAGCGCCTTTTCGCCGCCCGAGAGCTGATCGACGGTCGCGTTCTTCTTGCCCGGCGGTTGCGCCATGATCTCGACACCCGCTTCGAGCAGGTCGACACCTTCGCCACCCGAGAGCGAGAGCGCGGCGTGGCCACCGCGGAACAGGCGCGGGAAGACCTCTTTGAACGTGGCGTTGACCGCGGCGAACGTGTCCCGGAACAGCTTGCGGCTGGTCTTGTTGATCTTGTCGATCGCGCGCTGCAGCTGATCGACCGCGCGCTCGAGATCGATCTTTTGGGCGGATAGGAACTCGAACCGCGTGCTGACCTCGGAGAATTCTTCGATCGCGGTCAGGTTGATGTCGGTGCCCATGCGGTCGATCAGGTCTTTGAGCTCGGCGAGGCGAGCTTCTTCGACCTCGGTGATCGGCGTGCGTTGGTGGAAGTCGAACAGCACGTCGACAATGTCGATCTGGTAGCGCTCGTCGACACCGTCGTGCACGACCTGCTTCGTCATCTTGATCTGGCCGTGGCGCAGCTCGAGCTGAGATAGCTCTTGCGCGAGCTTGTCGGCCTTCGAGCGCAGCTCGCGCGCGGCGAGCTCGACTTCGGTGAGCGCGGTGAGGCGCTGGTCGTAGGCGAGCCGGCCTTGATCGAGCTCGGTGACCTGCGTCTCGCGGCGGGCGCGCACGTCTTCGAGCTCGAGCGCGAGCGCGTCGCAGCCGGCACGCAGATCGACCGCGCGGCGCGAGGCCTCGTCGATCTCTTGCGTGAGGCGATCGGCGCGCGTGGCGAGCTCGTTGTCGGTGGTCTGCAGGCGCAACGCCGATGCCTCGGCGGCAGCGCGTTTCTCCCCGAGCTGGGCTGCGCGGACGCGGGCCTCGGTGAGCGCGGCGGACAGCTGCTCGAGCTGATCGCGGTGCGTGGAGACTTCGGAGATCAGGTCGAGCTGGACGCGCTCGAGCTCGCCGATCCGAGCGATCGCAGCGGTCTTGCGCTCGCGTGCAGCGGTGTCGTCGATCTCGATCGCGCGCAGGCGATGCTCGAGCTCGAGCTGCTCGTTGCCGAGCTGACCGAGCCGTTCGCGGTGGCGCTCGAGCTCGTGGCGGACGCGCGATTCGTCCTTCTCGTGACCCATGATGGCGACTTCGCCCTCGTGGACCTGCGTGCGCAGACCATCGAGTGCCTTCATCACCTGCTTGAGCTCGGTCTTGCCGGTGACGAGCCGGGCCATCGCTTCGGATAGGTCGTGCTCGAGCTTGCCGACGATCTCTTCGAGGTCGCGGATCTCGCGCTTCTGGGCGAGTACGCCCGCGCCTTGCGCGTCGCGCGAGCCACCGGCGACCACGCCGTCCTCGTCGACGACATCGCCGTCGAGCGTGACGAGGCGATCTTTGACACCTTGCTCGTGCAGACGAATCGCGCGCTCGATGTGATCGACGACGACCGTGCCGGCGAGCAACCGCTTGCCGACCTGCTCGTAGCCGTCCGCGAACGAGACGAGGTCCGCCATGCGGCCGAGCACGCCCTCGCCTGCCGCTTGCGGCCCACGGGCGTCGGCCTTCGCGATCGCGATCGACGCGGCGACCAACTCGCTGCGATCCTCGAACTCGATCTTTCCGCTCGCCGCGAACGGGTTGCCCTCGCCCCAATCGGGGTTGAGCCACGTGCCGCCGCTGCCGATCGTCTGCTTGACCGGCGAGTCGTCCCACGCGGGCGACATCCACGACGATCCCCCGCCCTCCCCTTCGAACCGCGCGGTCGCACCTTCGTACGGCACCGGCGTGG
>DATDCH010000307.1:0-18771 GCA_036524455.1 Kofleriaceae bacterium | reverse complement strand
ACGAAGCGCCCGATCTTGGCGCCGTGTCGGATGTCACTATTGTCGAGTGGCTCGGTCACCGGCCCCGACTATACGTTAGAGCGGATGCGTGTAGCCGACTCGGAGTAGCAACTGGCGCGGCGAACCGCGCATCGGCGCGTGACCGCCGTCGTACGGCTGATAGTAATGGTTTTCGTCGTCGAGAATGTTGTGCAGGCCGACGCCGGCCTCGACGCCCTTCATGCCGAGGTCGCGATAGCTCACGAACAAGTTCACGAGCACGGACGCATCGGCGTGAGTGAGCGTGCCGACACCCGCGCCGTCGTTCGGCTGCGTGTAAGCCCATGGTCCGCTGTTGACGAGGAACGAAGGAGCAACGCGCAGGTTCTTCCACGCATTCCACGCTCCGTGCATCGTGAGCTTGTGCTGCGGCATGCCGAGCAGCGGAGATGCATGGCCCGGCACGGCATACGACGACACTTCATTGCCCTGCGCCGCGTAGTACGAGTAGCTCAGACTCCCGTAACCCCACTTGTAACGCAGCTTGTACGTGGCCTCGACACCGAGCGTGCCGGTGCGCGGCAAGTTCTGGTAGCCCTCGGCCGCCGCATCGACGAAGTACACGATCGGCTTGTTGATGCGAATCCAGTAACCGTTGAACGTGACGAAGTTGTGATCGTCGATCGAGTAGCCGGTCTCGAGCTCGCCGACGCGGGTGCGCTCCGGCGACACCGGCGTCATCGGATCGGGCGCGAGGTTGATGTTCTCGAAGCCCGGCGCGCGGAACGCTTCGGAGTAGAGCACCTTGATGTGCGCGGGCTCGAACACGCGCGTGACCGCGACGCGCGGCACGAACGAGTTGCCGACTTGCGAATGATGCTCGAAGCGCGCACCGACGGTGACGTTCGCGAACGAATGCTCGAGTAGGCCCTGCGCGAAGACGGCTTCGTTGAGGTAGCTGACCGAGTCCGAGCTACCGAACTGCGTCTGCAGCGTGTCCATCACGGCGGGCTGGTTGAGGAACGCGTGGTCCCAGTACACCTCGGCCCCGCCGAGCACGTTGAGGTTCTCCTTCACGTCATAGCTCGCCGACACGGCGCCGGTCACGCGCTCGGCGGTCTTGTCGTAGAACACGCCCGAGCTCTGGTCGAGGATGTTCCACGGCAGCTGACGCTTGTAGTTGATCACCGGCGTGATCGTGAGACCTTCGCGCGCGCGCCACTTGTACGCGAGCTCGCCGTAGTAGCCGACGAACTTCTGATCGAAGCGCTGGGTCTCGTTCTGGCCGAGGCCATCGCGCTCGTCGACGCCGTAGTGGTCGTAGATGAAGCGCAGCGACAGATCCTTCCACTGCGCGCCGACGTTGACGTATCCGGGATCGATCTCGTGCTCGGTGAGCGGGAACGTGTCGCCGTAGAAATCGCTGTAGTCGGCGTTCGAGCGATGGCCCTGGCCGAACAGGCCGGAGAGGCTGAGCTTGAGGCCGCCGGGCAGCGTCTGCCCCGCAGCGACGCTGAGGTTCAGGTGACCGTACGTATCGGTGTTGAGGCCGGCGTGGCCATAGATGGCAACGCCGTTGAGCTGATCGGCACCGCGCGTGACGATGTTGATCACCGCGAGCTCCGCGTAGCCGCCGTAGATCGCCGAGCCCGGACCGCGGATGATCTCGATGCGCTCGATCTGATCGACCGGATAGTGATTGCCGAGCGCGTTGGTCGAGTACAGCGTCTCGTTCATCTGCTGGCCGTCGATCAGCAGCAGCATCTTGCCTTCGTGCGCCCAATTGCCGCGCACGCCGATGCTGACGATTGCCTCGACGTCGATGCCCATCGAGAAGCCGGGCACGAGGCGGAGCACGTCTTCGAGGTCACGTGCGCCCGAGTCCATGATCTCTTCGCGCGTGATCACGGTGACGACGCCCGGCACCTCGCGATACGTCTGCGGCACCTTGGAGGCGACGTCGACGTCGGTGTTCAACAGATCGTCGAGCGAGACGTCGGTGATGTCCGAGATGTCTCCCAGCTCATCGCCGAAGGCCGGCGCCGCAGCGAACGCAACGCAGATCGGTACGAAGCGGCACAGCAATGCGGACATCCCCAAACCAACATCGTACCGAGTCGCGAGCCGGTATCAACTCTGCGTGTCGATGTTCGCGAGTCGCGACGCCGCTACCGGTTCGGCGCGAATTCGCCGCACATGCCCGGGTTCTCGCACGGCGAGTTACCGGTGACGACGATCGAGGGCACGCCGTTCTTGTTGCGGCTGAGCTCGAAGCTGGTCCACGCGGTGTTGTTGTTCGTGGTCGTCTCGACGAACGCACCCGACGGGTTCGCGGTGCTGACGAGGAAGTACGTTCCTGGAGGCGCTCCAGTCACGACGACCTCTTGGCCCGCGAGCGAGTGGTGATACTGGTCGACCCAATTCGGAGAGATTCCTTGGTAGCTGGTCGCGCAGTCCCAGTAGACGCGCCCTTGGTTGTTGCCGTCGAGCTTGTACCAGTCGATGAGGCAGAACGTCGTCTTGATCGCGCTCCCCCACAGCGGGCCGTCGGGCTTGATCGCGCGCACTTCGTACAGCGCGATGTTGTCGATGTGCCAGTGGTTGTGCTGCGGGTGGAACTCGAACGTCGACGCGAGGTGCTCGGAAGCGATCGAGCCATCAGCGTTCAAGATCTCTTGCCACGCGTTGGTGATGTTGCCGATGTTCTCGGGCCGGAGCCGCAAGGGACCCTCGCCGGTATTCGCGACACCGTTGGAGAACCGAATGGTCTCGACGCCGCCCTGTTTCTGAATCGCGAGATGACGTGGCACGACCGTGCGCATGTCCGGCAACAGACCCGCTGGCGCCGCCTCCTGCGCCGCGCTCCCCTCGTCGACCTCGCCGACATCCTCCACGGTGTCCATACAGCCCAGCGCGGATATCGAGACCAGTCCCAAGCCCAGCAGTCTGCTCATGTGCCTTTGCTCCTTCGTAGTCGTAAGGGAACATCAGCAATCGTTCGGCCAGACTCAAACGCGTGAATTCGTTCGGTTGTCGACGGGGTACCGTGGTACGATTGCACGGTACCGTGCATTTCTTCACGGTGAGGGAGTAGGGATGCAGCACTCGTGGATCCCGAGGCAAAAACGCGTGCCGTTTCACGTCCGTGCTCGCGTCGGCGGCCTCGACGGCGTGGCCTACGCCTATACCGCCAACCTCTCTGAGGGCGGCGTCTACATCAAGACGCCGAAGGCGCCCCCCGAGGTCCCGATCGGCACGCAGCTCACCGTCACGTTCCGTCTGCCGCACGGTGGCCCCGAGCTATCGGTAGCGGGAACGATCGTGTGGGTCGACGCGGATGCGCGCGACCATCTCGGACGCCATGCGACGGGGATGGGCCTGCGCTTCGAGCCGGGATATCTCGACGAGCGCGCGCACATTCGCCGGTTCGTGAAGTCATTCCGCTATCAGATCGTGCTGCTCGATTTTCCCGACGCCGAGCTCGCGCGCACTGCACTCGGTGATCGCTACGAGCTGATCACCGCCGCCGACGAAGCGGCACTGTGGGAGATCTTGAAGACCGGCCAGGTCGGGCTCGTGCTCGCCGGCGAGGAACCCGGCGGTCCCACCGAACCCGCACGGCTCATCCGTATTCTCGCCGCCAAGGTCGAGCAGCTGCCGCCGATCGTGTTCGCGGCGGGGCCGGTATCACTTCGGTTGTCGGTCGCGATCGAGCACTCGGACCGCGTCGTTTATCTACAGACCCCGATCGATCCGCTCGAGCTGCAATCGGTCGGCTGCAGGCTCGTCGATGCGCACGTGCTCGCGTTCGAGAACGATCGCCTGACCGGCGAGCTCGAAGCGGCAATCGATCGGTTGCGGCGCGAGAACCGCTACCTTCGCCAGCGCGTCGTCGAGCCGTCGCGCCTCGAGGGCATGCTCGGCGAGAGCGAAGCGATGCGTCGCGTGTTCGAGCTGCTCGAGCGCGTCGCGCCGTTGCAGACTACCGTCCTGATCGCCGGCGAGACCGGCACGGGCAAAGACCTCGTCGCGCGTGCGGTCCACGCGCTGTCGCCGCGTGCCGAGGCACGCTATTTCGCGCAGAACTGCGCTGCGCTGCCGGAGACACTGCTCGACGGCGAGCTGTTCGGCCACATGCGCGGCTCGTTTACCGGCGCCACCGCCGATCGTCCCGGCATGTTCGAGGCCGCCGACGGGGGCACGGTGTTTCTCGACGAGGTCGGCGAGATGACGCCCGCGATGCAGGCGAAGCTCTTGCGCGTACTGCAGGGCGGCGAGGTGCGTCGCGTCGGCGCAACCAAGACCACCATCGTCGATGTCCGTGTCGTGTGCGCGACGAACCGCGATCTAGACGCGATGGTCAAAGCCGGAACGTTTCGTCAGGACCTGTTCTATCGCCTGCGCACGTTCGTGATCGATCTGCCGCCGCTACGCGAGCGCCGCGCGGACATCGCGGCCCTGGCCCTCCACTTCCTCGACATGTACGCCGAGCGACACAAACACGCTGTGCCGGGGTTCACGCCCGACGCCATCGCGACGCTCGAGACGTATGGCTGGCCCGGCAACGTTCGCGAGCTCGAGCACACGATCGAGCGCATGCTCATCCTCGCGCCGGCGGGACGCAAGATCGATGCAGCGTTGGTACGCGACACGCTGGGCGTCGTCGAGAGCCCGACCACGAGCGAGACCCGCGGTCTCGATGACGCGCTACTCGACTACGAGCGGCAGCTGATTCAAGCCGAGCTCGAACGCTCGGGCGGTGTACTCGCGAAAGCTGCACGCACGCTCGGCGTGGATCGCACCACGCTGTCGAAGCGCTGCAAGCGGCTCGGGCTCCGCGCGGGAGCCTGACTACATCTCCCAGGACAGCCGCGCCATGAACTCGCGCGACTGGCCGGGAACCGGCGCGTGGAATCCGTTGTACGGCTGCACGAGCCACCACTTCTCGTTGAAGATGTTGTGCACGCCGACAGAAGCGTCCAGGTTCTTCACGCCGAGGTCGTTGTAGGAGACGAACAAGCCAGCGAGGAACTCGACGTCGAACTGGCCGATGGTGTCGTAGGTCGAGACCGGCGCCCAGTAGTACTTGCCGGACATCGTGATCAGCTGCGGGTTAACGCGCAGGTTCTTGTAGACCTCGACCGAGCCGAGCAACGTGAGCTTGTGTTTCGGCGCACCGATGAGCGCGTTCTCGGTCGTCGGACCGACCGTCGCGCCGGCGACCGCGAACGTCTCGGCCTCGTTACGCGCGCAGCTGAGCCCGATGAACGAGTCCCAGCCCGGCTTGCAGCGCGACGTCTGGTAGTAGGAGTAGTTGCCGGTCACCCACCACTTCGGATAACGGACGCGAGCCTCGAGCTCGATGCCGCGCGATCCAGTCTTGGTCTCGTTCTGGTAACCCTCTTCCGCCGTCATCGGGTCGTAGTAGTAGACGATCGGATCGCGGATCGTGATGTCGAACAGGTTGCCCGTAACGATCGCGTGCGGTGTGATCTGATAGCCGACCTCGAGCTCGTACACCCGCGTACGCTCCGGCGTCACTTCGTCGCCCGGAAACTGCAGACTGATGTTCTCGTACGACGGCGCGCGGAACGCACCGCTGGCCAACGCCTTGACGTGGGCAGCGCCGAACACCTTCGTAAACGCCGCACGCGGCACGAACGAGCTGCCGTACTTGCTGTTGTGCTCGAAGCGAGCGCCGAGCGTGAACGTGCCGATCGAGTTCTTGTCGAGCAGCTGCGCGAACACCGCGGTGTTGTTGTGCGTGACGGTGAGCGAGCACGTCGTCGGATCGGAGGTGAGCGGGCACTCGAGCGGCCACTGGAATCCGATCCCGTCGACCGCTGCCTGCAAGTCCGAAGTCTCGCCGTGATCGACGTAGAACTCGGCACCGGCGATAAGGTTCAGCGTCTTCGCAAACTTCGTCAGGCCCTCGCCGCACGACCCTTCGACCGTGCAGTCGAGGAGGTCGTACGAGGCGGTGACGTTGCTGATGAAGCGCTGGGCGGTCTTCTTGTAGAACGGGTACACGCCCGCGTCGTCGACTTGCCCGCCCTGATCCGGGTGCTCGGTCATGTACCAAGGCCGTTGCCACATATAGGCGAGCCGCGGCGTGACCGTGAGCTTGTCGTTGACCTTCGCGGCGTACTCGGCGCTCGCGTACAAGCTGCGGTAGCCGACCGAGAACGGCTTGGGTGTCGACGCGTCGTAGTTGTCGCGCACCTTCTCGCGGAAGTTGTCGAAGATGAAGCCGACCTTGAGGTCACGCCACCTGGCGGCCACGTTCAAGAACATCGGCAGCTGCTGGCCCGCCTCGGTCATCCGATAGACCTGACCGTAATAGTCGCTGTACGGGTGCCTCGATCGTTGTGTGCGCCCGAGATAGAGCTGGCCGCTAACGTCCGCGTCCTGGTCCTTGAACTTCTGGCCGAACGACAGGCTCAGCGTCTGACGTGCATACGGACCTTCGAATTGCCCCAACGTCGTCGACACCGCCGCGCCGTCGAGCGTCGCACCGCGGGTCACGATGTTGATCACCGCGAGCTCGGCAAAGCCGCCGTAGATCGCCGAGCCCGGGCCACGAATGATCTCGATGCGCTCGATCTGATCGATTGGAAACCGGTCGCCGATCTGGGGGTACGAGTAGAGCAACTCGTTGAAGATGTGCCCGTCGATCAACAGGAGCACGCGACCATCCGTCGCGTTGAGCCCACGAAATGTGACCGAGGAGCTGCCCTCGACGTCGCTCGAGCCCGCGAATCCGGGGACGAGCTGCAACACGTCGATCAGGTTTCTGGCTCCCGCCGCGAGGATTTCTTCGCGGGTCACGACGGAGATCACGCCCGGCGACTCGCGCAGCGTCTGCGGCGTCTTCGCGGCGACGTCGTACTCCATCCTGAGGAGGTCCTCGAGCGAGATCTCGGTGATGTCGCCCTTGCCCTCGAGGACACCCGAGACCTCAGCGCCGTCCGTCGTCACCTCGCCGCCCGCCTCCACCGTCGCTGCCGGTGCAGGAGCCGGTGCCGGAGCAGGCGCAGGCGTGGGAGCAGGCGCTGGTGCAGGTTGTGCCGGCGGCGTCTGCGCCGGATCGGGCGCCGGAGCTTGAGCCAATGCTTTCGAGCTCACCGCGAGCAAAATCGGAGCCCACGAGCTCCGCAGCACGCGATGGACACGCCTATACGATCGTTGGTCACCCGCCACGATCCAACAAGGTTAAACGAACATCGTGACCACGCGCAACAACCTGGGGCGTGCAACGAGTGTGGACTCGCGAATCACAACTGCGACCTGCTCAAACATCGGACCTGCGAGCCGCACAAGCGTCGGACCTGCGACCCACACGTCGTATCAACTGCTTCAAACGCGGAAGCTACTCACCACCGAAGCAACTCGCTGCGTGACGTCCTTGAGGATGACGACCGATTGGTCGGTCTCGCGCAGCCCTTTGACCGTCTCTTCCATCAGGCTCGACAGATCGGTGACCGCCGTGAAGATCTGGCTGATGCCCGCATTCTGTTGCGCGACTGCAGCAGCGATCTGACGCACGGCCGACGAGCTCTCCTTGACGATGCTCGACAGCTCGCGCAGGTTTTCGCCGGAGCGCTGCACCTGGATGAGGCCCGCTTCCATGCGCTGCGCACCTTTCTCGGTGATCGCGACGGCCTCGCGGACCGCGCCGCCGATGTCCTCGAGGATCTCGCGCGCTCGATTCGTCGATTGGATCGATTGATCGGCGAGCGCGCGAATCTCGCGTGCGACGACCGCGAACGCGCGCCCGTGCTCGCCTGATCGCACCGCCTCGATGGCGGCGTTGAGGGCCAGCATGTTCGATTGATCGGCGAGGTCTTTGACCGCCTCGGTGATTGTTCCGATCTGGTGGGTGCGCTCGCCGAGGCCGTTGATCTTGTGTGCGATCTCGTCGACGAGAGTGCGAATCTCGTTGAGCCCACGCCGGCTTTCCTCGATCGCCTTCTCGCCGCTGGCGCTCACGTCCTCGGCGCGTTCCGCGATCTGCAGAATCCCTTGTGCCTTCTGTGCGGCCATCAGTGACGTCTGGCGAATCTCCTGGGCCGTCACCTGCGTTTCTTGCAAGCCGGCGGCTTGCCGGGTCACGGCTTCTCCTTGCTCGGCTGTCGATGCGCTCAATCGCGCGACGGTCTTCGTCAGCAGCTCGGCCGACTCGCGCATGCTGATCGGAACGCTGCGCAGGCGTTCGACCATCTGGCCGAACGTGGCGGCCAGTTCGCCGACCTCGTCGCGGGAGGAGATATCGATCTTCTGGGTCAGGTCGCCTTCGCTGACGATCCGCTCCGTCGCGCGGCGTAACAATATGATCGGACGCGTGATGAACGTGCCGGTCAGGATGCTGAGGATGAGACCGATCACGAACACGAGGCCCGCCGCGATGAGGACCACGTTGCGATTGCCCTCCGCCTCGCTGACGGCCTCGGCCGTCGAGAACCCGACGAGCAGAACTCCCGACGGTCCCATCGGCATCTTGAGCGGAATCGCGACGTCGATCAGGTCACCGCGGTACGACGTTTGAGCAGACTCGGGAATGAGTACGACCCTCGGTGCCTTGTCCTGATTCCAACCGGCAAAGAAGGTGCGATCCGGTTTGAGCGCGACGGCGTAGACCGTGTCGCCGGCCGAGCGAAGGCCTTCGAGCGTCTCGCCGGCCTGCTTGTCTGATTCGAACGCGAGCTCGCTCTTTACCTGTTCCGCGATGACCCGAGTGACATCATTGGCTCGCCTCTCCGCCCACCGACGCGAAATGTCTTCCATGCGCGGCGGAAAGAACACGAGCAGAAAAACGGAGATCGCAGTCAGCGACGCACCAATCACCACGATCAGCTTGGTGCGTACCGATACCTGCCCGATCTTGTTCATCAGATTCCCCCAGAGTGCGCCGAATGTTAGGCTGAATTGCTAGCGGGTCGCCATCGTCCAAGGTCCTGGGCCCTATCTTCATTCGTCCCGTTTCACCCAGGAACCGCCGATGTTAGGCTGAATTGTTGGCGGGTGGCCATCGTCTGGAGAAGTTGAGACCTATGCGTTCGAGGTTCGCAATCGGCCTGCTGGTACTCGTCCTGACCGGGCGCACCGCCGTTGCCGAGCCATTGCCGAGCAAGAACCAGGCGCTGCTACTGCTCCGCATCCTCGCGTACGACCACAAGCTCGCCGAACGTGTCGAGTCCAAGCGCGTCACGATCTACGTCGTACACAAGAGCGCCACCGCCGAGTCGGAGGATCCGGCCAACGAAATGGTCGGCGTACTCCGCGAGATCGCGAAGTCGACGAAGCTGGCGGGCAACGCGATCCAGATCGTGAAGATCGCCTACAACAAAGACTCGATCGACGGCGACCTAGGAAAGGTCAAAGGTGCGGCGGTCTACGTCGCGCCGAACCTCGGCGATAGCCTCGGGCCGATCATGGCGGCGACTGCGAAGCGCAAGCTGCTCTCGTTCACCGGCGTCGTCGAGTACGTGAACGCCGGGATCAGCGTCGGGTTCTCGAATGCGAACGGCAAGCCGGTCATCTCGATCAATCTACCTGCAAGCAAGAACGAAGGCGCGGATCTCGATGTCGCCCTGCTCCGCGTCGCGAAGATCGTGAAGAAGTAGCGCTCGCTCAGCGAGCTTGCTCGCGGCGCGAGTACTCGAGGATGCCAGCAGCGAGGCCTTCGATAGACCGCAGATCGGTCGTCGCACCACGCGTCACCGCGGCTTGCGGCATGCCGAACACGACGCAGCTCTCTTGCGACTGCGCGAGCGTGATACCGCCGGCGTCGCGCAATGCGCGCAGGCCGATCGCGCCGTCTTCGCCCATCCCGGTGAGCACGATGCCGAGCGCGCGGCCCCGGTAGTGACGCGCTAATGCGGACAGGAGCAGATCACCCGACGGCGAGTACCGCTCGCTGGCAGCCGGCGTGCGCAGCACACCTTGCGGCGTGATCTCGAGATCATGTCCGTCCGGTGGGAAGTAGACGTGGCCCGCCGCGGCGACTTGACCGTCGCTTGCGACCCCGACGGCGAGCTTTGCCGTCTTCGCGAGCCAGCGCACCATACCTTCGGTAAACCCCTCCGCGATGTGCTGCGCGATCAGGATCGGCACCGGGAGCTGGGCTGGCAGCGACGTGAACAGCTTCGCGAGCGCGAGCGGACCGCCGGTCGATGCGACGATGCCGACGATGTCGATGCGGGGTTCCGTGACCGAGGTCCTGGCGCGGCGCGAGCGCGTGATGATCGGCACCTCGGCCATCAGCACGATCGTGTCGCAGACGTAACGCGCCCATTGGCGTAGCTCGGCAGCGTTCGTGGTCGCCGGTTTCGCGACGACTTCGAGCGCGCCGGCCGCGATCGCGCGAAACGACAGATCGATCTGCCGATCATCGGCGTACGCGCTGACCATCAGGATGCGCGCAGGGCACTCCGTCATGATCCGCGCGGTCGCCTCGACACCGTCGAGCCGCGGCATCTGGACGTCCATCGTGATCAGATCGGGCCGCAGACGCTTGGCCATCTCGACGGCCTCGATGCCGTCGCGCGCCGAACCGATGAGCTCGACGCGCGGATCGAGCCCGAGCAGCGTCTCGAGCGTATTCCGCATCGCGTCGGAGTCTTCGGCGATCAACACGCGGACCTTCGTCATCGACCGCGTTCCTTCCGCATGATCACGTTCGCGACCTCCCCGAGCAGCCGACCGGAGATGCAATCCTTCTTCGATACGAACGCGTCGGCGCCGGCGGCGATCCCACGCTCGCGCTCCGGTTGCGAATCGTGCGCGGACACGAGGATGAGCGGTAGGTCACGTGTCTCCGGGCGTGCGCGCAACATTGCCGTCATCTCGAGTCCGTCGATCTCGGGCATCATCACATCCGCGATCACGACATCGTAGAAGGCGTGACGCAAGTGATCGAGTGCCTGGCGCGCGCTCCCGACGCTATGTACCTGATAACCACCAGACTCCAGGATGGTGCGATGCAGCGCACGTGCGGTGAGCGAATCGTCGACGACAAGCGCCCGACGCATCGCATCGATCGGGCTGGTCGCGGCGGCGCGACCATCGACGAGGAACTCGGGTTGGAGCACGAGCAACAAGTCGCCCCGCGCGTGAATCGCCGCCCCTTGGTATGGCAGGTCGTGGAGCTCGCTCGGCAGAGGCCGCACGACAAGCTCGCGATCACCGATCAGCTCGTCAACGGCGAGCGCGATCCGCGTGCCACGTGAGGCGACGATGAGGATCGGCTTGCCGTCGGGTACCACGGGGGACGCAGCCCGCAGCGCGAGGATCGCACCGAGCTCGTAGAGTGGTAACAGCTGGCCGCCGTGCTCGAACCGCGCCGTCGTACGACCGACCTGCACATGCTCCGGCCTCGCCATTCGGGTCGTCTCGATCGCGACCATCGGAATCCCGACGGTCTGTTCGTCGACACGCACGACGAGCACCGGCGTCGCGCCCAGTGCGGCGGGCAGCGTGAGCACGAAGCGCGATCCAGACCCGAGCGTGGTGTGCAGCTCGACGTGCCCGCCAAGCGACTGCACGGCGGCGCGAACGACATCGAGACCGACGCCACGCCCCGACACCTCGGTGATCTCGGTTCGCGTCGAGAATGCGGGACGGAACACGAGCTGATAGAGCTCGCTCGAGTCGAGCGCGGCAGCGTCGTCGGCGGACAACACGTTGCGTGCGATCGCGGTCTCGCGAATCTTCGCCGCGTCCATGCCACCGCCGTCGTCCTCCACTTCGATTGCGACCAGATTGCCTGTGCGCTCGATGCGTATCGAGATCGAGCCTTCGCGGTGCTTCCCCGCCGCGATGCGGACGTGCGGAATCTCGATGCCGTGATCGACCGCATTGCGCACGAGGTGAAGGAGCGGTCCTTTTAGCGATTCGAGCAGGCGGCGATCGAGAGAAATCTCGGCACCGACGATTGCGAGCCGCGCCTCCTTGCCGAGCGAGCGACAAAGATCGCGCACCGCCCGCTGCAGTGGGTCGAGGACCGAATACAGCGGAAGCGTCGCGACCGACTTCAGCTCCTGCTCCAGTCCGTCGACGATGTCGTTCGCTTCCTCGCTCTCGACCCGGAGCACGCGCGAGATCGAATTGAGCATGCCGCGCGCCGTCGACGCATCGATCGTGGTCTTGTGCTCGAGCCCGCGCAGCGAGCGCTCGACCTCCCGCTTCTGCTCGTCGAGGCGCAGCCGCAATTCGCGTAGCCGCTCGACCTCGCGCATCAGCATCTCGATGTGTCGCGGCCCGATGCGCCAGTCTTCCTCGGTGCGCTCGGGCGTGGGCTCTTGGAGTGGCGGCGGAATGGTGCGCCTGCCGGGCAACGTCGGTCGCCGCGGCTTGGTCACCGCGCCATGCTCCGCGAGTGCGCGGGCGAGCTCCGTGAGTGCCGGATCGTCGCCCGCAGCGCGCACCGCGAGCTTCGCCATGAACACGTCCATCGAGCGCAGCAACAGGTCGGTCGTGTCGGCGGGAATCGGCGCGAGCGTCGGTTTGAGCAGCGCGACTACGTCTTCCATCTTGTGCGCGAGCTCGGAGAGGTGTGGAAAGCCAAACGTCGATGCATTTCCCTTGAGCGTGTGCAACCCGCGCGCGAGATCGTCGAAGTGCTTGCGGCGCTCGACCTCCTCCCCGCCGGGATTCTCGAGCGCCAGGACGTGGCCGGTCACCCGCTGAGCGATCTCGCGCGCCTCGGCGGCAAAGCCGTCGAGCAGCGCGGCGATCATTCGATCATCCTCCGACACTGCGACCCCCGCTGCGCCGATCGAGCAGCCGCATCAAATCGATCAGATGAACGATCCGACCGTCGTGTGCGATCTCGGTGATCGCCTTGGCTTCTCTGGCCCGCGCCTCGTCGAGCGTCGCATGAGCGATCGAGACCGGCCGCGGCACGTCTTCGCAGTCGAGCGCGACGAGCCGGCCCCAACCCGGATCGACGACGAGCAGAACCGATGGGTCTTGGCGCCAGCCCTTGATCCCGAGCAGCGCGGCCATCGACAAGGCCGTGACGATCTGCCCCTGAAACCGCAGAATGCCGACGATATGTGGCCGGGTCAGCGGGACGGGTGTGACGCGCCGAAGCGGCACGACGGCGCGGAATGCCGACAGCGGAATCGCGTAGGTCTCGTCGCCGACCGGAAACTCGGCGAGATGCTGCTCGCCCGTCCCTTCATCGGCGGCGGCCTCCGGTGGCAGACGCAACCGCTCCGCCCGGCGCTCGAGGATCGCGCGCGCCTTCTCGTCGACCTCTTCCGGTGCCCGCGAACGAATCGTCACGGCTTGCTCTCATCCTTCGGCCGCCCGAGATATGTGCGGGCCGTCTCGCGATAGAACGCGATGGGGAGCTCCTCGAGGCCGACGACGATGTGATCGTCGGTCAACCCTTCCGTTCGCTTCAGTACTTCCGACATCCACTTCGCTGCACTCGCGACGTCGCCTTTGCGTGCATGCGCGAGAGCCCGCTCGAGAATGCCTGGCACGTAGTCGGGGAAGAGGCGGTTGAGCTCGACGAGCGCTTTCTCCGCGCTACCGCGACCTCCGATCTCGATCCACATGAGCGCGCTCTTGTGCAGCGCAAGTGCTCGCTCGGGTACCACCGGCGCCGGTGCAGGCGGAGGCGCAGGCGCAGCCACGACCGCGGCCACCGACGGCGGAATGCTAAGCGTCGTCGGTCGTGTGCGCGCGCGCGCCGTTGGCCGCGTCGTGAACACGTTGAGCTCCGGCCTGCCGATGCGCAGCAGTTGCGGCAAGTCCGCGGCGTCGACGTCGATCGAACCGAACACGAGCAAGCCCCCGGGCACGAGTGCGGATGCCAACCGCGCGAGTACTTCACGTGCCGCTTCGCGCTTGAAGTAGATGAGAACGTTGCGACAGAAGATCAGCTCGTACTCGCCCGGCGGTGGGTCGCGCAGATCGTGAACTGCGAACGACACGATCTCCCGAAGCGGCTGGTTGACGACGAGTCGATTGTCCACCGCCGTCACGACCGGATAGAGCATTGGCGCGGACGGCCGCTGCGAGTTGACGCGATACGTGCCTGCCCTTCCCTGCTCGAGCGCCGGCGCGTGAATGTCGGTGCCGATCACCATCTGCTGCGTCGGATCGACTTGCCTACCCTGCATGTTCGCGACGATGGTCGCCGCGAGCGACCACGCCTCTTCTCCCGTCGAACAGCCGGCACTCCACGCGCGCACGACACCTCCTGCTGCGAGGCCGGCCACGCGCGTGGCCACGAGCTCGAAGTGCTCCGGGTTGCGAAAGAAGTACGTCTCGCGCACGCTGATCGCTTCACGTACGACCCGCACGAGGTCGGGGTCGCGCACGTGCGCACGTCGAAGTACGTCGTGAATGGTCGCGCGGTTGACGAGCTCGCGCTGGAGACAGCGACGTACGGCCTCCCGCGCCACGCTCTCCGGTTGAAACCCACTCCACTCCGCCGCGCAGGCGAGCAGTGTGTCGACCGCGCGCTCGAACGCAGCCGCATCGGTCACGACGTCACCGTCCCGCTGTTCCGCGCGAGCTCGGCGAGACGTCGCACCAGGCCGCGCGACATCAGCGCCGGCGGATGCAGCACGGGCATCGATCCGTGGGCGGTCTTCACGACCGCGCGGAGCGCACCGGCGAGCTCGCCGCTATCGGGAACCACCGATTGGATGTCCGCCGGCAACACGGCTTCCGGATCGTGCACGCCGTCGACGCACAGCGCGAGCTTGACACGATCGTATTCGACGACGACCAGCACGCGGTCGACGACGGGCTTTGCATGCTCGACGCCGAACCGTGCCGCAAGATCGAGCACGCAGACCGATTCGCCGAACAGCTCGAAGAATGCAGCGAGGTACGAAGGACCACCTAGCAGCTGCTGTGTCGCCGGCTGCAGCAGTACGTGGCGCACATCGGCAAGCGGTATCGCGAGAGTGATGTCACCGACCCGGAGCGGCAGCACGGCGAGACTCCCCTTCGCCCGTTTCGCCTGTGCCGCGTCCAGCGTGCGGCCGACTAACCCGAGCAGCTCGTCGGCGCGCAGCGGCTTGATCAGGCACGCGAACGCACCGCGCGCCACACACGCCTCTGCGCGTGCCTGCTCGCTCGAGATGATGATCACCGGAATGTGCGCGATCTCGCCGCCGGCTTTGAGCCGCTCGAGCACTGCTTCACCATCGAGCTCGGGCATCGAAAGGTCGAGTAACACCAGATCCGGCTCGAGGCGCTTGCACAGATCCAGGCCCTCCAGACCATTGCGCGCCGTC
Organism: Kofleriaceae bacterium; assembly: GCA_036524455.1. Classification (GTDB taxonomy): domain Bacteria; phylum Myxococcota_A; class Polyangia; order Haliangiales; family Haliangiaceae; genus JABFXX01. Next base: position 3,532 of record DATDCH010000307.1, on the reverse strand, counting down.
GACACCGCGTAGCTCGCCGACAGTACTGCGCGCGCGAACGCGAGGATCGCCTCGCTATCGTCGATCACGAGCACGTGCGACTGCGCCATTCGTCACGCGGATCGCTTCGCGAGCCGTTGCGCAGCTTCAGCGATACGCTTGGCGCCGCCGGCCCGGCTGAGTACCGGTTTGCCATCGACCTCGCCCGGCGCGTCGCGGAGGATAGCGACGTTCGTCGCCGAGACCTTGCCGATCTCGGCAATCATCGTCGGCTCCGCCTTCGCCAGCTCTTCGTCGACGATGATCAGATCGTATTCCGATGCATGGAGCTTCGGCCGCAGCTCGACGAGCGATTGTGCCTCGACGACGGTGAAGCCTAGTGCGTCGAGCTCCGGCAATAGCTCGCCTTGAAAGTACGGACCCGAGGTGACGACGAGCACGATCCCCGCGTTCACGCGTGCATCTGGCATTTGAGCCGCGAGTCTCTGGACTGCGGCACCGATCTCCGCCGTAGCGCCGCTCTGGCCGAGGCGCTGCGCGGCATCCCGACAGGCCCGCGCAGCTTCGGCGATTGCGGTGGCACCTGCGAGATCCGCATCGCCCGCGAGCGCGTGCGCTTCACCGGAGATCGCGCTCGCATTCCACCGCGTGTCGGTCGAAGCGATGTGCATGATGCGGCGCACGCGTTGACGAGCGGTGACTTCAAAGAGCCCCGCTGTGCCCGCTGCCGGCGAGTCATCGTTGCTCGTCCCACCGAGCAGCTGTCTCGCGCGCGCCACGATGCCGGCCAACCCGCTGCGCTTCGAGATATAGCCGTCGAGCTCGGCATCCGCCGCGCGCCGCTCGAGCAGGTGATCGGGCAAGCTCGATAGCAACACGATCGGGCACTCGAACCCCCGCACGCCGCGGAGCAGCATCGCAAGGTCGTCGCCGAACGCTTCTTGCAGAACGACGTCCATGAACACGAGATCAGGCGGCACGAGATCGGGTTTCTCGAGGTCCCACAGATCGCGCGCGACCTCGACGGTGAACCCCGCGCGGCGCAGTGCCCACGCAACGGCCTCGCCGGTAAACGGACTGTCATCGACGACCAAGATCCGCGCGCTCATCGGGTCCCGTCCAGGTTCATGATCTCACGCATCCTCTCGAGCAAACTCTTGAGCCGCATCGGCTTGTCGATGAACAGGTTGGCGCCCGCCGCCATCGCTTCGCGTCGAGCTGAATCGCCACCGCCCGAGACTGCAATGATCGGCAGGTTCGGCATGTCGAGGTTCTTCCGCACCGACGAAATCACACCAATGCCGTCGAGTACCGGCAGATAGATGTCGACGATCAACACATCGAACCGCTGCTCGCGCAGCATCTGCAACGCTACTTGACCGTCGCTCGCGAGCCGGCAGTCGAATGCGACATCGCTGATCGCTTTGCGATCGTCGCCGAGGCCGTGGCGGAGCAGCTGGGCGATGTGCACGTTGTCCTCGACGACCAACACGCGCAACGTGCGCTTGACGACCTCCGGATCGCGCGCGCGAATGCGGTCGATCAGCGCGTCGAGCTTTGCGCGCATCCCTTCGACGAATTCGATGCCGAGCATGTCGTCGCGGCACCATCGAACAATGCCGTCGAGGCGAATCGGAGACACGAGGCCGGGAAACGACAGCGCGAGCTTCACGTCGGCACCGGGCTCGATCTCTCGCGTGCTCGCGACGCACGCGCCGCCACTCGACAGGTTCTCCGTGTAGTCGGCGATCAGATCGTCGGCATCGTCGTAGTCAACACGCAACGCAACGGCGAAGCGCTCGTCCTCCCGCCGCTCGCCGTCCGTCATCACTTCCCGAGTGCCTGCCGCACCGCAGCAACGATCTCGTCCGGTCGGATCGGTTTCGTTGCGTATCCGGTGACGCCGAGCGCCTTCGCGCGCTCCTGATCCTGCAACGCTCCGGCCGTGGTGAGCACGATGACGGGTAGCTTTGCGAAGCTCGGCCGCGATCTGACCTCCTGGATAAGCGTGAAGCCGTCCATCTCGGGCATGTTGAGGTCCGTCAGCAGTAGATCAGGCGTGATCTCACCGAGTTTGACGAGCGCGTCCTTGCCGTCGCCGGCCTCGACGAGCACGATTCCTTCGATCTTGCGCAGCGCCATACAGATGAGCTGACGCATCGTCGAGCTGTCTTCGACCACCAACACGACCATGGTCAGATCACCTCCCCAAAAGTGATTCGCCCGACTGTAGCCCGAAAGGGCAGCAACGATCCAGCGCTAGTGGACGCCGGCGGCGGCGATGAACGCGACCACGAGCAGCAGGATCACAGCAGCCACCAGAATCGGCGAAATCGAAGGGCTGATGTCGGTGTCGAGTAGCTCTTCCGGCTCGGCGGAGCGCCCATTCGTCGTGGCCTCATTGCGGGTCACGGCGCGCGATCGCAGTTGTTCGCGCGAGACCGTGTGAGCGCGAGCGATGGCGGGTGCCGTGCTCTGATCGATGAGGCCGAGCAGCGCGTCGCGCGCGATCGTCTTGGTCGGCTGATCGGAGTTGCTGTCTTCGCTCTGCACGAGCAAACCGTAGCAACGATTCTCAGGCGCAAAAGTCAGGTCGGCGTGAGTGCCAAATGTCATGTGCGCGTGGCGGATATGCCAGTCGCGGTGTGGCGGGAGCGCTCGCGGTCGTTCTGTTATCCTTCACCGCGGTGGGGGCTCCGGCGGAAACGGACACGCTGATCGGTACCGTCATCGACGGGCGATTCGAGATTCGCGACAAGCTTGGCCAGGGTGGGATGGGCACGGTGTATCGAGCCTGGCAGCGCTCGGTCGGTCGCGAGGTCGCCATCAAGCTCATCGACCGCTCGATCTCCGGCGATCCGATGGCGGTACGCCGGTTTCTGCGCGAAGCCCACCTCGCGAGCCAGCTGTCGCATCCCAACACGATCAGCGTGTTCGACTTCGGCCAGATGGCCGACGGGCGCCTGTTCACCGCGATGGAGCTGTTGCGCGGCAGAACACTAGGCCGCGAGCTACGCGCACACGGAGCGCTAGCGCTCGACCGCATCGTACGTATTGGCCAGCAGCTGTGCGATGCACTCGAAGCTGCACACGCTCAGCGCATCGTCCATCGCGACCTCAAGCCCGACAACGTGATGCTGCTCGACCACGGCAACGACCTGATCAAGGTGCTCGACTTCGGGCTCGCGAAGACGCTCGACGACAAGAGCACGCAGGCCACCGCCGCCGGCATCGTGGTCGGTACGCCGCGTTACATCGCTCCGGAGACCGCGATGACCGGCGAGGCAACGCCGCCGAGCGACATGTATGCAGTCGGCGTCATCCTCGGCGAGCTCGCGCTCGGCACACCGTTGTGGGAAGGCGCGACGCTCTCGATCATCCTCACCCAGCAGCTGCAGCCCGAGTCGATCGTGTCCCGCGTGCCGCGTCCGCTGCGCGAGCTGGTCGCTCGGCTCGTCGATCCGCGACCACAACAGCGGCCGACTGCGCCCGAGACCCGCAAGTTGCTCGAGTTGATCGAGGACGGCAAGCCGACCGAGCCCCGGGTGGTCGA
>DATDCH010000306.1:0-5708 GCA_036524455.1 Kofleriaceae bacterium | reverse complement strand
CGAGGTTTGAGGCCATGGGGAGGACCCCGCCGGCGCTGCAGACCGGTGAGCCTACCGTGTCCCATGAGGGTGGTAACGGGTTCGACTCCTCCTCCACTTATTCGGTGATGTATGGCTGAGCCGCTATTGCGGTGGGCCGACGTCGCCGCCGCCGGCGGAATTCGCGAATGGGTCGACGCCCAGATCGCGAAGCAAGGCTTGGCGGATCCGGGCGTGCCGTCGTCGATGACCGACGCCGAGAAGAAGCTGTACAAGGCGCGTCGCGAAGAAGAGCGTCGCGTGCGCCGCGAGCTCTACAAGCAGGCGTGGCTCGCGTACAAGCGCGAGCACGTCGTGCACCTCGGGCCGGGCGTGTGGTGGCACGACACGGCCGATGTCGATCGGTTCGACGCCGACGATCCAGAGAAGAAGCGGCAGGACAATGCGCTGCCGACGCTCGCCGACGTCGAAGCCTTTGCAAAGACGCTCGGCATGACCGTCGCGAAGCTGCGTTGGCTCGCTTATCACCGCGACGTCGACAGCGCCACGCACTACAAGCGCTGGCTCGTGCCGAAGCGCGACGGCACGCCGCGCCTCATCTCCGCGCCGAAGCCCGATCTCAAGGCCGCGCAGCGTTGGATCACGCGCGAGATCACCGAGCACTTGTCGGTGCACGGCGCGGCGCACGGGTTTCTCGTCGGCCGCTCGATCGTGACGAACGCGCGCGTGCATGCGGGTGCAAAGGTCGTCGTCAAGATGGACATCCGCGGCTTCTATCCGACGGTGACGTGGCGTCGCGTCAAAGGTCTGTTGCGCCGCGCCGGCTTGAGCGAGCAGGTCGCGACGCTGATGGCGCTGCTCGCGACCGAGTCGCCGCGCGAAGAAGTGCTCACGCACGGCAAGACCTACTTCGTCGCGACCGGGCCGCGGTCGTTGCCGCAAGGCGCGCCGACGTCGCCGTCGATCACGAACGCGCTGTGCTTCCGGCTCGACGCGCGCCTCTCCGGACTTGCCAAGAAGCTCGGCTGCCGTTACACGCGCTACGCCGACGACATGACGTTCTCGTGGCACGGCGATGCCAAGACCGACATCGGCAACCTGCTCCATGCGGTCGCCGCGATCGTCAAAGCCGAGGGCTTCGCGATTCATCCGAACAAGACGCGCGTGATGCGCTCGGGTGCACGCCAGAAAGTGACCGGTCTCGTGGTCAATCACGCGCCCGGTCGCCCGCCCGCGCGCGTACCGCGCAAACGGATCCGCGATCTCGAGTCGGCGATTTATAATCGCGAGCGCGGTCGGCCGGGGAAGGGCGAGACGCTGGAGCAGCTCAAGGGACTCGCGGCGTTCGTGATGATGGCAGATCGCGACAAAGGCAAAGCGCTGATGGAGCGCATCGACAAGTTGATCGCGGCACGCAAGACACAGTGAGGTGACGATGAGTAACTGGGACGTACATCTCGAGTTCGAAGAAGGAACCTCCAGCAAGTTCTGGCGCGCGCGTCTCGAGGGCAGGACGCTCTACATCAACTACGGCCGGATCGGTTCGGCGGGTCAGACGCAGCCGAAGGACTTTCCGTCGCCCGACCTCGCCCAGCGCGAGCTCGACAAGCTCGTCGCGGAGAAGCGCAAGAAGGGGTATGTCGACGCGGGCGCCGGCGGCGGCGGCGGTGGTGTCGACGACGATGATGACGACGTGAACGACGACGTCGAGGATGATGACGTCGACGAGGACGACATCACGGTGACCCAGAGGCGGGTACGCCCCGGGGTCGCAGCGGCTCCCGCGCCCGCTCCGGCGCGCCCCGCCGGCGGCGTCCGCATGTTGCTCGAGACCGGAAACCGCAAGGTCGAGGCGCACATCTACCTGGACGGTAAGACGGTGCGTATGGACTCGATCGAGCACTATGCAAATCCCGAATCTGCGAAGAAAGCGCACGAGAGATTGAAGAAGCTGCTCGCGGCCGAGGGTTATAAAGAGAGCTGATGGCGAACGTTCTCGAGGACGGCGACACGGTCACCGTGCAGGGCTCGACGAGCTCCTACGAGCTGTCGCGCCTCGGAGATGTCTACGCGTGCACGTGTCCTGCGTGGCGCAACCAAGGCGCGCCGATCGGTCTGCGCACGTGCAAGCACCTGCGTGCGTATCTCGGTGATGCGGTAGAGACCGCGCGCATCGGTGCGTCGGCGCCGCAGGTCAGCCCGGCGACCGCGAAGAAGCAAGCCGCCGCCGACGACGGCAAGGCGCCGCCGATCCTGCTCGCGCACAAATGGGAAACCGATCACGACCCGACCGGCTGGTGGATGAGCGAGAAGCTCGACGGCGTGCGCGCCTACTGGGACGGCGAAGCGTTCATGTCGCGTCTCGGCAACAAGTTCTACGCACCCGATTGGTTCATCGCTGATCTCCCGGCTGACACGCTCGACGGCGAGCTCTGGGTCGGCCGCAAGCAGTTCTCGCAAACGATCAGCATCGTGCGCTCCGGCACGCAGAGCCAAGAGTGGAAGAAGGTGCAGTACGTCGTGTTCGATGCGCCGAACGCGCGCGGCTTCTTCGAGGATCGTCTCCAGCACGCCGAAAAGGTGCTCAAGCGAGCGGGCGCGCCGCACGCGCGCTTCCTCGAGCACGTCACGTGCAACGGCGTCACTCACCTGCGCCAAGAGCTCGCGCGCGTCGAGTCGCTCGGCGGCGAAGGCTTGATGCTGCGCCGGCCGAAATCGAACTACGAGGTGGGTCGCTCGTCGTCGCTGCTCAAGGTCAAGACGTTCCACGACAGCGAAGGCCGCGTGATCGGGCACGCACCCGGCACCGGCAAGCACAAGGGTCGACTCGGCGCACTGATCGTCGAGCTCGCCGACGGCACAAAGTTCAACGTTGGTACGGGATTCTCCGACGAGGAACGCGAGAATCCGCCGGCCATCGGCGCGACGATCACGTTCCGCTACCAGGAGCTGACCAAGGACGGCGTGCCGCGCTTCCCGAGCTACGTCGGCGAGCGCATCGACGTCACACTACCTGCGCGCTCGATGAAGGCGGCGACGGGCAAGCCCGCCACGTCAGCACGCGCGTCCGTGGCGGCAACGAAGCCCGCCGCCGTGAAGCCCGCCGCTGCCGCGAAGCCCGTCGCTGCGGCGCCGAAGCCCGTCGCTGCAGCGCCGAAGCCCGTCGCTGCAGCGCCGAAGCCCGCAGCAGCGCCGAGCGGCAACTACAAGGTCAGTCTCGTGCACACCGGCGAGAACAAGTTCTGGACGATCGAAGTGCGGGGCGGCGCTCATTACACGACGTACGGCAAGCTCGGTAGCGCGGGCCAGACGCGGCTCGTCGATCTAGGCAGCGCGACCGCGGCAAAGACCGACGCCGACAAACGCGCGCAGCAGAAACGCAAAGAAGGCTATACGCCGGCGCCGTGACTGCGGCGCACGAGGTACGCGTCGCCTCCGTGCTTCACGAAGTAGCGGCTGTTCGTCAGCGTCTGCACGAGCACGCATTGCGCGACGTGCATCATCGGCGAGGTGACGCAGAGCTCGGACGCAACCACGTTCCGATCACCAGCGCGACGCCAACCCCCGAGCGCAGCGCGACGCAGACCAGCTACAAGCTGGGGCCATGACCGCGGCGCACGAGGTACACATCGCCTCCGTGCTTCACGAAGTAGCGGCTGTTCGTCAGCGTCTGTACGAGCACGCCCTCCGCGCGCGGCACGACGTGCATCACCGGCGACGTCACGCAGAACTCGGGACGCAACCACGTTCCGATCACGAGCGCCGCGCCGACCTCTGGCGTCGACAGCACGACACCGAGCCAGCTCTGATGGCTCAGCCGGAGCTCGGGCACTTGTGCCAGCACCGGCGATGGCTGGTCGAACGTCTCGAGCACACGTTCGACTTGCTGGGTCGATAGCTCGATCTCATCGGCACTGCCGCGCGACCGCACTTTGGTATCGATGTGGCCCGCGGCGACGTCGGTCTCGATGCGCGCTAGCTCGCGCGTCTCGCGACCGCCCGTGATCATGCGCGCGACGAGGTGCGGTTCGATGTCGGCGTCGCTGTCGCGCGGCGTCGCTCCGATGCTCGCGGCAGTGGCGATGTTCGGCTCGATACGTGGAGCGGTGGCCCGCGGTCGCGGTTCGCTGCTCGCGACAGCGCTGAGCTCATCGGTCTCGAGCTCGCGCACGACGCGTTCGACCTGGCTGGTCTCGAGCTCGCCCGTCACGCGCTCGACTCTGCTGGTCTCGAGCTTGCCCGTCACGCGCTCGACCCTGCTGGTCTCGAGGTCGCGAACCAGTTGCTCGACTTCCCTGGTCTCGAGCTCGCGCCGTTTTCGCTCGACCTGGGTCTCGAGGTCGCGAACCACGTGCTGGACTTGCAGCAGCTCGCGACTCACGCGCTCGACCTCACCCGTCTCGAGCTCGCGAACGACGCGATCGACTTGGCTGGTGTCGAGCTCGTTGGTCACGCGTTCGATCGGATCGGTCTCGCGATCGGTGATCGAGTCGACGCGCGGCGCGGGCCGTGCCTGCCCCTTGCGCGCGACGGTCCGCACGTAGCGCGGCGCGGTGCCGGTCCCTTCGGCCCGAACGACCGGCGGCCCGGTCCCTTCGGCCGCGGGCTCGGTGCCCGCCGTGATCTGCAGGTCGAGATACGGGACCGAGTCGCGTCCCTCGTTGACCGGGTCGAAGTCACGGGGAAACGGGGAGGTCGTTTGGCTGACGGGAGGGGCGGTGCCGTAGGGTGGCGGGGTGGTGCCGCTGGCCAGGCGGGGCTCGGTCGAGGCCCGCGTGTCGGCACGGCGACGCTGCAGCACGACGCGCGTGCGAGCGACTGCCGTCAGCAGCGACCCTGCCATGGTCAGGTCCGGAGCAACGCGCATGCCCGCCGAAGTACCCCGAACGACGCGGCGCACCTGGAGCGCAGCGCCCCGAATGGGTCAGGAGCTCCCACCAGGCTGGGTGAGAGGGTCGGTCACTTACTCGAACCCCCACCCCCTCGGGAGCCGAGCGCCCCCACGTCTCCGACCTCGACGTGCCTGTTCGTGCCGGCTGGACGCAGTGAGCCATGGGTGACCGAGGAGCGGGCTGCCGGTGCCCCGGCGGCGTCACGACATCGATCGACTAACAGCGCGCAGCTCGCACACCGTTCCAAGTGCTCGCGCATCTCGAGGAACGTGAGCACCGCGAGATCATCGGGACAGCTGCGCATACCCGATTAACCCGGCAGTCGCGCGACGTCGCACTAAAAGTGCAACGCTCGTTCGTGCGTCAATGCCGCGTTAGTTGACGGCGCCTTCGCAGGGCGCGAGCTCGCACAACATGTGGCTGACGTGGCCGAGCGTGCGTTGCAAGCGAACCATCGGATCGCACGCCTCGAGTAGCTCTTGGCGTGCGTCCGCATCCATCACGAGTGCCGCGGCGATCGCATCGGCGCAAGCGCCTGGCTCGTCAAACGCACGCACGAGATCGCGCAGCTGCGGGCCGCCCTTCTCGATCACTTCGGCGAGTCGATCACAAAGCTGGATCAGCTTGCGATGATGGCCGACCGCTTCGTCGCGGTCGCAGTTCTGGTCGGCGAGCATGCGCGCTTCGATGCGGCGATACGATCGCTCGGGCGGCAGCTCACGCGCGATCTCGACGCGCGCGACGCCGCGAAGCAGAAGCGCGAAGCGGCCATCGGGCAGCTCTTCGCTGCAGATGATGCGGCCGACGCCACACCGATCGTAGACCGGCGGGCGGCCG
>DATDCH010000305.1:0-3850 GCA_036524455.1 Kofleriaceae bacterium | reverse complement strand
GCTCACGAGCACGGTATCGTTCACCGCGATCTCAAGCCGAGCAACATCTTCGTCACCGATCGCGGCCAGGTGAAGGTGCTCGACTTCGGCGTCGCACGCATCTTCGATCCCGCCGGCGACGATGCCGAGCGCGCTGCGGCGAGGGCCGGCAAGGAATCGCGCTGGGACGCGCAAACGCCCGAAGGCGACCGCAACACGTACGTCACGTTCTCCGGCGGCGGCACGATGGTCGGCACGCTGCCGTATATGTCGCCCGAGCAGTGGGGCGCCGACGTCGTCGATCACCAGTCGGACCTGTGGGCGTGCGGCATCATGTTCTGGCGCGCGCTGACCGGCGTACATCCGGCCGGCACGATGAACGCCGACAAGCTGCGCGTGCGGCTCACCGATCTCGATACGCCGCTGCCGAGCCTCGGCGCGCGCGATTCGTCGCTGCCCGCCGAGCTGGTCGCGATCGTCGACCGCTGCCTGCAGAAGCACAAATCGGAGCGTTATCAGAACGCGACCGAAGCGATCGCCGAGCTGCAGGCGTTCCTCGCGCCGAAGGCGTCGCGCATCAGCGAGGACGTGTGCCCGTACCGCGGCCTCGCATCGTTCGGCGAAGCCGACGCGAAGTACTTCTTCGGCCGCAGCAACGAGATCCGCACCGCGCTCGCACAGCTCGAGGCATGGCCGTTGCTCGCGGTGATCGGTCCGTCGGGCGTCGGCAAGTCCTCGTTCGTGCACGCCGGTCTCGTGCCCGCGGTGCGCGGCGGCGGCGGCAACTGGCAGGTGCGCGTGCTGCGTCCCGGCCGCCACCCGCTCGCGAGCCTCGCGAGCACGCTCGACGAGACGCTCGACACCGGCCTCGTCCCGCACGACCTCATCGATCAGCTCGCCGACGCACCCGGTCTCTACGGCGAGCAGCTGCGCAAGGCGGCCGCGCGCAAGCGTCACCAGGTGTTGATCGTCGTCGATCAGCTCGAGGAGCTGTTCACGCTCTCCGACAACGACGAGGTCCGCAAGACGTTCTTGGCGTCGCTGCTCGCAGCGGCCGACGATGCGACGGCGCCGGTGCGCGTCGTGCTGTCGATGCGCGCCGACTTCCTCGATCGCCTCGCCGGTCACAAGCACTTCCTCTCCGAGCTGTCGCGCGGCTTGTTCTTCCTGTCGGCACCCGACCTCGACAACCTGCGCGAGACGCTGGTGCGTCCCGCCGAGCTCGCCGGTTACACGTTCGAGGACTCGTGGATCGTCGAGGACATGATGCAAGCGGCGACGAGCAAGGGCGCACTGCCGCTGCTCCAGTTCGCCGCAACGCGGCTGTGGGACGGGCGCGATCGCACCAAGCGCAAGCTGACGATCGCCGCGTACAACCAGATGGGCGGCGTCGGTGGCGCGTTCGCACGCCACGCCGACGAAGTTGCGGCCGCGGTTCCGCCGCAGAGCCAGAAGCTACTGCGCGCGATCATGACGCGGCTCGTGACCGCGGAGGGCACGCGCGCTGTCGTCGATCACACCGAGCTGCTCGAGCTGTCGAAGGATCGCAAAGAGGTCGAGCGCATCCTCGACCAGCTCGTGCGTGCGCGCTTGATCCTGATGCATACCGACTCGACGGAAGGCTCGACCGTCGAGATCGTGCACGAAGTGCTGATCAGCGAGTGGCCCACGCTGTCGCGCTGGCTCGAGGACAGCCAGGCGCTCCGCGGCTTCATGCAGGAGCTGCGGCAGGCGACGAAGCAGTGGCACACGCGCGGCAAGCGGGCGGACCTCGTGTGGCGCGGCGCGATGGCGCAGGACGCGCTCGCGACGGCGAAGCGCCACGTGCTCGACCTATCGAGCCAGGAGAAGGAATTTCTCGAGGCCGCACGCACGCAGATCGCGCGTGGCCGGCGCAAGCGCGTCGCCGCGTTCACGTTCGTGTTCCTCGTGCTCGGCGTGATCATCGCGGGCGGCGCGTTCTTCACGTGGCAGCTCACGCTTGCGAATGCCGAGGCCGAGGAAGCGCTCGTCGAGGCGAAGGCGGCGAAGGCACAGGTGCAGGCACAGCTCGACGAAGTGAAGGCGGCGCAGGACAAGAAAGAGAAGGCCGAGGCCGAGGCGAAGAAGGCGGCAGACGAGGCCAAGCTCAAGTCCGAGGAAGCGCTCAAGGCGAACCAACAGGTCGCGCAGTCGCAAGAAGACCTCGCAGCCGCCAACCTCGCGCTGCAGAAGAAGGTCGCAGAAGCCGAGAAGGCGAACGCCACGTCGCAGGAGCTCGCTCGCGTCGCGCAAGAGAATGCGCGCAAGGCGGCGATGGCGAAGGAAGCCGCCGAGAAGGCGACACAGGAAGCGAAAGCCGAGAAGGCGCGCACGCAGCAGCTACTGGCCGCCGAGAAGGAACGCGTGAAGCAGCTCGAGGCCGAGAAGAGCAAGATCTCGACTGGAGGTCTCAAGTGAAGAAGGCGCTCGTGATCCTCGCGTGCATCGCCACGCCGGCGCTCGCTGCGCCGAAGAAGAAGAAGAAGAAACCGCCGAAGGAGACGCCCGTCGAGCCGACGCCGGCGCCCGAACCAGCGCCCGCACCGACGCCTGCGCCGTCGATCTCACCGCCGAGCTCCGAGCCCAAGCCGTGGGCACAAGGCGTGCCGCAGGACGTGCAGGACAAGGCGAGCGCGCTCTACGAAGAAGGCAACACGCTGTTCGCGCGACAAGCGCACGCACCGGCGCTCGAGAAATACCGCGCCGCGATCGCGCTGTGGGATCACCCGCTGATCCGCTTCAACCTGGCGGTCACCGAGATTCGCCTCGAGCGCATCCTCGAAGCCGCCGACAATCTCGAGAAGGCACTCGTCTACGGCGACAAGCCGTTCAAGCCCGAGCTGTACCAACAGGCGCTGGACTACCAAGTGCTGCTCAAGGGCCGCGTCGGTTTCATCGAAGCGACCTGCGATCAAACCGCGACGCGGCTGCTCCTCGACGGCAAGCCGTGGTTCGACTGCCCCGGCACGAAGAAGCTCCGCGTGCTCGCCGGTGAGCATGCGATCGTCGGCGAGAAGCAGGGCTTTCTCACCGCCTCGACGAAGGTTGTCGTCGATGGTGGCGAGACCGTGCAGCAGAAGGTCAAGCTGATCCCGCTCGACCGCGCGGTGGTGCTCAAATACCGCTACCGGCGCTGGATCCCGTGGACGATGGTCGGCATCGGCGTCGCCGTCGGTGTTGGCGGCGCCGGCACGTGGTTCCTCGGCAAGAACGAGATGGATGACTTCGAAGTCGCCTACTCGGCGCAATGCCAAAACGGCTGCGAGCCAGGCCTGACGGCGCCGGAGCACAGCGCGCTCGCCGCGCAACGCGACAGCGCCGAGCTCAAGCGGAACGTCGGGATCGCGATGATGGGGGTCGGCGGCGCAGCGATCGTCACCGGTGTCGTGCTCGTGATCATGAATCGCGGAGAGCGCGTGCTGCCGAATGTCGAGGTCGCACCAACGGCTGGCGGCGGCGTGGCGAAGGTCGGCTTACGCTTCTAGCGCGCTAGAAACGCACTCCCGTCGTCTGCAACGCGGACATCGCGCCTCGTGGGCGACTCGCCCGCACGTACGTGCCCGGTGTACGAGCCACGTTTCACCGAAAGTGAAATAGCTGCGTGCCCTGGCCGCGTTACGATCAAGAGTCCGTGCGGGCGTGTTGGTACATAGGGGTGCTCCTCGCAACGGCGTGTCGCGGCACGTCGGTGACGCACGCTCCCGCGCCGCGCGAGCAGGCATGCGGCCCCGGCATCCCATCGGCAGCCTGCGCCATGTTCCGCGCCGTCACGCGCGATGCACCGCTCACGTCGTGTGATGCGACGTCGCCGTCGCGCGTCGGCGAGTGGCGCTTTGCCTTGATCGGCCCG
>DATDCH010000304.1:0-13609 GCA_036524455.1 Kofleriaceae bacterium | reverse complement strand
GCGTACTCGATACGCAACGCGACCCGCTTGTCGCGGCAGCGCCGCGAAAACACGAGCCTGACCGGACCGCGCCGCCGCGTGTACTTCGCGCCGCGTGGTGTGCCGTGCGCCGCAAGCCGGCCGGCGAGGTCGTTCGTGATCCCGCAGTACAGCGTGTCGTCGGCGCAGCGGACCAGGTAGACGACCCAGAGACTCACTAACCGACTTTGTGCTCGATCTCGGGCGGCGCGGCAAAGAAACGGTTGCGCTTGGGATCGTTGAACCGTTTGTAGTCGATCGGCCATGGCGTCACCGACGCGGTGCCGCCCTCGATGACGATCGTCGCGGCCATCGGCGTCACGCTGCGATAGCTCGAGTCGACCGGCAAGTCGCTGTTCTCGGCGCCGCCGGCGGAGAACAGCGACAGCAGCGACGCGACCTCGCCGTACATCGTCTTGAACCCCTCGTCGACCTTCTCGTGGCCGCGCACCATCATCGAACAGCCGAACCGCGCCATGAACGCTTCGAACTGCTTCTTGCCGAACGGGAACCGCGCGTTCTGCGCCTGCAGATCGTCGGGGATGTAGTCCGCCGTCGACGGATCGCTCCACAGCATCTGGAACCGAATATCGGGATCGTTGAGCTGCGCCATGTCGGTGAGCTTCGTCTTGATATCGGCGTCGCGCGGAATGCCCGCGTGCACGAACATGAGGTCGTCGAAGAACAGCATGTTCGGCAGCTCTTCGAACATCTTCATGTACTCCTGGAACACCTCGCCGGGTACGAGACCGATCAGCGTGTTGATCGCTTCGGCTGGCTTCACGCCGCCGTAAATCCGGCCGCGGTACTCGATGTAGTACTCGTGATTGCCGCGCAGCGGGAACACGTGCTCGGGTGCCGCGAGATACAGCTGCATCACGGTGCGCAGCACGCCGTTGTAGCTGAACATCCCGCGATCGATGTAATCGCCGAGCAGGATCAGCTTCGGTTCGGGCTTGGACTTGTCGGCCTTCCACGCTTCGAGCTTCGCGAAAAAATCGGCCTGCAGCACGGCGGCCTTGAGACAGCTGTAGCAGCCGTGCAGGTCGCCGAGCACGGTGAGCTCGTAGCGACGTTCGGGGATCGCCGGATGCACGTAGATGTGACCGTCGAGGAACGGCTGCTGGCCCGCGAAGTCGGCGACCGACTGCTTGCCGGCCAACTTGCCGGTGCCCGCCGCGCGGTGCTCGCCGAGCTTCGCGCTGAACTGATGCAGGAGATCGAGGTCGGCCTGAATCTGCGGCCGAATCCGCTCCGGGTCGCCGGCGTAGTGGTGCTCGAAGCGCTGGAAGAACGGGTGGTCATCGAGATTGGGGCGCGGCGATGCGGCCGGGCGCTCGATCTCGACCTGCTTGTGCGGCACGACCTCGATGTCGCGCTCCGACAGCGGCACGACGTTGACGTCGAGCAACGCTTCGATCTCTTCACGAAACTTCTTCTCGGCGGGATGAACCGAGCCATCGGCGTAGATCAGCTCGTCGATCGTCGACAGCAGGTGGTGCTGGTTCTCGCGATCGAAGCTCTGAAAGATCTCGTAGCTGCGCAGCTTGAGCTTCGAGTAGACGAACTTCTCGACGTCCTCGCCGTCCGCGACCGCTTCGTCGAATAGGCCTTTGACGCTGCGATCGATCTGCTCGAACACCTCGTGGAAGTGCGTCGTGAACTTGGTGATGACCTCGTCGCGGGTCTTGTCGTCGGCGTCGGGCAACGCTGTTTTTGCGCGCTGGGTGACCAGCTGGCGGATATAGATGCGGACGAACGTCTTCTAGGTGAAGTCAAAGTTCCCGTCGATGTACCCGAACGCAGTCAGGTAGAAGATGATCGCGTTCATCTGCTGTTCGGCGACGTTCGGGTCTCGACTGAACGTGAGCATCGGATCGAGCTTGCCTGGATCGCGCGCGCCGCTCCAGGCTGCGATATGATTATTTCGTGCGCGTCGGGGCCTTAGCCATACTGGTGGCAATCTCTACTCCTGCCGTCGGGGATCCCATCGACCGGCTCGAGGCGACGGGATTCCTCGGAGTCGAGCAGTTCGCCACCGACAACGGCCTCGGCAACGCGCTTGCGCCCGAGCAACGGCCACAAACCGCGCCGACGTTCGGCGCACGCATCACGTACATCGCGCTGCGAGCCGGCGCCGACATCCATCTCGGTCTCGGCGGCGAGGCCGAGCTGTCGTTCACGCCGGCGTGGACCGGCTACGGTTTCGAGAGCGCGCGCCCGTCTTACTTCGCGCCGGTGTTCGGCTATCGCGCGAATCTCCTGTTGCGGCTCGGCGGCGGCTGGTTCGAACCGCACGTGACCGGCGGTATCGGCGCCGCTTCCGTCGCATCCGATTCGCCGCTGATGGCGAAGGAGACCGATCCGGTGTTCGTGTGGGGCCTCGGCGCGCAGATCGCGATGCAGCAAGGCTGGCAACTGCGTCTCGACGGTCGCCAGGTGATCACCGAGTCGATGAGCGGAGGCACCACGTCGAACTACGAGCTCGTGCTCGGCCTCGGCATTCGATTTGGTCAGCGGCCGAAGCAGGAGCCGACCGAGGAACAAGTCGTCGTCGTCAATCCGCCGCCGCCACCACCGCCCCAGCCCGATCGAGACAGCGACAGCGACGGCATTCCCGACAAGCTCGACGCCTGTCCGCAACAGATGGAAGCCGTCAACGGCGTCGACGATCAAGACGGTTGCCCCGAACCCGATCCAGACGGCGACAAGCTCGTCACCGGCATCGACAAGTGTCCCGACCGCGCCGAAGACTTCGACAAGTTCGAAGACGACGACGGCTGCCCCGACGACGATAACGACAAGGACGGCGTCGCCGACGCGCGCGACGCGTGCCCGAACGAGGCAGAAAACAAGAACGGCATCGCCGACGACGACGGTTGCATCGACAAGATTCCGCCGGCCGTGATCGAGGCTCTCGCCGCCGCGAGCAAGGCGAAGTTCGACGCGAAGAGCGTACGCCTGTCGACGCGGGTCAAGACCGCGCTCGACAAGACGCTGCTCGCGATGCTCAACAACCCGAAGCTCAAGTTCGTCATCACGGTCCACGCCGAAAAGGATGGCGACAAAGACGCGACGCTCGCGAAGAAGCGCGCCGAGAACGTGAAAGGCTACTTGCTCGAGCAAGGCGTCGCGATGGGCTCGTTGACGACCACGGTCGGTCCAGTACCCACCGACAAGAAAGCTCCACTGCTCGTCGTGTCGATCGGTCCGACTGCGCCGCCGCAAGCCAATCCGTGATGCGCGCGTCTGCAGAGCGCGCGCCGAAGCAACGTTCGGCAGCGGCATCGCAGCGCGCTAACGCGCGAACGCTCACGTGCTCGCTCTCCGAACACGAGCGGCCTAGGCGGTGTGCCTCGGATGGAACGCCAAGACGCCAGAAGAGCCAAGAACGCCACAAGACAGGTGATCGAGATCCGAGCATGCGTTTGCCTTCTGGTGGCGTCTTTGGCCGCCTTGGCGTTCCTGGCGCTAGATCTGGAGCACGTCCTGCGGCGCCGAAGGCGCCGGACGCAATGATCGAAGGCACGGAGTTACCGATGTGCCCGTGTGGGCGACGTCGACATGAGCCGTCAGCGGCGCAGGCCGACGGCGAGCGCCGCCCACGATCCGTATTCGCGCAAGAGCCAGCGCACGGCACGCTTGCGATCGCGATACTGCACGCTGTCGGCGATGTGCCAGAGCTGCGGCTCGAGGCCGGCACGGCGAAACAGCAGCGCCGCGCGCTTGCCGTGAAACGGCTGCGTGACGAGCCAGATCGTGCGCACGCCGAGCGGCGCTAAGAGCTCGGCGGTAAACCGCGCGTTCTGCGCGGTCGTCAGCGACTGATCCTCGACGAGCACGTCGCGGATCCCTGCCGCGCGAAGCCCCGCCGCGAGCGCCGCTGCTTCGGCGCGCGGTGCACCGTGGGTCGTACCGCCGCTCGCGACGACGTGACGGCCGCCGCCGGCGCGATAAAGCGCGGCCGCTGCAGCGACGCGTTCATCGAGGATCGGCGTGAGCTCGCCGCGCGGCGACAGCGGTGCACCGAGCACGACGATCGCGTCGCGCGGTGCGGCGGCGACATCGCGAACGGCAAGCGGTGCTTCGAGCAGCTTCGCGACGAGCCCGATCACGGTGCGTCGACGCGGTCGGGTAAGTCGGCGACGACGTACGCAAGCACGGCGACCGCCGCGACCATGTCGGCGATGTCCTGCGGATCGACCTTGTCGAGCGTGTCGGCCTCGGTGTGGTGATAGTCGAAGTACGTGCGGCTATCGACCACGAGGCCGACCTGCGGCACACCCGCCGGCGCCATCGGCTCGATGTCGGTACCGCCGTGGCCTTGGTCGACGTGCAGGCGGCCGAGCGGTCCCATCAGCGCGGCGATTTCGGTGAGCCTCGCCTGCACGCGCTTCGCGGCTTCCTTGTCTTTGTGACCGACACCGAACCCGCGCGGCGCGAAGCCGCCGGAGTCCGACTCGAGCGCGAGCACGTGCTTGCCGAGCTCGGCCTTGTGCTGCTCCGCGTAGGCGCGCGCGCCTCGGACACCGTTCTCCTCGTTCGTGAACAGCACGACGCGAATGGTGCGGCGCGGCGTAAGACCGAGCTGTTTGAGCACGCGCACGGCCTGCATCATCGTCACGCAGCCGGCGCCGTCGTCATGTGCGCCTTGACCGACGTCCCACGAATCGAGGTGACCACCGATCACGACGACCTCGTCGGGCTTCTCGCTGCCGCGCAGCTCGCCGATCACGTTCGCCGATTCGACCTCCGGCAGCACCTGCGGTTCGAGCCGGATGAACACGCTGACCTTGCCGTCGCCTGTGAGTCGGTCGAGTAGCTCGGCATCCTCGACGGTGATCGCGGCCGCCGGAATCTTCGGATGATCCTTGTGGTAGCCCATCGCGCCGGTATGCAGAGTCGACAGGCTCTTCGCGGTGACCGAGCGCACGAGCACCGCGACCGCGCCGCGCTTGGCCGCCTCGGAGGCACCGCGCGAGCGGTACTCGACAATCTTGCCGTAGCCGGAGCCGTGCTCTGCGGTCCACTGCGGCATCGCGACGTTGTAGACGACGATCGCGCCTTTGACGTGCTCGCTCTTCGCCTCGAGGTCTTTCCAGTCGTGCACGACGACGACCGGCGCGGTGATGCCGCCCTTCGGCGTCGCGACGCTGCCGCCGAGCGTGAGCAGCCGCAACGGCCGATCGACCGGCGACTTGATCGCGCCCTCCTGCACGCCACGCACCCAGTGCGGCACCATCACCTTCTCGGTGCGCACGTCGAGGCCGTCGTCTTTCATCGCCTGCGCAGCCCACGCGATCGCCTTGTCGAGCTCGGCGGAGCCGGCGAGCCGCGCACCGACGTGATCGGTGAGGTACGCGAGCTTCTTGTACCCGCCGCGATCGGCACGCGCAGTGGCAATGATCTTCGCGGCGACGTCGCGATAACGCGCGACCACGGGCGAGACCTGGTTCGGCCCACCGTACGACGAGGTGTCGTTGACCCACGTGGGCACCGGGCCTTGCCGCCCGACGGGCGCACAGCTCGCGAGCACGACGAAAGGGACGAGCAACTTCACGATGATTCCGCAGCTTCGAGCGTGGTCGGCGGTTCGGCGGGCGCAACGGTAACACCACGGCCGGCGATCTCGACGAGCAATTCGATGATCGCGACCAAGCGCTCGGGGCTCGCGGTGCGGCCGAGCGCGAGGTCCGAGAGCGGCATCGGGTGATCGAGCGGCGCACCGCGCCCCGGATAGACGCGATAGCGCAGACCTTCGGGTTCCCAGTACGCGAGCCAGCCGTCGAGCGTCGCGACGACGCGCGCGCGCAACCCTTCGTCGAGCAGCTTGTCGAGCGCTGCGCGTGTGCCGCGCGTCTTGAACCGCTCGTCGAACGTGGTGTCGTTGGCCTTGATCAGAGGCTGCGCGGGC
Source organism: Kofleriaceae bacterium (assembly GCA_036524455.1). Lineage (GTDB taxonomy): Bacteria > Myxococcota_A > Polyangia > Haliangiales > Haliangiaceae > JABFXX01. Next base: position 7,677 of record DATDCH010000304.1, on the reverse strand, counting down.
GGGCCCGCCGGGTTGACGCCGAGCGCGCGCGGCGGGATCGCCCACAGCGTCAGCGTGGCGCCGCGCAGCTCGTCGATCTCGCGACCCAAGATCACGTCGAGCGCGATCACGCTGCCTTCGATGCGCTCGATCCGCGTGCGCACGGCGAGGCCTGCCTTCTCGCCGATGATCACGCTCGAGGCGAGGCCGCCGTCGCCGCGCGTGGTCAACGTGTGCACGCCGGCGAGCGAGCGCTCGAGGCCGCTCTTCACGCTCGCGATGTAACCCGACCAGGCAGCGTCTGCGATCGGCGGTGTGTCGGTCGTGATCGGCAGCCCGGCGACTTCCTCCTCGCGGACGTGGCGGGCCGCGCGCGCAACGAGCGCGATGCCGAACAGCGGCAGCAAATAATGATTCGGCCAGCGGAAGCCGTAACCGCCGAGGATGACGAACGCGATGCCGGCGCCGATCGCGCGCCGTGCCGGGCTATGCGCGATCGCGCACGATGCGAGCGTCCATGCAAAGGTTGCGATCGCGAGCAGGTAGAGCGCGAGCCGCGGATCGGCGTGGCTTTGGTCGAGCGTGACGCCGATCGCGAGCGCGGCGCCCTTGGCGACGACCGGATACCACGTGCGTGCAGCGACTGCACCGATCGCCGCGATCGCCATCGCGATCACGACGGGCCCAGGGCGTGTCACCGCGCGTGCAAACGGCCGCGGCGCGAACACGTACGGCGAGATCAGCGCGGCACCGCACAGCGCCATCACACCGGCGCGGGTCACTTCGACGCCAGGTCCGTCGAATGCGCCGTCGGGCCACAGGTACTTCGCACCGAGCACGGTGAGCGTGTGGAGCAGCAGCGGAACTGCGAGCGTGAGGATGCCGAGCTGCGCGCCGATATCGCGGCCGCGACCGAGCGCGGTCGTGACATGTGCGATCACGGCGATCGCGAATGCGATCTCGAGTGCGAACGACAGCTGCGATGGCGCAGCGACCAAGAGCGGAATCGCGGCGAGCAAGCTCGCGATCGCGAGCGAGCTGTTCGCGATCCAATCGCGTACCGTCTGCGATGTGCGCACTCCTTCGACGACGCGCACACCGATCAGCACGGCGGCGAGCGTGCCCGCGAAGTAGAACAAGAACAGACCGGCGTAATCGAGCAGTGTGTGCCACAGCGGCGGCGCGCCTTTGAACGGGCGCAGCATCGGCACGGCGACACGATTGATCGCGACCTCGAGGAAGGCGACCAGCAGGAGGATGTGAACGGGGGCAAGACCCCCTGCAAGGCGCCGCGCAGACAACCGGAAAAACGTAGCGTTGTGGGCTATTTCGGTCAAGGACGGCGCGGGCCGGTAGGAAAACTTGGGCGCGACCTCTCCGGCACGCGAAAATTTTTTTGTGGTTGTGTTCCCGAGGTTTTGGCCGAGCTTGCTCGCACTGTGCGCCGCGGTTTCCGTCGCTGCGACCGCCCAGGCGTCGCCCAAGCCACCGGTGGTCGTGCTCGATCCGGGGCACGGCGGCTCCAATCCGGGCGCCCAAGGGCTTGCCGGCCTTCGTGAAAAGCAGCTGACCCTGACCCTTGCGAACCTGGTTGCCACCCGGCTACGCGAGCACGGGATCACGGTCACGCTGACCCGCACCACCGATCGCACGCTGACCCTGCGCCAGCGCGTCGAGCTCGCCGACCAGATCCCGGCAGACCTCTTCATCAGCATCCACGCCAACGCCTCCGCCGCGCGCACGCAGCGCGGGTTCGAGACCTTCGTGCTCACCGCCAAGGGCGTCGATGTCGACGCGCGCGCACTGCGCAGCGGCACGACCACGCCACGGCCCGGTGTCGATCCCGACATCGCCCTCGTGCTCGACGATGTCGAGCGTGGCGCATCGCAGTGGGAGTCCGCCGAGCTTGCGGCGCGCATGCAGAAGTCCCTGCGCGAGCGACGCGGCGCCGACGGCGATCGCGGCGTTCGCCAAGACGCGCACCACGTGCTGCTCGGCGCGACGATGCCGGCGGTGCTCGTCGAGGTCGGCTTCATCGACCATCCGATCGAAGGCAAGCAGCTTGCCGATGCGACCGTGCAAGCCGCGATCGCCGCCGCCATTGCCGAAGCGATCGAAGATCAGCTCGCGGACTAGCAGCGACGGCTCAGTGTCCGCACCCGGGTTCGTGCTCGTGGTCATCCTTGCAGGCGACGAGCTCGACGGTGCGCTCGATGGCGACTTGGCAGGTCGCGCCGTCGGGACGCGCGTCCTCGGCGAACAGCCGCAGCGTATAGACGCCGGCCTCGAGCGCCGTGAAGCTACCGGAGGTCCCGAACACGTCTGCGTCGACGAACTGCTCCGGCGGATGCATGGTGACGTGGGTCTCCGCCGGGGTCGACAGATCCGCGTCGAACGAGAACGTGAGACCACACTCGGGCACGTCGAGCGCGAGGTCGACCGTGAGCGGGATCGCGATAAACCGGGTTTCTTCGACGATATCGACTTCGCCCGTGTCGAGGTCTTCGACTTCGAGCGAGACCCCTTGCGGCCCGGGCGCGGGGAACGTGTGTTCGCCCGCGCATAGCGTCGAGACGCTTCCATCCTCGAACGTGAACAGGCACCTGACATTCGGAACCGTCGAAGTCGGATCGTCGGCGTAGCGCACGATGGCCTCGAACTGCGCGACCGGCGCGACGCAGCTCGGAAAGAACAGGTCGAAGCTCGCGGTGATCGCGCGGGCCTCGTCCTCGCGAGCGTCCTCCGTGTCCTCCGTGACCACGGTGACCGAGTCCTCGGTGTGGGGTTGCTGGTTGTTGGCGCACCCCGCCCCGAGCATAGGCGCGATCATGCAAGCGAGTACTCGAGCTAGACGACGCATCGATCCTCCTGAGGAAAGTACTCAGCGCGTGTGCAAGCGAGATTCCATCAGCGCTTCGCGGCAGCCGTGGACTTGCCCTTCGCTCGTCATCCGATCTCGCGCGCCGTCGCACTTCTTACCGTGCGCTCGCTTGCTCGGCGCACGCGCAGATCAACGCAGAGGCGGCAGCGCTCTCCCGGCGCTACCGCAGACCATCGAGTTAGCCCTCAGCGAAGATCATCGAGACCACCGCCGTTGACGACGTGCGAGTAACCCGCTGCCTCGAGCTGCGCCTTGGCCTTCGCGGCGCGCGAACCCGCCCCGCAGTAGACGACGATCGGTCGCGCCTTATCGCCGCCGGCTAGCTTGTCGACTTCCGTGAGGCGAGAGGCCAGCTCCTGGACCGGGATGTTGGTCGCGCTCGGCAAGTGACCCTCGGCGTACTCGTCGGAGGTGCGCACATCGAGTACGAGTGCGCCGCTCGTGACGAGCTTGCGCGCAGCTTGTGGATCCTTGGTCGTCGCGGACGAAGTAGTCGCCGGCTTGGGCGGCTCGGACTGCGAGCAACCCGCGACGCACAGTGCACCGATCAGCACGATCCGCGACATCATGACAGACGCTCCAGCACGCGGGTCAGCCTACCGCGAACGTCTTCCGCGATCGGCCGCAGCGCGGGAGATGTTGCGGCGATCGTCTGCATCGGATCGACGGCGATGACCACGCTCTTGTCGCCGTCCTCGTACACGATGACGTTGCACGGCAGCATCACGCCGATGTCGGGGTCTGCCTGCAGCGCGCGATGCGCGAGCGGTGGGTTGCAGGCACCCAGGATCTTGTAGCGGCGGAACTCCACACCGAGCTTCTCGCGCAGTGTGTTGCGTACATCGATCTCGGTGAGCACGCCAAAGCCTTCGGTCTTCAACGCATCAGGGAGCTTGGCGAGCACGATCTCGTAGGGCAGCGAAAGGATCCTCTTGATGCCTGGCGTCATACAACCTGGATGTGCACGACGCATTCCAAGCGTACTGCGAGCGTACGACTTCGGTCGGCTCGGCATGTCGTCGCGCTCGACGGCGTCGCGCGCATTCGCTGCGCGATGGCGGCGATCGATGCAACGAATTCGCGACTCGTGCTCACGGCCTCCAGCGCACTACTTGTACTTCGGGGGCGGCAGTGGAAACACGCGCCGCTCGCCGGCTTTCAGCTCGTAAACCGTATCGCGGATCGCGATCCTCATCGTCGGGATATCGCTGCGCTCTCCGCTGACCTCGACCGTGTCACGCGTGATCGCGAGCCCCAGCGTGTGCCCTCGATAACGGACGAGCAACTCGAGCCGCCGCATCGACTCGGGCAACCGCGGGTTGATCCACAGCACGTCCTCCCGCAGCTCGAGGCCCGTGTAGCAGCGTTGGAGCAGATCGACGCTGCCCACCATCGCCCCGAGGTGAATGCCCTCGCGCGTCGTGCCTCCCTGGATGTCGGCGACGTCGCCGATCAGCGCCTGCTTGCACAGCTCCCACGAGCCCGTGCGATCCGCTCGCGCGAGCACCCAGGCATGCGCGATTCGACTGAGCGTCGAGCCCTCGCTGCTCCGGCGCAGGTAGTAGTCGATCGTTCGTGGAATGGTGCTGCTGTCGAACGGGTAGCCGAGACGCTCGAACAGCGCGCACAGCTCCTCGGCCGAGAACAAGTAGAACAGCATCAACACATCGGCCTGTTTCGACGCCTTGTACCGGTTCGGGCTGTCGCCCTCCGCCTCGAGGATCAGATCGAGCCGCTGGATGTTTCCGTAGCGCTTGCGGTACGCGTCCCAGTCGAGCTCGACAAGTCGATCGTAGCCCTCGAACTGGGCGAGGACGCCGCCATCGACGAAGTGCAGCCGCAGCTTTCGACTGATCGCGTCCCAACGCGCGAGCTCATCCGGTCCGAGCGCCAGCCGTTCGCACAACTCACGTCGGCGGTCGCGCGGCAAGAGCTCGAGCACCTCGCGGGCGTGCCACAGCACCCAGGCCGCCATCACGTTGGTGTACGCGTTGTTGTCGAGCCCTGGCTGGTCTGCGTCTGGGTACGCGGAATGAAACTCGTCGGGCCCCATCACGCCGCGGATCTCGAACCGATCGAAGCGCGGATCGTGTCGGGCCAGGCTCGCAAAGAACCGGGCGATCTCGAGGATCAGCTCCGCGCCCGCGTCACCGAGAAACTTTCGGTCACCGGTGACCTGATAGTACTGCCACACGTTGTAGGCGATCGCGGCGCCGACGTGCCGCTGGAGGTGAGTGCAGTCCGCAATCCAGCGCCCGGAGCGCGGGTTGAAATAGATCTTGTCCGTCTCCTCTCGGCCGTCACTGCCGCTCTGCCATGGATACATCGCGCCCCGATAGCCCGCGGCGCTTGCCGCGCGACGCGCGCTCGGAAGCCGGCGGTAGCGGTACAGGAGCAAGGCGCGCGTGATATCCGGTGCGCGAAAGTTAAGGAGCGGAAACACGAACAGCTCGTCCCAGAAGACGTGGCCCCGATACGCCTCACCGTGCAGGCCGCGTGCACCGACGCCAGTGTCGAGGTCGACGGAGTTGTGCGACACAGTCTGGAGCAGGTGAAACACGTGCAGCCGCAGGATCACAGCCGACGCGACGACTGACGCCTCGTCGCGACCATCGGTTTCGAGCCCGATATCGAACGAGCGCCAGAGCTGGTCCCAAGCGAGGACATGCGACTCGACGAGCGCGTCGAACGCGGGCGTCACGGCGAGCGTCTCGCTTGCTGCGAGGCCAGGAGTCGAGATCGCCCAGTCCCGCGACGTGTAGAGCGACGCGACCTTCTCGATCGTGACTGGGCGCTTCGCCTCGAGCACGAAGGCTAGCTCGTGCGCGACGTAGCCTGCGCGACTGCTCTTGCGCACCTGGCACGTACGGCGCTGGCCGTCCTCGTAAACGTGCGTTCGCGCCGCCACTGCGATGCCGATCCCCGACTGGACCGTTCGCACCTCGAGCAGCATCGTGTCTTCATCGAGCGAACGCGCGTCGACCGGGACAAGATGCTGGGAGGCGAGGCGTCGATATCGTGCGACGCCTCGGTTCTCGACCCGCCCGTCGAGCGCAGACCGCACCTCGACCGGGCCGGACCAGTCCTCTGCCGTGAGCACGACCTCCAGCGCCGCAAGGTGGGGCTCGCCCATGTGAACCAACCGCCGGTCGGTCACGTGGGTCGTGCGTCCGCGCGCGTCGCGAATCCGCATCTCTCGCGTCAAGATCCCCCGCCGGAGATCGAGAGCTCGCCGATAGCTAAGGATCTCCATCTTCGCGAGCTCGATCCAGTCCTCACCGGCCACCCGCCAGGTGAGCGGCAGCCAGTTCGGAGCGTTGACGAGATCCTCGTGCTCGAGCACGCGACCCTCGATCTCGGTCGGCAACCGATCGTAACAGCCCGCCACATAGGTGCCGGGATAGTGCACGCCGTCGTCAGTTGCTTCGGTCGCCGAACCGCGCGTCGCGAAGTAGCCGTTGCCCAACGTGCACAGGGTCTCTCGGACGCCTTCCTGCGTCGGATCAAAGCCGTCATAGGCGAGCTCCCATCCCGTCATCACAGCGGCTCCGCGCGGGTCTCGCCGCGGACGAGCTCGATCTCGTCGAGGGAGGTCACGACGACATCGGCCCCGGCACGGTGAAGCGCATCGCCGCGTCCCACGCGATCAACGCCAATCACGAGGCCGAAGCCGCCGGCGCGGCCAGCCTGTACACCCGCGATGGCGTCCTCGAAGACGACTGCGTGCGATGGCTCGACGCCGAGTCGTCTCGTCGCTTCCAGGAACGAATCCGGCGCGGGCTTGCCGCGCAGCCGGAGGCGGGCGAGATCGAGGCCGTCGATCTGGGCGGCGAAGAGAGCATGAAGATGTGCCGCTGCGAGCACGGCCGCGCAGTTCTCGCTCGCCGTTACCACCGCGAGGCGCACGCCCATGGTTCTCGCCTTCTGCAGGAGACCCACGCTATCGGCGTGGACGCCGACGTCACCGCGGCCGAGGCTCTCGAGTACGTAGCGGTTCTTGCGCTTGGCCAGACCATAGATGGTGTCGAGGTCGGCGCTGTCCTGGGGTGTCCCCTCGAGGATGGAGATGCCGCGCGCGGCCAGGAAATCGCGCAAGCCGTCCAGTCGCGGCTTGCCGTCCACGTACGCTCGGTATTCGCGGTCGAGATCGAACGGTTGCCAAGGCTGCTCACCTGCGGTCCGTGCGAGTAGATCGTCGAACAATCGTTTCCATGCGACCGCGTGAACCTCCGCAGTCTTCGTCACGACGCCGTCGAGATCGACGACAAACGCGGAGAACTTCGCGACCTCGATTCGCATCTGTTCTTACCGGCTGCACGCACGATGCCATGCGACGCAGTCGCGACGTCGTAACATCGCCACGCCATCCGGGATGTCCGCCACGGAGACCTTCGTACCTGCACATCGGCACATCCGCCGTGCTCACCGGCTTGCTCGCGACCTGACACGCGTGCCCTGCTCCGTCGGAAATCCTGCGGTCGCGCGGCGCTCAACCGCGCACAATCACGTGCGCGGCAGCTGGCGTGCGTCGTGTAAAGCCATCGCGTGTGTCTTGGCTTACCGCCGTCGTGATCGGACGCATCCTGGCAGAGAGTGGCACGCCTGCACCCGACGTCAGTGACCAGGCGCTGCTCCTCATCAAGCGCCACAACGTCGTCGTTGGCTGCTCGCCGGGCGATGCCGGCATGGTCGGCGATGCAGCGATCGATGCATCCTTTGCCGATGCCGGTCCTGGCGACGCCGGCGTCGATGCGAGCCCCGGCGATGCCGGCGTCGCCGATGCCGGTATGCCCGATGCGATGCCCGATGCGATGCCC
>DATDCH010000303.1:0-3957 GCA_036524455.1 Kofleriaceae bacterium | reverse complement strand
GCGAGCGGCGGGCAGATCTATTGCCGATCGCGCGCAGCTTGCTCGCGCGCATCGCCGCCGATCAGAAGCGTACGCTGCCGATACTGTCGACCGCCGCCGAGCAGCGTTTGCTCGCCGCTGCGTGGCGCGGCAACGTGCGCGAGCTCGCGAACGCGCTCGAGCGCGCCGCGATCCTTACCGACACAAACGTGATCGAGCCCGACCACTTATGGATCGATGAGCCCACGTCTCGCCCTGCGACATCGGGCGGGATCAAACCGCTCGCCGAGCTCGAGCGCGAGGCGATCCTCGCGGCACTTGCCAGCGTCGACGGCAATCGCCGGCGGGCCGCAGAGCTGCTTGGCATCGGTGAGCGCACGCTGTACGACAAGCTGAAGAAGTACGGCGTCGACTAACGGTTTCGCATTCGTTGGGAATAAACCGGCACTGATTAGATCGGGCCGCACGCTCGCGCGTGAACCAGAGGCATGACACCTCGAACGCGCCTAGCTTGGGTACTCCTGTTTGCCGCCGCATGTGCGGCGCCTAAAACCGCGAAGCTCGCGGATAACCGCACCACACCGCTCGTCGTCAACGTCGATCCAAAGCTCGTCGAGATGACGGTCGAAGCGACCACCGCACTGCTCGACGCCGACGATCACAACGAGCTCGGCCTGCGCGTGCGCATCACCGGCAAAGCACTGCCCGATGCGCAGCGCCCCGCGCTCAACCTCGGCCTCGTGCTCGACACCTCGGGCTCGATGGAAGGCGACGCGATCGCGTCCCTGCGCGACAGCGCGAAGGGCCTGGTTGCCAAACTGCGTGACGGCGATCGCCTATCGATCGTCGCGTTCCACTCGCACGCCGACGTGCTCGTGCAAAACGACGTCATCACCAGCGCCACCCGCGCCCGCGCGCTCAAAAAGATCGACGGCATCGCCGCGCGCGGCACCACCGACCTCGCGAGCGGCCTCGCATTCGGTCTCGCCCAGGTCACCGCCGCGCGCCTGCCGGCGGGCATCAACCGCATCGTGCTGCTCTCCGACGGCGTACCGAACAACCAGACCAACTTGCCCGCGACACTCGCATCGATCCAGCAGAACGGCATCTCGGTCACCTCGCTCGGCCTCGGCATCGACTACGACACCACGCTGATGACGAGAATCGCGCGCGACACCGGCGGCGCATTCCATTACATCGAGAAGCCCGACGCGGTCGCCGCCGTGTTCGACGAAGAGCTCACCAAGATGACCACCGTCGTCGGCCGCGGCCTCAACCTCGTCATCGAGCCCGGCCCGAACGTGAAGTTCCACGCGTTGCCCGGGTTCACGCTCGCGCCCGACGGCAAGCTCTACGCGGTCGTCGGCGACCTCGCCGCCGGCGAGACGCGCGACCTGATGTTCCCGCTCGCAATCGCCGCGCGCGGCGAAGGCTCGACCGCCGAAATCGCGCTCGCGACGCTGACGTTCGACGACGTGATCGGCAAGACCGGCCAACAGAAGCGCGACGGCTTCGTCGCACTCAAGACGTCGAACGACGCCGCCGCGATCAAGGCCGCGGTCAAGATCGGCCTCGAAGCCGCCCGCGTGCGCGCCACTGCCGCCGGCGCTACGCTCGAAGCCATCGCCCTCGCTCGCTCGGGCCAGATCGAGCAGGCACGCAAGCGCGTCGCCGACGCGATCACCGCCGTGAAGGCCGCGATCAAGAAGCTCGGCGACCCCGAGCTCGAGACCATCGTGACCGAGCTCGACGCCCTGTCGAAGGACCTCGCGAAGATCGTGCCGCCGCCCCAAGTCATCGGTACGGGCATGCCGCACGGCACGGGCATGCAGCTCGATCACGCGCCCGCGCCGGCGATGGCGCCGCCGATGGTGGAGCCGACGCTACGCCGCGCCGAAGAGCGCGCCGGTGAAACGGTGCGTGGCTCGAAGAATCGCCGCCGTTAGCGCTCGTCGTTATTCCCGCCACCACACGTGGCGACAGTCGACGCAGACCCGAGTCTCCGGGTGATTGTCCTGGAAGATGATGGCCTGCGGATCATCGGGCCACTTGTACTTCGCGGTATCGGGGCTGCCGCACAGCGGGCAACAGACTGCGTGCGGCGGCAACTTCGGTGCGGTTGCGGTTCGACTCATGACTGCCTCGTCCCTCGTGCTTGCTCTATGAACCGGGGTTCGGCTCGTTGACAGCTGCTAGCGCGTCCTCGCCGGTACTGACTTCGACGAAATGACTCGGATTCCACTCAAGCGGCGCGCGCGGTCGTGGTGCGCGGCAGCGTGCCGCGTAATGCACGAAACGCGCGATGCGCGGCGTTGAGGATCTGGTCGGCGGCCGCGTGGGAATGCGCGACGCGATCGAGCGCAATACCGAGCTGTTGCCAGCGCGTGCCGATCACCGCCGACGTCGCGAGATAGTTCCCCGCGATCGACAGCACGCCGGGAATCCGGCGCAGCAGGTGACGCTGCAGCATGCTGTTCATCCGGCGCCCGCGTTCGATTACGTACAGCCAACCGAGTCCCTGCTCGACACCGACGAACGACGCCGACGACATGATTGCCTCGGGCTCGCAGCCAAGCGCTCGCAAATCCGAAGCGAGGAAGCCGACGCGCAGCCGCCGATGCAAATCGATCGCGCGCTCGATACCGGAGATCAGTTGCAAGCGTCCTTCGATGGGCGCTTCGAACGCGTACGTGCGCTGCAGGTAATCGATGTACTTCTCGCGCGTGATGTTCGCGCCGAGCAGATTGATGCGGCCGGCATCGGCAGCGACGTGATGGCCTCGCGTCGCGTATTCGAGTTGCTGCAGCATCCAGGAGCCCATGGCATCGGGCTGTGCAACCGGCATGCGCAATGCCCGGAGCCGATGTCGACGGGTTGCGGCCGGGTAATCGTGGCTCCAGAGCGCAGTCGAGCGTCGCGCGCGCGTCGGCGCTGCGCACGGATGTCGGATGCACGGTGCCGAGCGCCCGACGCGAATGGCGACCGCCGCCGCGATCACAGACGGTTGGCCGCAATCGTCGTCGGCAATCAGCGTCGAGCCGGTGCTGCGGGCCGCGACAATCAGCGTCGAGCCGGTGCTGCGGGCTCGTGCGTCGCCAATCAGCGTCGAGCCGCGGCGGCGGGCTTGCGCGTCAAGTCGAGCTTCGCGAACGCCGCCCGCACCTTGTCGTCCTGCCCGCATTTTTGCAGCCCGGGCACCATCTTCTTCACGCCTTCCATCATGTGCGCTTGCGCCGAGGCCGGGAGCTTGCGGCCCGCCTGGTGTGCGGCCTTCGCGAGCTCGATCGCAGCCTGGTTCGCGTCGATCACTTTGTTGACGTCGCTCGCCAGCTTCTCGCACGTGCCCGACGACTTGACGACCGCGGTCACGAGCCGGTCGAAGAACGTGAGCCACTTCGCCGTGTCGGCGGCGCTCATCTCCTGAGCGGGCCTGTCCTGCGCGGGCTTGTCGTCGGCGTTCGCAATGCTGATCGCAGTCACGCAAATGCCGGCGAAGAAAGCGAGGGCGAGGATGGTGCGCAGCATGCTGCGATCTGGAGCACGCCGCGTGCCACCGACGAGGATGGCGAAGCTACGAAACGATGGGCGTCGCGACGGCCATCTCGCGCGACACGCGCTTCACCGGCTCGTCGATGTTCACTGCGGCCATCTCGCGCGACGGCCGCGTCGGCTCGAACGCCGCGAGCGCCTCGATCTCCTGCGCGATACGCGGCATCGGGCGATCGTGGATCGGCCCCACGTCATCACGCAGGCTGCGTGCGGGCACGCGTGAGAGCACGGCCTTGACCTCGGCGACGATCGCGAGCGCGATCTCGTGCGGCGTCTCCGCGCCGATCGTCAGGCCCACCGGCGCGTGTAGCCGCGGATCGTGCTGCGCGACCAGGTACAGCTCGTTGAGCATTCGCGTCGTGCGCGCCCGCGGCCCGAGCACGCCGATGTAGTGCGCACGCGTGCCGATCAGCATGCCGAGCTGCTCGC
>DATDCH010000302.1:0-4411 GCA_036524455.1 Kofleriaceae bacterium | reverse complement strand
CGCCGCCTCGCACGAGCGTGAACACGCCGATCACGCGCCCGCGCACGATCAGCGGAACCGAGATGTACGACGCCATGCCGAGCATGCGCAGCGCATCGCGCGCCCACGGCTCGCGCGCGTGATCCGCGAGCACGTCGTCGGTCATCGATTCGACGTATTCGCTGAGGCCGGTCGCGAACACGCGAGCAGCTCCGCGCGCATTCGGATCGGGCTGACTCGCGTCGCGGACCAACATCTCCGCCATCTCGAGCCGCGAGGCATCGGCATGCCGGATCGCGATGCGCTCGAGCTGACCGGCCGCGCTTACCATGTGGACCGAGCACCAGTCGCCGAGCAGCGGCACGGCCATGTCGGTCAGCTTGTGGAGAATCGTGACGTAATCATCCGACGACGCGAGCAACGTGCTCACCTCAGCGAGCACACTGAGCCGTGCGCGGTCGCGCTGCGGATCGACGCGTGAGCGACGATCCGGAGGAGCGCGCTTGGCCTCCTCCTCGTCGAGCGTCGTTGTGATCACCTAGTGAACGACCACCCGCCCGCGGTTCAACCGCTCACGCACCCCCTCCACCGAGTAGACGACAAGCTCGAGCATGCGCCCGAGCACCAGCTCGAGAATGCGGGGGTGGTCAGCCTCCTTCATGGTGCGTGTGGTCGAGCACGTTGCATGCCACCAGAGCACACCGTGCGATCGCGGCGATAACTGTGCGGGAAAGAGGCGCGACCGCACGGTGCGCCGCACCGCACGGACCGAAATCGCGCGCTAACTCACGACTAACCCGGGCTACCGAACGAGCGGCAGGGTGAAGAAGAACTTGGCGCCCTGACCCTGCTTGCTGTCGACGGCAATCGCACCGCCGTGCGCGGACACGATGCCCTTGGCGATCGCGAGACCGAGCCCGGCACCGCCCTTGCGTTGACGGCCCGACCAGTAGCGATCGAACACGTGTGGCAGCTCGGTCGACGGGATACCCGGGCCGTGATCGCGCACCGCGACGATCGCCTCGGCGTCCTTGCGCTCGACCGAGATCTCGATCGGCGCGCCCCTCGCGTGCTTGAGCGAGTTGCCAATCAGGTTGCCGAGCACCTGTAGCACGCGGTCGCGGTCGGCCTGCACGACCACCGGCTCGTCGGGAATGTGCGCGACGATCCGGCCGCCGGTCTCCTTCGCGAGCAGCTCGTGCTCCGCGGCGGCCTGGCGCAGGATCGCGCCCGCGTCGATCGGCGCCCGCGCGAGCGTAAGCGCGCCGTTCTCGATCGCGCTCGCCTCGAGGAGGTCTGTGATCAACCGCTCGGCACGGCCGGACGCGCGCTCGATCGCGCCGAGGTAGCGCGCCGCCGGACCCGTGATCTCGTCCTTGAGCGCTTCGGTCGCGAGGCTGATCGCATGCAGCGGACCGCGCAGGTCATGCGATACGACCGCAAGTACCTCGTCCCGCGCACGCGCATTCGCTCGCGCGGCTGCGATCGCGCGGTTGGACTCCGCCTCGGCTCGGCCGATCCGGATCGCGAACTTGATCCGCAGGCCGAGCCGGCGCGGCGACAGGTCGTGCTTCGGGATGAAGTCCGTGACGCCCGCGTCGACGGCGGCCTCCAACAGCTCTTCAGCCTGCTGGCCGGTGACGAACACGATCGGCACGCGACGCCCCGAGGCGCGAATCTCAGTCGCGATGTCGACGCCCGACCGGCCCGGCAGGTCCTGATCGAGCAGGATGCAGTCGTACTCGTGCGGCGAGCCGACGACTTTGGCGAGTGCCTCTTCGGCATCGCCGGCCTCGTCGATAGACGCGTCCAATCCGCTTTGCTCGACCGCACGGCGTACTGCCAGCCGGTCGACCAAATCGTCGTCGACAACCAAGAGACGTAAGCGCTCGCTCATCGCGAACCGCGTTGGAGAGTACTACTCGAGCTCGCCGGGCTGGCTACCACTGGCACCAACCGGCGGCGGGGCCGACGGATGGCTGGGTGGAGCGGTGGGTGCCCGCGGGGGCGCATGGTGGCCATCGCCGGCCGAGCGCGGGTCGGCTCCAGCCGGCTTCGGCTCCTCTTTGCGCTCGTTGCGCGGTTCTTCGAGGCGGCGATACAGCGAGCGGCGATCGATGCCGAGGATGCGCGCGGCGTGCGTCTTGTTGCCGCCGACCGCGTTGAGCACCTGGCGTACGTAGCGACGCTCCATCTCGTCGAGCGTGATCAGCTCGCCCGGAGATTCCGTCGTGATGACGATCTTCGAGGACTGGTGCTCTTGGATCTTCGCCGGTAGGTCATCGACCGTGATCTCGTCGAGGCGGCACAGCGCGACTGCGCGCTCCATGCAGTTCTCGAGCTCGCGGACGTTGCCGGGCCAGTCGTAGTCCATCAGCAGGCGCGCTGCCGGGCCCGAGATGCCCTGGACGGGCTTGTTCGTGCGGCCGGCGATGCGCTTCAAGAAATACTGCGCGAGCAGCAGGATGTCGCCGGCGCGTGCACGGAGCGGAGGCACCGGAATCGCGACGACGTTGATGCGATAGAACAAGTCTTCGCGGAACCGTTTCTCTTCGACCTCGGTCTCGAGATCGCGGTTCGTCGCGGTGATCACGCGCGCTTCGAACGGGACTTCTTCGTCACCGCCGACCGGGCGCACCTTGCGCTCTTGCAGCACGCGGAGCAGCTTGACCTGCATCTCGATCGGCATCTCGCCGATTTCGTCGAGGAAGATCGTGCCCTGGCCGGCCTGCACGAACAGACCAGCGCGCGAGCGCTTCGCGTCGGTGAATGCGCCCCGTACGTGACCGAACAGCTCGCTCTCGAGGAGCGGAGCCGGCATCGCGGCGCAGTTGACCGCGACGAACGGGTGCTCGCGGCGCGGCGACAGGTTGTGCAGCGCGCGGGCGACGAGCTCCTTACCGGTACCGGACTCGCCGGTGACCAGCACGGTCGCGTCGCTGTCGGCAACGCGGCGCACGAGCTCGATCGTCTCGCGGATCGCCGGGCTGTTGCCGGCAATGCCGTCGATCGGCACGTCGCGATCCGCGGCCGAGCGCAGGCGCTTGACCTCGCGGCGCAGAGACAGGTGCTCGATCGCGCGGCCGACCGCAATCGCGAGCGCATCGACCTTCACCGGCTTGGTGATGAAGTCGTAGGCGCCTGCACGAATGGCAGCGATCGCGGTATCGAGACCGCCTTGGCCCGTGAGCACGATGGGCAGGAGATCCGGGTGGCGCTGGCGCAGCTCTTGGCAGAGCTCGATGCCGGAGATGCCGGCCATCTGGACGTCGGTGACGACCACGTCGGTTGGCGAGACGCGCAGATGCTCTAGCGCAGCTTGCCCCGAGGTGACCGCATCGACGTCAAAGCCACGCTTCCGCAGAGAATCCCGCAGTAGTACAGCGGTGTCTTCATCGTCGTCGACGATAAGGATGGTTCCATTCACCTCGGTCTCATGCCTTTCTGTCGCCAAAGAATCAGTCAGGTCGGGAACACTCTCGCTTCAGGGCGACCCCGGCGGTCATTTCCACATGATCCGTCAGGCTGCGTGCGAGGTTGAGAAGTATCTGAAGCAGCGGGAACGGCACCTTGCGGGTTGCGTGCCGAAGTCCATCCTCTCAAATCCGCATGGTTGTCGTGCGCGGACGCTACATGTGCTGTGCGCTAGCGCTCGTCGAGCGCCAGGATCGCACGGAAAGCCCTCACGATTCGGCTCGATCTGGAGTGTTCACGCGCCGCAAACGCCTGAACTCCGCTTCGAGCTTGGCGAGCTCCTCGTCCGGGAGGTCCTCCAGGTCGACCAGGGAGTTGCGAGCCTTCTTCACCGCCCGGACCAGCTCGTCGAGCTTGAGGTGGATCGCGCGGGAGTCGTGGTTCTGCGTGTTCTGGATCAGGAACACCACGAGGAACGTGATCACGGTCGTGCTGGTGTTGATGATCAGCTGCCAGGTATCGGAGTAGCCGAACAGGGGACCCGACAGCGCCCATACGACGCAAAGGGCCAGCGCGACCACGAACGCGAGCGGCGTTCCGATCGCGTGGGCGACGCGGCGGGCAATTCGGTGGAAGGCCTCTTTGAGTGACATGGTCAGGTGGGTCTGGGAGCGAAGCGGGAGGTGATGCGGCCGTGCACGTGCTTGCCCACGCGATCGGCCGCGAGCACGACGAAGCCGATCGTCGCGAACACGACTTGGTTCACCCGGCGCGCGAGCGCGAGCGCGAGGCCAAGCGACGCGGGCGCGCCGATCAACGTGAACAGCGCGACGTTGCCGCCCTCCGAGATGCCGAGGCCCATCGGAATGATCGCGGAGATCCAACCGATCAACACGCCGGCCGACAGCATCGCGAGGAACTGGCCGGGCGACAGCACATAGCCCGCCGACATGATCGTGAAGTACGCGAGGCCTTTCTGGAGCAGCTGCGAGGCCGCGACGCATGCGATCGCGCGTCG
>DATDCH010000301.1:0-7130 GCA_036524455.1 Kofleriaceae bacterium | reverse complement strand
CGACGAGCTGCTGCACCGCGCCCACGCGGCCCGCGAGTGCGAGGAAGATCAAGCGGCCGCGATGCAGCCAGATGCCTGCGTCGGCGCGACCGGCGCACGCTTCCTCGAGCCGCGCGAGCATGAGCGCTGCTTGATCGAGGTCGCCTTTGTAGCCGTACGCGCCGAGCAGCTCGACCCACACCGGCGGCGCGATGCCGAGCACACGGCGCAGCGCGACCTGCGAGCTCGCCGCATCCACCGGTCCGGTCGGGATCGCGCCGAACAGATGCTCTTCGGCGTGCGCGATCGCTTCGTCCCAGCGATACGCCGCGAGGTAGAGCATCGCGATGCGTTCGTCGATCGCGAGCCGCGCGTCGGCGGGCGCGCGATCCTTCGCGGCGGTGAGCGCGTCGACGGTTTGCTCGATGTTGCCGTCGCGGATCTCGCGCATCGCGAATAGCAGCGCTTTTTCGTCGCCCACGCCCGAGCCGGGTGCGAGCACCTCGGCGACATCGAGCATGCGCTGCGCGGCACCGAACCGCTCGGCCGCCGCGAACCGCCGCGCCACGCCGCGCGCGAGTGGACCGATGATGAGCAGGCACACGCCGGCGCCGACGCCGATCGCGCCAGGCACGCCGAGTCCTGCCTTGTCATAGCGGTGGCCGATCAAGCCGAGCCCGCATAGCGCTGCGGCGGCAAGCTGGAGCACGCCGTAGAACCGGGTCGGCTCGTGACGGACGAAGTACCAGCCCCAATACCCGCCCGCGATCAGTACCGAGATCAGCGCGAGCTCGTAATACATGGCGTCAGGACGGCGCCTCGACGAACGCGCCCATCTTGCGGAACTTCTGGTAGCGGCGCTCGACGAGCTCCGCGGGCGGCAAGTCGACGAGCTCGCGCAAATGCTTCTTGAGCGCGCTGCGCAGCTTCGCGGCGGTCTGCGCGCCGTTGCGATGCGCGCCGCCGGCTGCCTCCGGAATGATCTCGTCGCAGATGCCGAGGTTCACCAGATCAGGTGCCGTGAGCTTGAGCTGCGTCGCCGCGTCGCTGATCTTCGCCGGGTCGCGCCACAGGATCGACGCGCAGCCCTCCGGCGAGATCACCGAGTAGATCGAGTACTCGAGCATCAGGATCTTGTCGGTGACACCGAGCGCGAGCGCGCCACCGCTGCCGCCCTCGCCGATCACGACGGAGATCATCGGGCACTCGAGGCTCGCCATCACCTGCAGCGCCTTCGCGATCGCTTCAGCCTGACCGCGCTCCTCGGCGCCGAGACCGGGATACGCACCGGGCGTGTCGATGAAGCAGATGATCGGCCGCTTGAACCGCGACGCCATGCGCATGAGCCGCGTCGCCTTGCGATAGCCCTCGGGCCGCGCCATGCCGAAGTTTCTGTGCATGTTGTCTTTGGTGTTGCGGCCCTTCTGATGACCGAGCACCAAGACTTCCCACTCGTCGAACATCGCGATCCCACCGACGATCGCCGGATCGTCGCGGAAGCTGCGATCGCCGTGCAGCTCGACGAAATCGTCCATCAGCAAGCCGACGTAATCCATCATGTACGGCCGCGCTGGATGCCGCGCGAGCTGCACCTTCTGTTGCGCCGACAGCTCGGCGAACACTTCCTTTTGCAGCTTGCGCGCCTTCTGCTCGAGCTTCCGAATCTCCGCCGAGAAGTCGACTGTCTCGGTCGACAGCCCACGCAGCTCACTGATCTTTCTTTCGAGATCGATGATCGGCCGCTCGAACTCGAGAATCATGCGGTCCGAGAGCTGAGGTGTTTCGGTCGTCGCCACTAGAGCCCTGCTAGGTACCGCTCCAATTCAGCGAGGTCAACGTCGGCTGAGGAGGGGTACCAGGTGATCGTCTGATCAGGCCTGTACCACGAGATCTGACGCCGCGCATAATGCCTCGAATTTCGTTTGATTAGCTCGATGGCCCGACCACGCTCCAGCGCGCCCGCGGCGACCTCGTGGAGCTCGGCATAGCCGATTGCCTGCTGCGAGCGAAGCGGAGGCAAATAACCGGCGGCGCGCAGCGCCTCGACCTCGCGCTCGAGCCCGCTCGCGATCATCGCATCGACGCGCGCATCGATCGCCGCATAGAGCTGCTCGCGCTCCGGCGCCAGTCCGACGAGGCGCGCCTCGTAGCGCCGCGGCATCGTCTTGTGATCGTGGCGCGCCTGGTGCGCGGTCATCGTCGCGCCGGTCAGTCGATACACCTCGAGCGCGCGGATCATCCGCTTCGCGTCGTTGCGATCGATCCGCGTCGCGCTCTCGGGATCGATGCGCGCGAGCTCGGCGTGCAGCTTCTCGGTGCCGAGCGCCGCGAGCTCCGTGCGGAGCTCCGTGTCCGCGGGCGGGCCCTCGAACAACCCGAGCAGCAAGCCGCGCACGTAGAGGCCCGTACCGCCGCAGATGATCGGCACGCGGCCGCGAGCCGCGACGTCGGCGATCGCGCGGTCGGCGAGCTCGATGTAGCGCGCCATCGTCATGTCCTCGTTGGGACGCACGACATCGACGAGGTGATGGGGCACGCGCGCACGCTCGTCGGCGGTGACCTTGCCTGTCCCGATATCCATGCCGATGTAGACCTGCTGCGAGTCGACCGACACGACCTCGCCGCCGAGCCGGAGCGCCAGCTCCAACGAAAGCCGCGTCTTGCCCGCGCCCGTCGGGCCCACGATCACGACGAGACGCGGCAGCACGCACCCATTGTAGTGGGCCGCAGGCCCCCGTGCCCGTGCCCCTGCCCCTGCCCGAGCAGGTGAATGCGGCGCCGAAGGCGCCTGGCGAAATTTCGGGTCGTGGCCTGGTAGGCTCCACCCCATGCGTGCATCAGCGATCGCCCTTTTGACCTTCCTCGTCGCGGCCTGCGGTGACGACGGCGGTGGCGAGATGATGACGAAGTTCTACGGCGGCGACCGGCCCGCCGAGCTCAAGACGCCGTTGATGCTCACCGAGGGCAAGCAGTACCCGCTGCTCGTCGTGCTGCACGGCTTTGGTGCAAGCGGCTTCGTGCAGACCGCGTACTTCGGCGTCGGCAACCTGCCCGCCGAAGACAAGGCGCTGCTGATCGCGCCCGACGGCACCGAGAACAGCCAGGGCCGTCAGTTCTGGAACGCCGATCCCGCGTGCTGCGACTTCGAAGGCATCGGCCCCGACGACGTCGCGTATATCGGCGGCTTGATCGACGACATCAGCGCCGACTGGCCGGTCGACAAGAACGCGGTGTTCATCCTTGGCCATTCGAACGGCGGCTACATGGCGTATCGCATGGCGTGCGAGCGCGCCGACGTGGTCGCGGCGATCGCGTCGCTCGCCGGCAACGCGGCGTCGCAGCCCGCGACGTGCACGCCCGAGCGCCAGGTCAACGTCGTGCACATGCACGGCACACTCGACGAAACGGTTCCGTACTCCGGCGCGACGCCGAGCGTCGATCAATGGGGCACGAAGAACGGCTGCGGTGGCACCCGCGCCGAAACCAAGACGCTCGATCTCGACAACGCCATCGATGGCGCCGAGACGCACGTGCTGCCGACGGCAGGCTGTCCCGAGACCGGCGCCGTCGAGCTGTGGACGATGGAAGGCTCGAGCCACATCCCGGTGATGGGCCCTGCGTTCCCGACGACGATGTTCGACTGGTTCACGTCGCACAAACGCCCGACGCGCTAGCCCGAAGCACGCCATTCTCGGCGACAATGCTGACGTGCGGTGGATGGTCGTGCTCGGCCTTGTCGCGTGCAATCAGTTCTACGGTCTCGAGGAGACCGTAGCGATCGACGACGATCGCGACGATGACGGCCTGCTCGATGTGATCGACAACTGTGTCGAGATCGCGAATCCGCTGCAGGAAAACCTGGACGACGACGCGCTCGGCGACATCTGCGATCCATGCCCGACCGGCTCGAACCACAACGAGGACGGCGACGCGTTGCTCGATGGCTGCGACAACTGTCCCGACACGCCCAACGATGATCAAGCCAACGAAGACGGCGACGAGATCGGCAACGCGTGCGATCGCGATCCGCGGCCGCAGCGCCGCGTGCGATTCGACCCCTTCGAGTCACTCGGGCTCAACTGGATCCCGGGCAACATCGACTGGGTCGTCGAGGACGACGCGATTCGACCGCTGACGCCACCGAACCCGCTCGATCCGGGACTGTGGGATCGCCGGTCGCAAGCCGCAGGCACGAGCTACTTCATCACGGTCACCATCGATGTCGACGAAGTCGACAACGTGCGCAGCGGGCTGTGGACGCGCCAGGCGACGGCCGGCACCGAGCATCAATGCTTCGTCGAGCGCCTCGGCGGCGCGTGGACGTTGACGATCGCGACCGATCTGCCGCCAGGAGGCATGCAGACGATGCCGACCGTGGTGACGCATCCGCTCGTCCTGCGGCTGCGTCGCGACGGTAACCTGCTCCACTGCGAAACGGAGACCGCGCGCGCGACGATCGATATCCCCGATCCGGTCACGTACCCCGGCCTCTACACGAGCGGCACGTCGCGCTACTGGGCGGTCGATATCGCGACGAGCGATCCGTAAGAGCTGTGTAAGCTCGTGCGTCGATCGGTGGCGCCGCAACAGCAGCGTGGCAGCGTCGAACGATGACGCCACTCGTTCGTGCCGTGTGCTCGCCGCTCGTCCAACTCAGCGCCGCCGCCGCAATCGTCACGACACTCGCGATCATGCAGCTGCGCCCCACAGCGCCGATCGTCGTCGTCGTGCCGTCGATCGTCGTGGCTCCGCCCTCGCGCGTCGAAGTCCTCGTACCGTACTACTGCTACGGTTGGCCGACGCGGTGGTCGACCGCCACTGTGCGGCCATACTGCGGCGATTGATTACTCGACGCCGATCGAGGCGAGGACGTCGTCGGGTTTGACCCAGCCGGGCTCCTCGATCGTCTCGCGCAGCTCGTCGGGAATCGGTTTGGGAAACACGAGGTCGGGCGCGTCGTCGCCGGTAAACGTGATCCGACAACGGTCGACGCCCATCGTGCGCTCGATCTCGATCCACGCGACCCGGCGCTCGCGCTTTGCAGCCTCGACGTCTTGGTTGTGCAGGCCGATGGCGAGGAGTGGCTTGCCGCACGCGGCGATCAACGTTTGCAGCTTCGACACGCAGCGACGCTACCACCGCACCACGATCGTCGTCGCGCCGACTTCGATCTGATCGCCGCTTGCCAGCACCACCTTCTCGATTCGCTGACCGTTGACCACTGTTCCGTGCTCCGAACCGAGATCGATGAGCGTCACCGGCTGCCCGGGCACCGCACCGATGATCGCATGCACGCGAGTGACACGCGGATCGCTGAGCCGAAGCTCCGCCGCCTGGATTCGCCCGATTCTAACGACGTGCCTGGTAACGACCTCGGTACGAATCGGGTCACCCGGCGTGTGAACCATGAAGCGGAGCTTGCCGACGGCGAGACGTGGCGGCGGCACCGGCGGCGGCGTCGCGGCGGCGGGCGCGAACGGCGGCGTGCGATCCGGATCGGCGACTCTCCGTAGTGCCTCCTGCAGCTCCTCGCCGTCGAACCACACGCCGTGCTTCGCGCAGCGATCGAGCAGCACGTTGTGGATCGTCGTGGCGTGCATCGGCTCCTTGCACGTCGGGCACGCCGCCGGGTCGCCCGTCGGTGCGAGCACTGCGAGCTCGAGCCGGCTCAGCGGCTGCGGCGGCAACATCGCGAGCACCATCTCGGCGACGACCGGTTCCTCGACCCACAACCCGCGGCATTGCGGACAACTGCGCGCCGACCGCGCGTCGACGAGAGTCACCCCACAACGCGGGCACGTTTCGAACGCGTCGCGATACGTCATTCGCATAGCGTCACGTCGAGGCAATTCCGTTGCAACCGGTAGCCGCGACAAGCATCCTCCGAAGCATGCGCCAGGCGTTGATTCTTGCGCTGATGTGGGGTTGCGGCGGCGACTACCTCGACGTCTGCAGCGTTGACGAGGATTGCGCGGAAGAGCTCACCTGCTTCACGGCGATCGGGCACGTAGAGGCGCGCTGCGTGTTTGTCTGCAATCGCGAGAACAACTTCACATGCCCCGCCGGCTATGGGTGTTATGGCCCGCGAGACTTCAGCCCCAAGCCGTGCGTGCCGATCTGCAGCACAGCCGCCGAGTGTCCTGACGGCTGGCAATGTAATCAACAGTCGCGAATGTGTCTCGAACCCTAGCGCTAGCGGCCGAACCGACGCGCGATATCAGCGAGCGAGAGACGCAGCATGACCGGGCGGCCGTGCACACCGTGTGACGAGAAATCGGCGCCATCCATCGAACGCAGGAGCGCTTCGGCTTCGCTCGGCGACAATCGATCGCCAGCACGCACGACCGAGTGACACGCGATTTCGGCGAGCACGCGCTCGAGCCGTTCGGCTTCGCTCGGTGCGCCTTCATCGGCCCAGTCGCTGAGCAGCTTGCGTAATAAGTGCGTCGGATCGCCGTGGCAAATGCCGCCCGGTACGGCTTTGACCGCGAGCGCGGTCTTGCCGAATGTCTCGGCTTCGTAGCCGACCTGGGCGAGCACGTCCGTCATCTTCTCGGCGATCCCGAGCAGTCGCGGCTCGAGCTCGATCGTGGTGGGAAACAACATGCGCTGCGTCGGGACTTCGCGCTCGCCCTGCCCTGCCTTGAGCCGCGCGAGCTCGACGCGTTCGTGCGCGACGTGCTGATCGATCAGCACGAGCTCGCCATCACCTTCGCAGATCAGATAGGTGAGATCGAGCTGGCCGAGGTAACGCAGCGACGCGAAGAAGCCCGGCGCCTCGGTCGGCGTCGAGCCGTCGGCGAGCTCGGGCTCACTCCACGGTGCGCCGTCGGCGACCGTCGCGATCGGCGCTTGATCGGCGTGCTGCTCGCGCTCCGTGCGCGTGAGTGCGTACGCGGCGCGCGCGGCAAGCTCGGCCTCGGCGGCGCGTGACGTGCGCACGCGATCCTTGATCTGCGCGACCCACTGGCGCGGGCCATCGTCGAAACCGAGCGAGGCCTGCGCGCGATCACGCGTCCATTCGCGCTCGCGCGCTTCACGCAGCTGCGCAGCGTAGGTCTGCGCCATCGCGGTGGCGGGTGCATCGAACGGCAAGCGCGGCGGCGCGACACTCGCGATCGCGGTCATCATCACCGGGCCGGCTCCACCGA
>DATDCH010000300.1:0-6260 GCA_036524455.1 Kofleriaceae bacterium | reverse complement strand
ATTGCTTCCTCCACAACGAGTCGGGCACTTCGCACGTCTCCTGCCAGGCATCGGTCATGCCGGCGGCGATCGCGCCGGTGCACGCCGGCCCATAGATGTCGACCATGTCTTCGACGGACTCCGCCATCCAGCGCGAGTGCTCGTCGGTGTCGACGTCGATGTGCTCGCGGAAGTAGCGCGTGTCGCAGCCGAGTGCGACGAAGCTCGGGCGCAGCGCCACGAACATCAGCGGCACCAGCGTCTCGGCGACCAGCAACCAGCCGGCGACTTCGGGCTCGCTCTGCTGCGCGAACTCGTCGGTGAGCCACAGCGTCGCCGAGCGCGCGAACGTGTGCGTCGGGAACGGCTCGAGCTCAGAGATGCCGAGGCTGCGCATCAGCGCAACCGCGAGCTGCACGTGCGAGGTCGTACCGAGCCCCGCTTCGTGCGCGATGTTGTCTTCGATGGCCTTGCGCAAGCGAGCCGATTTGCGAGCCATGCCCTTCATCTGGGCCAGCATCGGGATCCACAGGATGCTGTCGGAATACTGGTGAAATGCGAATTCGTGCAGAGTCTCCGTCGAGAGTTTGCCGGCTCGCGCCGCGGTCAGAAGTGGATGATCGACCAGCTGGGCACGGTAACCGGCTAGCTGTTCGAAGATGGGTTCTGTGTACTGCTTGAGATGTAGACGCATGCAGTCCTCCTTCGTGATCCACACTAGGAGATCGCTGCGCGCACGCAAGCAAAATTTTCGGCGCTCCGAAAATTTTTTGAGCGCGTCGAGCGCGCGACTACGGCGTCGACTCGCGAAGATCGTCTTCAGTGCCGGCTTTGCCGTCCGGACCGAGCGACATCACGCTGAACGATTTCGCGTCGCACTTCATGACGAGATCGTTGCCCCACGGATCCTTGAGCAGCGGCAGATCCGGATCTTCGGTGCCGAAATCTTTCGCGAGCTCGGCGAGCGAAGCCGGGCACGTCTTGCCCGGGTTGTCGGCTTTCCATTTCGGATACGCCTCTTGCGTGTACGCGCGGAGCAGCAGCGCGACGAGATCTGCCTGGCCCATCGGTGGCGGCAATTCCTCGTCGGGCGGCGGGGCGTCGTCGCCGCCGAACATGCGCATCACGGCGGGAATCACGACCGCCGACGCAAACCCGGCCATCGCCGCCGGCACCATCAAGCCGCCTTGCCCGGCGTCGAAGTCGGCGGCGAACGGCGTGCCGGGCGCGCTCGCGGCGATCGCCTTCGCCGGCTCGGTCGCCTTGCCGGTCATGATGTCCGCGCCGGAGATCGGCAGGATCTTCGCGACGACGGCAGGCGGGTTCGCCCACGCCGTGCGCATGACCGCGCGGAACCGCAGGCCGTCCTTGTCGACGCGTGCACCGACGCCGAGCTCGTTGACGAGCGCCATCGCGTGAACACCGAGCGCGACTTCGCGCGGTGGATCGCTGGTCGCCGGCTTGATCGTGGCGAGGTTCAGCATCGTGCCGCGGCCCCAGAACGCCGCGCTCCAATCGCCGTTGCCGAGCTCGCGGCCGAATTGCGTCATGCCACCGGGCTTGCCTGCCGGCCGCGGTCCCTTCTTCGCGCCGAGCCGCAGCGTGTTGCCTTCGACCCACGCGTCGAGCTCGAGGTGGTTCGTGCCTTCCAGCACGATGCGGCACGCGCCCGGTGCCTGCTGCTCGGCGAGCTTGAAGAACGTGCCGACGTCTTGGCAGTTGTCGATGATCGTCTGCGCGGGCTTCGGATCCGTGAGCTGCGCGAATGCCTGCAGGTCGACGGACCCGGCGGGAATCGTCGCGGTGACCGGACCTGCGAGCGACTTCGCGAGCTGCTCGAACGTGATGCCGCCCGCGATCGGCACGGCCGGCGCGTTGGCGAGCAGCGGTGCGACGTTGAGCGCGACGAATCCCGATGCGCCGTTCGTATCCGGCCGCGGTGCCGCGATACCGACGAGCTGCGCGAGCGGTCCATCGGGCTGGCCGATCCAACGGCCGTGTAGCGAGACCTGACCCGGCTCGATCTGTGCCGCGATCATCAGCTCTCCCGCGTTCTGGCCGAGCAGCGGCACCCCGACCATGAACAGCTCGGCGTCGCCGCGCGCGCCGGCCTCCTCGAGCTTGCCGCGCAGCGAGCCCTTGCCGATGCGATCGAACAGCGTGGGCTGCGTCGCGCACCAGTAGTGTGCGCCGAGCTGACGGCACGTGTTGGTCTCGATCGTGTCCTCGGCGGAGCCGCGCTTGCCTTTGCGCGCGGCCATGAATTTGTCGCGGTTGCCAATCGGCATCACGCTGAGCACGCCGTCGTCGACGACGAACAACGCGAACGCGCGATCGCGCGCGAACCCGGCGTCCTCGGGCGTCGCCGTCTCGCTGCCGAACATGCTGTGGAGCAACGCGTCGAGCTGCGGCTTGGCGAGCTCGAGGTCGGGTTGCTTGATCGCGTCGCGCGCGGCATCGAGCGCCCGCAAGCCGAGACCGACCGCACGCGGCGACGCCACGATGCCGAGCTCGATCTTGTCAGGTGCGAGCGCCCACAGCGCATCGACCTGCGCGCCGCGGTCTTCGTCGAGCTTGGACTTGTTGCGGCAGCTGGAGAGGAGGACCAGAGCCGCCAGGACCGCGAAACGCATGTCGGAGGTCATAGCTCAAACCGAGCCTGCACGCTCGGGCAGGTACGGCCGAGGATTGCGGCACGGCTACGCCAGTGACGCGGTGGCAGCACGACCGTCGGAGGCACCGTCGGCACTGCGCGGCTACGCCGGAGACACGGCGTGCTATGCACGTGCAGTGAGCGGTGCCTACGTCGAGCCGGCCGACCCAGACGGTCGCGACCAGCCCCGTGACCGTCGCCGACTCGCCGTGCTGTGGCGGCTGACCGCGCTGATGCGGCCGTACCGCGCGCGCTTCGTGCTCGCGGTCGTCATGCTGCTCGCGGCGTCAGGGCTGACACTCGTCTACCCGCAGGCCGCTGGCTACGCGGTCGGCGTCGGCATGGGCAGCAAAACGACCGACGAGCTCGATCTGATCGTGCTCGGCATCCTCGGCTTGTTCGTGCTCAACGCGGGCTTCGTATGGCTGCGTCACTACACGCTGTCGTGGCTCGGCGAGCGTGTCGTCACCGACCTGCGTGGGCTCGTGTTCGACCGGCTGCTCACGCTGCCGCTGTCGTGGTTTCACGAGCGGCGCAGCGGCGAGCTGGTCGGCCGGCTCGCTTCCGACGTGACGGTGGTCGAGGGCGTGGTCGGCAGCGAGCTGTCGATCGCGATGCGCAACGGCGTGCAGATCGTCGGCGCGCTGATCTTGCTGTTCGTGATCAGCGCGAAGCTGACGCTGCTCATGCTCGCGATCGTGCCGCCGATCGTGCTCACCACGATCGTGTTCGGCCGCAGGATCCGCCGGATGGCGCGGGCGATCCAAGACCAGCTCGCGAAGGTCTCCGGGCAAGTTCAGGAATCCGTCGGCGCGATCTCGACGGTGCAGTCGTTCGTGCGCGAAGGCTACGAGGCGCAGCGTTACCGCGGCGGGGTCGAGGGCGCGTTTCAGCGGACGCTCCAGATGGTGCGCTGGCGCGCGTCGTTCTTCGCGAGCGCGATGTCGGCGGGCTACGCCGGCGTCGCGGTGATGATCTGGCTCGGCGGGCGCGCGCTGATCAACGGTGAGCTCACCGCGGCGCAGCTGACCTCGTTCTTCCTCTACACGTTCATCGTCGCGGGCGCACTCGCCGATCTCGCGAGTGTGTGGGCGGGTCTCCAGCGCGCGGCAGGCGCGACCGACCGCTTGTTCGCGGTGATCGACACCGTGCCCGACATCCGCAGCCCCGAGCAGCCGGTGCCGCTGCCGGCCGGCAAAGGCTCCGTGCGCTTCGACAAGGTCAGCTTCGCGTATCCGAGCCGGCGCGGCCAAGCCGTGCTGACCGACGTCGACCTCGAGATCAAGCCGGGCGAGGTCGTCGCGCTCGTCGGGCCGTCGGGTGCCGGCAAGTCGACGATCCTGTCGCTGCTGTATCGGTTCTACGACGTCGATGCGGGCCGCGTGCTGTTCGAGGGCGTCGACGTCCGCGAGCTGTCGCTCGTCGACCTGCGCCGCTCGCTCGCGATCGTCGCGCAGGAACCGGTGCTGTTCTCCGGCACCATCCGCGACAACATCGCCTATGGCCGCGACGGCGCCACGCCTTACGAGATCGAAGCCGCGGCGCGCGATGCCTACGCGCACGACTTCATCGTCGGCTTTCCAGATGGTTACGACACCATGATCGGCGAGCGCGGTACGAAGCTCTCTGGCGGCCAGAAGCAACGCGTCGCGCTCGCTCGCGCGCTGATCGCGAACCCGCGCGTGCTGATCCTCGACGAGGCAACGTCGAACCTCGACGCCGAGAGCGAAGCGGCCGTGCAAGCCGCACTCGCGCGCATCATGGAGGGCCGCACCACGATCATCGTCGCGCATCGGCTGTCGACGGTCCGCGATGCCGACCGCATCGTCGTCATCGACGGTGCGCGCGTGGTCGAGCAGGGCGGTCACGACGAGCTGATGGACCGCCGCGGTACCTACCGCCGGCTCGTCGAACATCAGCTGATCGCAGACCGCGCGGCCTCGTAATTCGGTAATGTCGCGCCCATGAAGCGCGCATGGGTGGTTGTCGTCGTCATTGCTCTGGTCGGCTGCAAGAAGAAGGACGAGCAGGGCAACCCTCGCAAGGCCGGCTCCGCGGCCGTCGCGCAGGTCGACAAAGCGCCGGTCAAGATCGAAGGCCCGAGCATCACGCCGGTCGTCACCAGCTCGATCACGTTCTTCGCGCCGAAGGACGCGCCGTGGTGGGGCGAGATGGCGTTCGGTTGTTACGCGGGCGCGATCATGCTGCAGCCGGGCAACTCGCCGTCGGCGACGTTCACGAAGATCAGCCCGATGGTCGAGCCCGCGCTACGCACCGCCGACATCGATCTCGACAAGGACCTCGGCGCGATCGGCGCGTGGGGCTGCGGCAACGGCGCGTGCATCTACCTCGCGCTCGAGCTGCGCAAGCCGGAGCGGTTACGCGAGATGCTCGCGCAGATCGTGCCCGGTCAGACGCCCAAAGACCTCGGCAAGCTCCACTGGTCGATCGAAGCGCCGGGCGCGCAGGGCCCGCGCGTGATCACCGTGCGCGCGTTGCCGATCAACTGGCCGGCCAAGTTGCCCGCCGACGCATGGTCCAAGCTCTCCGGCCGCGCGACGCACGTCGTATTCCTCACCGGCCTGTTCGATGCGACCACGCAGGTCGACGCGCTCGCCGCGATGGCCGACGAGAAGACCGCAGCCGCCAAGGTGATCGACGCCGAGAGCCTGGTCTCCGATCCGCGCGGGCGTTGCATCGTCGGTCACGTGCAGAAGCGCGCGTTCCAGCCCGGCTACGAGCTCGAGCGCGCGCGCTTCATCCTCGCCGCACCGGAAGGCGCGGGTGACGCGCTCACGCGCATGCTCGGCTCCACGCGCACGCTCGATCTCGAGGTCGAGCTCGTGCTGAATCCCGCGCCCAACGACAAGAAGGTCGCCGCGTGGATCGCGGAGGCGCGCGCGTACATCCGCGGCATCGGCGACTCGGTGCGCGGCGGCTTCGCCGACCAAGGCGCGCTCGTCGACGCGATGTACGAGATGGCGGGTCTGCTCGGCAAGAGCGGCTTCCGCCACACGCTCGAGGACAAGGCGCTGCGCCTGTCGTTCCGCACCGACCGGATCTCCACGGGCGAGCTCGCCGCTGTCGAGGCCAAGCTCGAAGGCGCGATGAAGCAGATGGGCATCACACAGTAGCCGTCGGCCTCGGACTCACGTCGAGCTCGAATCGTGGAGCACGCAACGTTTCCAACCCCTGCCGGCGCGTTTCACGCGCTCGCGACGCCGAGCGGTGAGCGGCCGCTGCTGTTCCTGCACGGCTTCCCCGATCATCCGCCGACCGGCAAGCCGTTCTTCGCCGCGCTCGCCGAACGCGGGCATCGCGTGCTCGCACCGTGGCTTCGCGGCTACGCACCGTCGCCGCTCGACGGCCCGTTCGACGTCGACACCCACGTCGCCGACGTCCTCTCGCTGCTCGATCGGTGGTCGCCCGACACGCCGGTCGATGTCGTCGGTCACGACTGGGGTGCGATCATCACGTATGCGCTGTGCAACGCGGCGCCAGCGCGGATCGCGCGTGCGGTCACGATGGCGGTGCCGCATCCGCTGACGTTCATGCGTCAGCTGCGCACGCCGGCTCAGCTACGCGCGAGCTGGTACATGGGGCTGTTCCAGCTACCGGGCAGCGAGCG
>DATDCH010000299.1:0-6823 GCA_036524455.1 Kofleriaceae bacterium | reverse complement strand
GTCCCGGCTCGCGAGCTGAGCGGCGATGATGCCGCCGACGCTGTGGCCGAACAGTACGATCGGCAACCCTCGCCTGCGTGCGTACTCGAGCGCCGCGCGCGCGTCGGCGAGCTCGGTGTGGAAATCGCTCGTCGCGCACGGGCCACCCTCGCTGTCGCCGACGCCGCGCTTGTCGAACCGCAGCGTGTCGTAGCCGGCGGCGGTCACTGCAGTCACGAACGAAGCGAGCGGGGCGTCGAGATCGAGCGCGTGATCGATCGATTCGCAGGCGATGCCTTGGATCACCAGCACGAGCGCGCGCGGCGACTCGGCATGCGTCGCGATCGTGCGCAACCGTGCACCGTCGACCCCGAGCTCGCCGTATGCGGCGTCGGGCTCGGTCGGCACGTCGACGACATCGACGGTAATCGCGTGTTGCGCGCCGTCGCGCACGTAGACGACCTCGGCCGTCGCAGCACCACCCGCGCTGCGTAACGCGGCGGCGAGCGAGCGCAAATCGTGCACAGGATGATCGGCGAGTGAGACGAGCAGATCGTTCGCGCACAGTCCTGCACGCTCGGCCATGCTCCCGTCGACAACGCCCGCGATTCGCACACCGCCGTGCGTGAATGCCTCGGTGTCGGCGGGCAGCTCTGCGCCGAGGTATGCGCGGCGCGGTAAGGATCGTGATGTAGGCGACATGGCTCGATAATTGTGCAGGGTTCGAACAGCGGCATCCTGCCTCGGCCTACGTTACGATGGGGGCGTGGGAAGCACCGAAACGCTTCGCTCGGTCATCGACGCTGGCCGCAGCAGTAAACGCCTCGACGAGCTGAGCAGTGCGCGCGTGATCGGCAAGATCGCGCAGCAGATCCACGCAGCGCAACAAAAAGCGGGTGCGGGCAAAGCCGTCGGTCCGATCTCGCCAGCGCACATCAAGCTCGCGCCAAGCGGTGAAGCCAAGCTCGAGCTCGGCGAGACCAGCTCGCTCGGCTATTCATCACCCGAGCAGACGATGGGTGGGTTTGGCGATCGCCGCAGCGACGTGTTCTCGCTCGGCACCGTGCTGTGGGAGGCGCTGACGTATCAACGCTTGTTCGATGCGATGAACGACGCTGCCGTGCGCATGGCCGTACAAGAGCGGCCGATCGCGACACCGTCGGAGATCAACGCGAACGTACCGGCCGAGCTGTCTGCGATCTGCATGCGCGCACTCAATCGCAACCCGACCGAGCGTTACTCGAGCCTCAAATCGATGGCCGTCGAGCTCGAGGAATTCCTCGAGGAGGCGGGCTACGCCGACGACGATTCGAAGATCGCGGCGTTCCTCGCCACGATGAACGAGCCGCCGAAGCAAGTGAAGATCGAGATGCCGCCGCTCGCGCGGCCTGCGAGCTCGACGCAACCGCCGCCGGTGAGCGAGACCGCGACCGAACAGCCAAAGCCGGCCGAGAAGCGGGGTGATACGCAGCCGCTTCCGCTTGCAGCCAAGCAACCCGCCGCGCCGAGCATGCTGGGCGAGCCGCCGCGATCCGAGGAACGCAGCAAGCGGCCGTCGGGCGCCGACCTCGCCAAGGCACTCGCCAGCGCAACCACGGGCTCGAACGGCTCGAGTGCTGGCGCCGCCTCCTCGAGTGGATTGCCGCCGGCGAATTTTGCAGCGACCGCGATCGGCGTGCCGAAGCTCGACGAGTGGCAAGACTCTGGGGCCGCCCCGCACGCGGCGCCGCCCGCTGCCGCGCCGGTCGTTCCAGTCGAGGCGACGCCTTCGAGCTCGGCAGCCGTGCCACTCACGCCGTTGCCGCCGGTGCTGCCGTCGGGCTCGACTCAGCTGCGCAACGACAAGTCGACGATCTCGGTCTCGGTGCCTCCGCAGGTCAAGGTGGCAACCGTCGAGGCGAAGCACGCCGAGGCGAAACAGCCCGCGCTGATCGTCGAGGACAAGCCGAAGGCGCAGCTCGTCGAGGACAAGCCAAAGGCGCAGCTGGTCGACGACGGCAAGACGACGCTCGTCGATAACAAGCCGCCGGAGATCGAGGTTCCCAAGCTGGTCAACGGCAAGCTGCCCGAGTCTGCGCTGCCGAAGGCCGGCTCGAATCAAGCGGAGACGCTTCCGGTGTCGGCGGTAACCGCAGCGCCGACGAACCCCGCACCGGCCGCAGCGAAGCCGGAGAAGACCAAGCGCGCGAAGTCGAAATCCGAATCCAAGCGACCACCGTCGCAGTCGGATGCCGTGCCGGGGTCAGGGTCGAAAGAGAAGTCGTCGCCGCATCCCGCCGCGGCCGTTGCGCTCGGCCCGATTCCCGGCACTCCGCGCGATTCGAAGGACGTGCTCGCCGGCTGGGGCTGGGGCACCGACAAGCACAACGCGCTCGCGCCCGAGGACTACCCCGACGACGACGATTACCATGTTCCGGACGCCCACCACTCGCGCAAGCTGCTCTTCAAGATCATCGGCGCGGGCATGGGCGTGGTCGCGCTGATCATCATCTTCGCGTTCGCGTTCGGCGGCTCGAGCAAGAAGAAGACGACCACGGCAGCGAAGCAGCCCGACACGACGAAGACTGTCGTCGATCTGCCGCCGCCTCCTCCGCCCGCGCCTGCGCAAGAGCCTGCGCCCGTCGGCTCGGCGGAGCCTGCTGCAGTCACCGCGCCGGCACCCGCGCCCGAACCGACCGAGGCGGAGAAGGCGAAGGCCGCCGCCGATGCCGAAGCCGCGCGCGTCGCCGCCGAACAGGAGCAAGCCAAGCAAGCCGAGCTCGCGAAGGCCGAAGCAGCAAAGGTCGAGGCTGCGCGCATCGCCGAGGAGAAACGAGTCGCGGACGAAACCAAGCAGGCCGAAGCGGCGCGCACCGCCGCCGAGAAAAAGCAGACCCAGGAGACGAAGCAGGCCGCGGCCGCGCGCATTGCCGCCGAGAAGAAAGCCGCGGCCGATGCGAAAAAGACGGAAACCGCACGGATCGCCGCCGAGAAGGCAGAAGCCAAGAAGGCAGAGCAAGCGCGGATTGCCGCCGAGAAGGCGGAAGCCCGGAAGGCCGAGCAAGCGCGGCTCGCCGAGGCGCGCAAGGCGGAGGCCGCGAAGCAGGCAGAGGCCGCGAAGACCGCACCGAAGACGGCGGCGAAGACCGCGCCGAAGACCACGCCGAAGACCACGCCGAAGACCACGCCGAAGAGGGCCGAGCCGACGCGCGTCGCGAAGGCGGAGCCGAAGGCCGACGGCAAGCTCGATGTCGAGACCGCGTATCGCGTCGGCCTGCAGCAGTTCGCGCGCGGTGACACCAGCGGGGCACTCGCGTCGCTGCGCACGTCGCTCGCCGGCAACCCGAACTACGCGCCAACGTGGCGTGGCCTCGGTCTCGTGTTCGAGAAAATGGGCGAGAAGGATCAGGCGCGCGCCGCTTACAAGCGGTACCTGCAGCTCGCGCCGAGCGCGAACGACGCCGAGCAGATTCGCGGCAGATTGGAACGGCTAGGCTCGTGAGGTACGCGCTCGTCATCGTGCTCGTGTGCTTCGCGCAAGTCGCGAGCGCGGGACCGCACCAGGTGCTCGTGCTGCGCAGCGAAGGCACCGCCGACGCGGCGAGCCGCACCACCATCGACAGTCACGTGTTGCGGCTCGCGAAGAATATCAACGGCAAGGTCGACGCGGGCGACATCACGTTCACCGAGGCAGCCGCCGTGGTCGGCTGCAATCCGGCGGACGCGGGCTGCAAAGATGAAATGCTCACCACGCTCGGTGTCGACGAGGTGGTCGCCACGACCGTGACGGCGAGCCCGACCGGCCTCAACGTCACCGTGCGGCGAATCGGCAAGACGGGTCCGCCGAAGGCCGCGCAGACCTCGGTCCCAACCGGTCGGTCTCCCGACGCGAACCTCAACGCCGACATCGGTCCGATGTTCGGACTGACCGCGGCCCCCGTCGTCGACGACAAAACACCGCCCGCGACCACCCAGCCGAACCCGCCACCGCCGCCGGTGACGACAACGACGCCACCGCCGACCGTCGCGCAAACCGACAACAGCACGGCGCCGATCAGCAACAACAACGTCACCGCCGCACCGAATGGCGCGGTCGTCCCCGTGGACAGGCCGCGCCGCCGCACGCCGAAGGTCCTCATGGGTGTCGGCGGCGGTTTCGTGCTGCTCAGCATCCTGATGTGGACGCAAGCGGCAGACGTGCAGGGTCAGATCGACGACAAGCCCGAGCCCCAGTCGCCCGCCGATATTCAAGCGCTGCGCGACCTCGAACAGAAGGGCGACGACATCGCCGGCGCAGGCAACTTGTTCTTCCTCGTCGGCTTGGCCGCCGGCGGCGCCGGCGCGTACCTCTACTGGAAAGCCGGTCGGTCGTCGAACACGCAGACCGCGCGCATCGCGCCCACCGCATTCCCCGGTGGTGGCGGGGTCACGCTCACGCTCGGAGGCGCGCCATGAAGCTCGTCATTGCCGGCACGTTCGTCGCGCTTGTCGTCGCGATCGCAGCGCTGTCCTCGAGCTGCTCGATCCGTCACCGCAGCGATCAGTATGCGTGCACCGTCAACACCGACTGCGATGGCGGCCGGATCTGCGACAACGGCTACTGCATTGTGCCCGGCTCGATCGACGCGCCAAAGCCAACCGACGCGCGCCCGCCGGGCGACGCCAACAATTGTCCCGACCAGTGCACGACGTGCAACGTCGCGCTGAAGACGTGCTCGATCAATTGCCAGCAGGCGAACTGCAACAACGCGGTGACGTGCCCACCTGGCTACAAATGCGACATCATGTGCAACACCGACAATGCGTGCCGCAACGGCATCAATTGTCAGATGGCCGCATCGTGCAACATCGACTGCACCGGCAAGCAGTCGTGCGAGAACGTGCAGTGCGGATCGGGTCCGTGCGACGTCGGCTGCATCGGGCCTGCGTCGTGTCGCAACGTGCGCTGCAACAACTCGTGCGCCTGCGACGTGGTGTGCACCGGCAACCAGAGCTGCGCCGAAGGCATCGTCTGTAGCTCGCTCGCGTGCCGCAGCGGTAGCGGTTGCACCTCGGTGCCCGCGTTCTGCCACGCGTGCCTGTAGCTAACGGTACGTCGAGGAGTTGAACCACCACTCGGCTTGCACGCCGAGGAAGTGGACCCACGTGTCGTCGTGGCGCGGATCGTCGGGCACGTAGAGATCGAGCGCGGCCTGATTGAGGTGCGCGGCCCGATAGACGAAGCGCAGCTGCGGGCGGTCGTAGCCCGACGGTCCCATCGGCGACCACACGAACATCGGCGCGAGCTGAAACACCGCCGGATCCGACGCACGCAGCGTGATCGGGTTGAGGCCCTGCGGAAACCGAGCTTGATACGACACGTCGCCACCGACGAAGAAGTCGCTCGCGACGCGCAGCAGCGGCCGCACATCGATCGCGTACTCCCAGCCGTCATCGGGATCCGTGCTGTTGGTGTCGGCGTCGACGAACCGGCGCGACAGCGCACCGAACATCACGTTCGCGAATTCAAAGTCCCAGTTCGCGGACGCACCGAACGTGAGCTCGTTCGCGCGCGAGGTCTTGAGCTCCGGCCCGAACGTCATCGGCGGTGCGAGCTCGTCGAACGCGGCGAGGCCCTTCGCGTAGCGCATGAAGAGGTTGACGTGGCGGCGGAATCGCTTGTCGGAGGAGAATCCGAACGCGCCGAGCTGCGCGCCGAGCAAGAAGCCCTTGTCGGCGGGTAGTGGCTCGAGCGTGCCGTCCATGCGCTTGCGCGTGCCGGATGGCAGCGCGTGGTACTCGCCGTGGACCTTGAGCTTGGCGCCGATGCCGTCGCCGTCGGGGAGCGAGAGGTACGCGAGCGAGGCGCTCGACACGACGCGCTGGCGGTTGAGCTGCTCGACGGTCGTCGCGCCCTGCACGGGATTTGCGACGTCGATCTCCTGGAACTGGAACTCGTCGTTGAGTCGGTTGAAGCCGACGTGCGCGCCGCCTTGCAGGCTCTCGTCGCCCTCGTCGAGGATGTGAACGCGCGGCGCGTACTGGATGCCCGCGCCGACGGTGTTGATGTCGTCGAGCGGCCAGTAGTCGAACAGGTAGATGTCGTCGCCGCGGTACATGCGCGAGCCGGCCCACAGCGTGAGGCCGTCGCGCACGCGTGCGTCGAGGAACATGTTGCGCAGTGCGGGCTGCGCGTCGAACTCGCCGGTGTCGTGGAACAGCGTGCCGTCGAACGCGAGCGTGATAACGGGGCGAACGATGATGTAGCTGCTGCCGCCGTGATTGTTACCGCGCTCCCGCTCGAAGCCATACGAGAACTCGAGCTCGAGGTAGCTGTCCTCGACGATGCGTGGACCGTGACCGACGACGCTCACTTGCTCTGGCTTGCCGCCGCGTAAATCGCTTCCCGCCAGCACTCGACCGTACGAGCCAAACCGAAAGCCTGCATCGCGATGGGGTGGTGCTGAAAAGTGCACGTCCTTGTCGTCCAGCACGATCGGTGTGCTGTCGAACTTCGGCGGATCAGGTTCTGGCCGTGGCGGAACTTCGATCGGAGCCTTCGCGACTTCGGGTGTCGGGCTCGGGGGCTCGACCGGCGCTTCACCCGATCCTTCGCCCGCCACCGGCTGCGCCCACGCGGGGCTCGCACCAAAGGCGAGCATCACCGCGAGACGCGCAAACCGCATGGGTTGGCCAGCCGAGCACGAAGCATGCCCGCACCGCAAGACTCCATCTCGGTGAATCTGCCGCAACTCGCGACGGACGCAGGCATTTCGCGTTGCCGATCGCAACGACGGCTCGCCCCGTTTTGCACCAACTAGCGAATGTCCTGGACTCGCTAGCTGGCATGGGCCTTGATGCGTGCTCAGCCGATGCGCTTGGCAGC
>DATDCH010000298.1:0-8057 GCA_036524455.1 Kofleriaceae bacterium | reverse complement strand
TGCCGGCATGATGAGCGACGAGCTCGTCGCGCCGACGCTCGACGTACCCGCCTCGACTCCAAACCCGACCGTCGCGGTGCGCGGCATGACCGCCGGCTCACGCGTCGTCGTCAAGGGCGGCCCGGGTGAGCCGGTCGTGCGCTCGGTCCTGCCGTCGGGCGGGTTCTGTCTCGACGTTCCGCTCATGGATTCGGGGCCGACTCAGCTGCTCGCGTACGCGCTCAAGGACGGCACGATCTCGCCTGCTTCCTCGTTCGAGGTCACGCGCGACGGCGCGGCGCCGATTCCACCGAGCCCGCTGTGCTTGGGCATGGAAGCGCCGATGTGCGTCGCCGAGGCGCCGAGCAATTGCACGAACGACAAGGACGACGATTGCAACGGTTTCACCGACGAGTGCGACCCCGGTTGCAACGGCTGCGCCGACGACGCGCTCGGCCCGAACTGGGAACCGTTCTACGTGCCCATGGTCGCGCCCGGCACGTACATGCTGAAGATGTGTCCGTGCCGAATCGATTGGTTTGCGTTCCAAGTAAGTGCGGGCGAGATCATTCACGCACGTGCGACGTTCGATAGCGTGGCGATCGATATCGACATGCGGCTCCAGACGGTCGCTGCCGCGGAAGGCAACCTGACGACGTCGGTCGCGACGTCGACGACGACGACGGGCATCGAAGAGATCACCTGGACCGCGACCTCGGCCGGCATGTACTACCTCAAGGTCTACACGTACAAGGGCGAGAACAAGCCCTATACGCTGCGCATCTACTGACGCTTCTTGGCCTTGCCGATCTGCTTGGAGAAGAAACCGCCGGTATATGCGTCGAGCAAACCGGTTAGCTCTTCGAGTCGGAGCTCGGCGGCGATGCGCGCAGCGATGGCCGTCGGTGGGTTGAGCAGTTGCTCGATCTGCAAGCGGCGGCGCACGTAGTAGAGCGTGGTGACCTCGCGCTGGATGCCGTCCTGGATGCCGATCAGCGACATCACGTCGAGCTCCTCGGCGTTGAACACGAGCTTGTCGAGGTTCCACGTCAGCGTCGCGGTCGCGCCGATATATACGCCGTTCTGATCCTCGAAGCGCGCGACACCGACGGGACGATAGACGATATCGTCGACAGCGAGTGCCGAGCTCAGGCGATACGTGGAGCCGCCTATCGACAGCCCCGGCATCAGCGCTTTGCGTCGCGCGCGCGCGCGCAACGAGCGAATCGTATCCGGGCTGACGCTGTAGTAGTCGATCGCGGCGCGTTGGACGTCGCGAATCGACGGCTCGTTCTCGAAGCGCGCCATGATCTTCGCGACCTCGTCGTCCTCGGCGTTGGCCGGCGGCGACGCGAGCACGCAAAACGATGCGGCAAGTAGCGCAACATATCGTGTCATCTGGGCTGTCTCCTGTGTCGCTTGTACCAACGGCCGAGGTAGCCGCCGGAGGTGAGATCGATGAGTGCTTCGAGCTGCTCGATGCGCAGCCGGTACGTCACGCGCGTTTTGATGTCGAGCTGCGTCGACGCCACGATGCTCTGCAGCCGCGCGAGCTCGCCGTAGTTCCGGCGAACCGTCTCCATCAGGCGGTGCCGCACCTCATCGTTCATGTGCGGCACGCGTTCGCGGATCATCGGCACCGAGCTCGCCGAATAGATGCCCTCGGGCAGGTCCCACGACGCCCACGCCATGACCTCCCAACCGCGTGCATCGGCGATTTGCAGATAGCGCCCCGACGCGAACTGCGCATCGTCGAGGATGCCGCCGGCCGACCATTGGCGGATCGCGCCGCTCACGGCGAACAGGCGCGGCACCAAGCTGCGCGCGAACGACCGCTTGGTCTTGTCCGCATAGACGTCGAGCTCGACGCCATGATGGCGCAGCGTCGCGAGCACCAGCTCGCTGATCGACGGCCGGTCGTCGTGCGCGATGGTCGTGGTCGCGACGTCGCGCTCCGCGGTGCGATCGAGACGATGCAGCGCCGTCGTCCAGCCGATCCACAGCTGGTCGGGATCGGCGGCATCGAGCGCGAACGTCTCGGCTTTGCCATCGGACATGCCGGTAAACAACTGGCGCCACGTCTTACCGCCGTCCCAGCTCTCGATGATCGCGCTCTCGGGCGCGTCCGCGCCGTAGTTGATCGCGGGCAGCTCGACGGTCGTCAACGCGTAGAGATGGCCGCGATGGCGCGAGCACGCCGCAAGCCTGGATGCGGCAAGGATGCTCTGCACGCCGGCGAGGGGCGCCCAGTCATCGATCCTCGCGGTGCTCAGCTTGCGTGTCACAAACACGCCGCGCATCGTCCCGACGTACGCCGTCTCGGCGTCGAACGGATCGAGCACGATCCTGCGTACGTCGGCTTCGGCGGGAAACGTCGAGTAATAGATCGTCGCGAACGTCTGGCCACCATCGGTCGAACGCAGCACGCCGCCGTTGGTAGCGAGATAGATGTTGCGCGGCTCGTTCGGATCGAACGCTACATCGGAGATCATGCCGCCTGCCGTGGCGATCTTGCTCCAGTTGTCGCCCTTGTCCGTCGAGACATAGGCGCCACTCGCGGTGCCGAGGATCGCGAGCGCCGGGTCGCCGCGGCGGATCGCGATGCGAAATGCGGTGCGTTCGGCGCTCGTCATCCCGGCAAAGCTGCGCGTCCACGACTCGCCGCCGTCATACGACTTGTAGAGGCCATTCGACGTGGCAGCGAACAGCAAGCGACGATCGTTGGGATCGACGGTGATGTTGAAGATCACCGAGCCGCGCAACGTGCGATCGACGAGGAACCGGACGCGGCTCAGCGTTGGCACCGGCCGGCCGCGCGCCGCGGTGAGCAGCGACAGCCGCGGTGATCGCTCTGACAACCCGACGCCCAACGAAGCGGAGCCGACGCTCGCGCTGATCGCAGACTCGCGGGCAAGTGGACTGAATGTTGTCGTCGGTGCTGC
This sequence comes from Kofleriaceae bacterium, assembly GCA_036524455.1. GTDB lineage: Bacteria > Myxococcota_A > Polyangia > Haliangiales > Haliangiaceae > JABFXX01. Next base: position 5,136 of record DATDCH010000298.1, on the reverse strand, counting down.
GAACCGCGAGAGCTGACCGGGGAGATGCGCAAAATCGATCGGCGAGCTGCGGCTGCCGATCAGATCGATGTCGCTCGGTCTTCCCTCGCTGCTACGGATAGCGCCGAAGAAGATCGTGCTGCCGGGAGTCGCCCACAGTGGGTTCTGCTCCGCGATCACGGTCGACTCGGTCCAGACGCGGCCGCCATCGCTCGTCCGGTAGACGCGGCCCTGGTGCGTGCCGACGTAAACGATGCGTGAATCGTCCGGATCGGTTGCTAGCGTGCTGAACGTGTCGTCGCGGAGCGTCAGCGTGAGATCGGAGATCTCGAACCGCTCATAGCCTGGTGCCTGCGCACGTGCGACAGCGCCCGCCGCGCAGAGCGCGAGCAATGCGAGCGTAAGCTGCTGCTGTCGCACCAAGCTGCAGCCTAATGAACGGGCGATCGACGGGCCACTTTTCGGGGCCGCGCCGACGCCGGGCGAGCGGTATCGGGCTAAGCCCGTTTCACGTAAAGAGGCTGCGTCTGCGCCTGCGGCGCGGGATTAACCGCCAAGCCGCCAACAGACGCCAAGATCGGATCGCCAAGGACTTGGATTTGGCGCTCGCTCTGCACGCACGATCGGCGGTGCGATCTTGTCGCGGGCGACGCGCGTGATCGACCGGATGTCCGTTCGTGCAGAACGCGCGCCCAACAAACTTCTTGGCGCTCCGGCCTTGGCGCCCTCGGCGGCTTGGCGGTTGAATCTGAGGGGGCGAAGCCGCCGAGCGCCCAGCGACGATCGCTCGCATGAAAGCGGGCTAGTAGCGCGTTAGTAGACGTAACCGACGGTCGCGGTGCCGCCGAAGTACGTGTCACGCGCGCCGCTCACGTCCTGCTCGGGGTCAGTGTCGCGGATGTTGGACTGCGACGTCGGGTCGCCCTTGAACTTGAAGCCGATCGTCTCGTAGCGGATCGACGCACGCGCGAAGATGTTCTTCGTCACCATGTAGTCGGCGCCCGCCTCGAGCTCGAAGCCGGTCACGGTCGCAGCGCCGTAGCCGTCCATGCCCGTCTTCTGGATCTGGCCGGTGTTCGTGATCGCGTGGAATGCGAGGTCGGCGTTCGCGGTGATCTTCGGCGTCACCGGATACCGCAAGAAGCCGGCCGGCGTGATCATCGTGTAGTGCACGTTCGGGATGTCGGTCGCGTCCATGTTCGGCAGCGTCTGCTGCACCGAGAATTGCTGGCGCCCGTACGACAGGCTACCGCCGACCACCATCTTGCCGAGCGGGTAGCGCAACACCGCGCCGATCGCCCAGCGGTTCTCCGCAGTCTTGAGGTCGGCGATGCGCTGCACGCCTTGGTCGTCGGAGTACTTCTTCTGCGAGTTGATCAGCAGCACGCGGTCGTACAGCACGTTGAGGCCAATGCCGCGAATGATGCCCTTGCTCCCCTTGCTGAACGACATCGGATAGAACGTCACGTCGATCAGACCGCCGGTGACCGGGATCGATTGCTTGTAGCCGGGCGGCGGCTTCGCGAGGTCACCCTGGTAGGCGAACTTCAGCGTGCGCGCCGTGAACGACATGCCGACGACGGCGTCGAGCGCGCGTCCCGCCACCGATAGATCGCGGCCACCGCTGCTGTCGACATCGGCGCTGTCCGAGATGCTGTCGTCTTCCTCTTCGTCGTCCGCGGACGCGGTGCGCTTCTTCGACTTGGTGTCCGTTTCCTCTTCCTCTTCCTCTTCGTCATCCGCGCTCGCGCGTTTCTTGGTGTCTTCCTCTTCCTCTTCTTCTTCCTCGTCGGCGGTCTTCTTCTTTTTCTTGCTCGCCGCGAGTGCCGCCGCCTCTTCCTTCTTGCGCGCTTCGTCTTCCTTCTTCTTGCGCGTCTCTTCTTCCTTCGCGAGACGCTTCGCCTCTTCGGCTTCCGCCTTCTTGCGCTTCTCTTCTTCCGCCTTGCGCTTCTTCGCGGCCTTGGGGTCTTCCTCCTCCTCGGCCTTCATCTTGCCCTTCTTGACGAAGCCGCCACTCTCCTCCTCCTCTTCCTCCTCGTCGTCGCCGTTCTTCTTCTTCTTCGGCGCGTCTTCCTCTTCCTCCTCTTCTTCCTCGTCACCGCCGCGCACCGAGTCGAGCTCGTCGATCGCGGGCATCAGCTCGTCTTTGATGTCGCGCTGAGCCTGCGCGTCGATGCGCGGGCCTTCCGCTTTCGTCTGCACGGGATTGCCGACGGTCTCGCCGGTACTACCGCCTCGGAGCTTCAACCGGATGATGTACTCGTCGCGACGCTTCTCGATCTTGCCGGTGATGACGCCGTCGATCTTGAGCTTCTTCGCGACCTTCTTGATGTTCTTGTCGGTGACGGCCGCGGCGTCCAGCTCATCGGCCTTCTCGTTCCACTTGTCGACGGTGAGCACCGTGTGACTCTTCTTGACGAGCTTGACGACGTCCGAGTGGAACTTTTCCGCCTTCGGTCCTTCGAAGTCGAGGACCACCAGTCGCTTCCGGCCGGCGTCCGCGCGCCCCATCCAGAGGACGAGGGCCGCGAAGACGACGAGGCTATTTCTCAAAATGTTCGATGTCGAACTCGTCATTGCCAGCTCCCTTGGAATCGGCGGCCTTGTCGGACCATCCGCTCGACGTTCCCGACACTCCGCGAAACAACAGCGCGAAGTCGGAAGGACTCGTCGAGTGTTTGACCGCCTCTTCGTACGTAACCAGTCGTTGTTTGACCAACGACGCAAGACTTTGATCGAACGTGATCATGCCGTAGGGATGCAGGCCCTCAGCGATCGCGTCTTTGATCTCGCGCGTGCGAATCGGATCTTCGATCATCTCGCGCACGCGTTCGGTGTTCACCATGATCTCGAGCGCCGGCACCATGCCTTTGCCATCGGCGCGCGGCAGCAGGCGCTGCGAGATCACGCCGCGCAACACGCTCGCGAGCGTCAGTCGCGCTTGCTGCTGCTGATGCGTCGGGAACATCGACACGATGCGGTTGACCGTCTCCGTCGCATCGACGGTGTGCAGCGTCGACAGCACGAGGTGACCGGTCTCGGCCGCAGTCATGCCGATCGATGCAGTCTCGAAATCGCGCATCTCCCCGACGAGAATCACGTCCGGATCCTGCCGCAGCGCCGCGCGCAGCGCACGCGCGAACGACATGGTGTCGAACCCGATCTCGCGCTGGTTCAGCACCGAGCGCTTGTCGCGGAACGTGTACTCGATCGGGTCTTCGACCGTGACGATGTGATACGCGTGCTGCGTGTTGATGTAGTCGATCATCGCGGCGAGCGTGGTCGACTTGCCCGAGCCCGTCGCTCCCGTTACGAGCACGACACCGCGCGAATTGTTTGCAAGGTCCAGTACAGCCTGCGGCAGGTTGAGCCGCTCGAACGGCGGCACTTCCGGCGGGATAAGCCGGAGCACCATGCCAACCGAGCCACGCTGCTGGAACAGGTTCACCCGGTACCTCACTCCATCTGGCGTGCCGTACGCGAGGTCGATGTCGAGGTTCTGTTCAAAGTCCGCTCGCTGCCGGTCATTCATCATGTGCACCGCGAATTGCGCGATGGCCTCACGCGTCAACGCGGGAACATCACGAACGGTGCGTAGGTCGCCCTTGATACGGAAGATCGGGGGCAATCCGGCCTTCAGGTGCACGTCAGAAGCGCCGAGCTGGCGAGCGGCATTCAGTACGCGATCGAGGATCTGACTCATTCGCCAGCGCCTAGGGTAACACAGCCATCTTTGCGGATCTTGAGGGGTTCCGAGTCACCACCTGCGGCTGGTTGTCCTCGGGCCAGCTGTCGCCAGTCAAACATCACGTCGTCGGCTACATGCCTGAAAGCACGCGGCACGACGCAACCTGCCGTGCCGTTACCGACAGGCGTCGCGCTGCTTCGGATTGGTCGCAAGTCCGCGGAGCTCGCCGAGCGCGGCCTCGCAGGTCTCCGCGTCGGAGCCGAGGCGGCAACCCTTTCTCTTCACCGCGTAGCAGCAGCGATACGCAGCGCGGCACACCATGGGTGGTTCGGGCTTGCTGACTCTGCTCTTGCCCTCGCTCGCCGAGCCCCCGTCCGCCGAGCCGGCGAACGGCTCCGAATCCGCACCGGAACCCGACAACGTCGGCTTCGCCGTTGCGACTTTGACCGGTGGTTTCGGTTCGGGTCGCTTCACGGTTTTTCCTTTGCTCGGCGGCGCGCCGGACCCGCCGAAGCTCGCGTCGTCGTCGACGCTCTTGCTCTTGACCGGCCTGGGCTTCGTCGGTGGTTTGGGTTTGGGTTTGGGCTTGGGTGGCGCCACCGGCGTGAGGACAACAGCCGCATCGACCGGCAGATCGACGACCGGCTCGGGCACGCTTGCATCGACGGCCGCGAGCTCGCGCGCCGGCGCGGCATCGATCGCGATCGCGACGCGCCCAGGATCGCTCGTCATCGCGACCGCATCCGGGGTGTCGTCGTCTCCCGACGTCATTGCGATTGCACCGGCGGTCCCCGCCGCGAGCATGACGGCGGCAGCCGCCAGCGCGAATGCACGACGCCGCGCAGGACGCGGCGCCAGGGCGCGCACGGCCTTGCCGAGCTCCGCGACGGTCGCGAACCGATCGTTTGGATCCGGTGCGAGCGCGCGGCGCACGATCGCATCCGCACGTCGATCGCAACCTGCGGGTCCCTTCACGCTCGGCGGTGCGAAGCTGCCGAGCGGCAGCTCGCCGGTCAGCATCTCGTAGAAGATCACGCCGAGCGCCCACACATCGGCGCGGTGGTCGATGCCGTGCGCGTCCTTGCGCTGTTCGGGCGCGAGATAGTGAAACGTGCCCATCGCGACATCGGTGCGCGTGAGCGTCGTGATCGCTGCGTCGGGCCCGAGCTGCGCGAGGCCGAAGTCGGCGACCTTCACCGCGCCATCCTCGCCGACGAGGATGTTGGCCGGCTTGAGATCGCGATGCACGATGCCGGCGGCGTGCGCGGCGGCGACGCCGTCGCAGACTTGACCGAACACGTCGATCACGCGCGCGAGCGTCAGCTTGTCGGCGACGAGCGTCGCGGCGAGATCGCGGCCGCGCACGAGCTCGGTCACGATGTACGCGACGCCGGCGTCCTCGCCGTGCTCGAGGAAGCGCACGACACGCGCATGCTCGAGCCGGCGCAGCGCTTCTGCTTCGCGAGCGA
>DATDCH010000297.1:0-7730 GCA_036524455.1 Kofleriaceae bacterium | reverse complement strand
TCTGGATGCTCGCGCAGGCGCGGGGCGCTGCGCAGATCGCGACGCAGCAGTTCGCACTCGCGGAACAGCTCGTGGCTGCGGCGACCGCGCGGTACTCGTCAAACACCGGTACGCAGTCGGATGTATTGCGCGCGCAGACCGAACGCGCGCGACTCGATGCCGAGCGGCGCGCCACGGCGGCCGAGGTTCGCGGGGCGGAGGTGATGTTGAACACGAGCATCGCGCGCGAGGCGAGCGCACCGATCCCCGAGCTCGATACACGAGTGCCCGAGCTCGAGCCCCCAGCTGGTGACGTCGTTGCACACGCGTCGCAGCGCCGGCCAGAGCTGCGCGCGGGGCGAGCCGAGATCGACCAGGCCGAGGCCGAGGTTCGAGTCATGCGTTCGATGTACGCGCCGATGGCGATGGTGCGGACGGGGCCCGCATACACGATGGCCGAAGGATATGGCTGGATGGCGATGGTCGGCCTGAGCATTCCGCTCTGGCGCGGCAAGCTGCGCGCCGGCGTCGGCGAGGCGACCGCGATGGTCGATATGGCGACGGCGGATCTCGACGCGATGCGGAGGATGGCAGAGGGCCAGGCCCGCGGTGCGCGCGAAACCGTCGTCGCGGCACGCGAGCGCTTCCGGGCCTTGCGCGACGACATCGTGCCGCGTGCCGAGCAAGCGATCGCACCGACGCTCGGTGCGTATTCGGCCGGACAAGTCCCGCTGGTCAGCGTCGTCGAAGCAGCTCAGTCTCTGTGGTCGGCTCAACGCGAGCTCGTGATGGCGCGCGCCGAGCTCGGCTTCGCCTGGGCGCGTTTGCGCCGCGCGTCGAGCGAGGAGGTCACGCCGTGATGCCCTTTCTGAAGGAACATCCTTGGAGAAGCGGCGCACTCGTCGCGCTCGCGCTGCTGGCTGCGGCGGTCGCGGTCGTCTTGTACGCGGCGCGCGGAACGAAGCCCGCAAGCACTGCCGAGCACGATGCGAAGCCCGCGAGCGCGGCCGACGAGCATGCCGGTCATGGAGCAACGACGACGAAGACGCCGGAGGGCTTTGCGCCCGTCGCCCTCGATCGCTCGCAAGCGAGCGCGATGGGACTTACCACCGAGGTCGTCGGCGAGCGCGAGTTCAGCCACAAGGTGCGCACGGTCGGGGTCGTAAGCATCGACGAGACGCGGACGGCGCACGTGCATTCGCGGGTGCGGGGCTGGATCGAAGCGTTCCACGTCCAGTACGTCGGCCGCAAGGTGAGGAAAGGCGAGCCGCTGGTCTCGCTGTACAGCCAGGATGTCTATGCGGCCCAGCTCGAGCTCGCGTCGATCGCGCGCTCACCGGTGAAGTCGCCCGAGCTTCTCGATGCGGCGCGCAAGCGGCTCGCGCTGTGGGAGGTACCGAAGTCGCTCATCGAGAACGTCGAGCGGACCGGTGAGCCGCAGCGCACGTTCCAGATCGTCGCTCCGCGGGCTGGTGTTGTCGTCGCGAAGCAGGCGTTCGAAGGGCTCTTCATCGATCCGTCACTCGAGCTCTACACCATCTCGGATCTGTCCCGCGTCTGGGTGCTCGCGGACATCTACGAGGCCAATGTCGGCGACGTCAAGGTCGGGACCGCTGCGACGCTCGCGGTTGAAGGTCGGCGCGAACCGATCGCCGCGAAGGTCGGGTTCCTCTACCCGACGATCGACGAGCGCACGCGGACTCGCAAGGCACGGTTCGAGCTCGCGAACGCTGATGCGTCGGTCATGCCCGGTGCGTTCGTCACCGTCGAGCTCGAGCTCCAGCTCGGTCGCGGGCTCGCGATCCCCGAATCAGCGGTGATCCGTACGGGCAAACGCTCGATCGTGTTCGTCGTCCACGGCACGCATGCCGAGCCGCGGGAAGTGAAGCTCGGGGCTAGCGTCGGGGGCTACTACCGGATCGACGCGGGCCTCGTCGCCGGCGAGCGCGTTGCGACCGGCGCCCAGTTCCTGCTCGACTCCGAGAGCCGGTTGCGTGCGACGAGTGCTCCGGGCGGCGGCCATGCCGGACACTGAGAAGCGACTCGGGATCATCGCCCGGATCATCGACGTTTCGGCTCGCAAACGCGTGTTCGTATTCGGCGCCACGATCGTGCTCGCGATCTGGGGCGTCGTGAGCGCGACCCGCTCGCAGCTCGACGCGTTGCCCGACCTGTCCGACACACAGGTGATCGTTGCGACCGAGTGGATGGGGCGCAACCCGAACCTGATCGAGGATCAGGTCACGTATCCGATCACGACAACCTTCCTCGGCGCGCCGAACGTCAAGACGGTTCGCGGCTTCACGATGTTCGGGATGTCGTTCGTGTACGTCGTGTTCGAAGACGGCACGGATCTGTATTGGGCGCGCTCTCGCGTCGTCGAGTACCTAGCGCGGGTGCGCGATAAGCTGCCCGCCGGCGTCACGCCGCAGATCGGCCCCGACGCCACGAGCGTCGGCTGGATCTACCAGTACGCGCTCGTCGATACGACTGGCAAGCACTCGCTCCAAGAGCTGCGCTCGTTCCAGGATTGGTCGCTGCGCTACTCGCTGCAGAGCGTGCCAGGCGTCGCCGAGGTCGCGAGCGTCGGCGGGTTCGAGAAGCAGTACCAGATCCAGATCGATCCCGAGCGAGCGAAGGCGCGCAACGTCTCGGTCAGTCAGATCGCCGCCGCGGTGCGCGGTGCAAACGCCGAGGTCGGCGGGCGAGTGATCGAGATGGCGCAGCACGAGTACGCGCTACGCGGGCGAGGCTACGTCACGAGCGTTGAGGATCTCGAGCTCGCGGTGATTGCGACGGACGCGCGCGGCACGCCAATCCGCATCCGCGACGTCGCCGACGTCACGATCGGCGGCAACATCCGGCGTGGCCTGGTCGAGCTCGACGGGCGCGGTGAGGTCGTCGGCGGGATCGTGGTGATGCGCTCGGGGGAGAATGCGCTGAACGTGATCGATCGCGTCAAGGCCAAACTCGAGCAGGTCCAGGCGTCGATGCCGCCAGGCGTCAAGGTGGTTCCGGTCTACGACCGCAGCCACCTGATCAAGGACTCGATCACGACGCTCGGCACGAACCTCCTCCAGATCCTCGCAATCGTAGTCCTCGTGATCGGCGTGTTCTTGTTCCACTTCCGTTCGACACTGGTCGCTGCGATCACACTACCCGTCGCGAGCGCGTCGACGTTCATCGCGTTCTACTACCTCGACGTCACGATCAACATCATGTCGCTCGCCGGCGTGATGCTCGCGCTCGGGGACATGGTCGACTCGGCGTGCGTGCTCGTCGAGAACGCGCATCGAAAGATCGCGGACGCGGAGCGCGAGGGCCGCACGGTCGACCGCAAGGAGCTCGTGATCGAGTCGGCGCGCGAGCTCGGTCCCTCGATCTTCGGTGCGCTGCTCGTGCTCACGATCGCATTCCTGCCAGTGTTCGCGCTGCAAGGCGAGGAGGGTCGGCTATTCCGGCCGCTCGCACTGGCAAAGACGTTCTCGATGGCGTTCGCATCGGTGTTCGCGATCACGCTCGTCCCAGCGCTGATGGTCACGCTCCTGCGCGGTCGCATTCGACCGGAGCGGCGGAACCCGATCAACCGGTTCTTCATCGCCGTGTACCGTCCCGTGCTGCGAGCGTGTCTGCGTGCCCGGTATCTCGTGATCGTGGTGATACTCGCGTTGGTGGCGGTGACGGCGATCCCGTTCACGCGGCTCGGCTCCGAGTTCATGCCGCCGCTCTACGAACAGGATCTCCTCTACATGCCGATCACCGTGCCAGGCCTTTCGATCGCTGAGGCCAAGCGCCTCTTGACCTGGCAGGACCAACAGATCAAGTCGGTTCCGGAGGTCGAGCGCGTGTTCGGCAAGGCCGGTCGCGCGGACAGTGCGCTCGATCCGGCGCCGCTGTCGATGTTCGAGACCGTGGTGCACCTCCGGCCGCGGAGCGAATGGCGGTCGGGCATGACCGTCGAGAAGCTGGTAGCTGAGCTCGATGCGAAAACCAAGCTGCCCGGTGTGCAGGGCGCGTGGACGATGCCGATCAAGGCACGCATCGACATGTTGTCGACCGGCATCCGCACGCCCATCGGCATCAAGGTTTTCGGGCCCGACCTGCAGGTCATCACCCAGATCAACGATCAGCTCGAGCGGACTTTGCGCACGCTTCCGAACACGCGGAGCGTCTACGCCGAGCGGGAGCTCGGCGGGTACTTCATCGACGTCACGCCGGATCGCGAGCAGATCGCCCGCTACGGCTTGACCGTCGCGGAGGTGCTCGATGTCGTCGAGAGCTCGATCGGCGGAATGGACGTGGCGCCGACGTACGAGGGCCGCGAGCGCTACAAGATCAACGTTCGCTATCCACGCGAGCTTCGCGACGACATCGAGAAGCTGCGCGCGATCTTGGTGCCCATTGAACCGATGTCCCCGCGCCCGCTGCCGATCGGCGGTGCGGCTACGGCGGCCCCGATGACTGGTCCAGCGTCGATGGTGACCGGCTCGACGTCGGGTGGACGGGGGATGGGAATGGGTGGCGGAGCGAGCGGCGGTGCGAACGGCGGGATGGGCGGTGGTGGAATGGATGCCGGTCCAACGGCGATCGCGCCTTCACTGGGCGGATCAGAAGCGACCGCCGCGTTCGTGCCACTTGGCCAGCTCGCGAAGATCGAGACCGTGATGGGACCGCCAATGATCAAGAGCGAGCTCGGATCGATCAACGGCTGGGTCTACGTAGACATCGACACCAGCGACGTCGGTGGTTACGTCGACGCGGCGAAGGAGAAGGTCGCGGCCGAGGTCCAGATCCCACCGGGCTACCAGCTCAAGTGGACGGGACAGTACGAGCTCCTCGAGCGCGTCCGCACGCGGATGTCGTGGATCCTGCCGCTCACGCTCGCGATCGTGTTCGTGATCCTCTATCTGAACTTCCGCGGCGCGGCGCAATCGCTGATCGTGATGACCAGCGTCCCGTTCGCGGCGGTCGGCGCGATCTGGACGCTGTGGATGTTCGGATTCAACACGTCGATCGCCGTGTGGGTGGGCATGATCGCGTTACTAGGCGTCGCCGCCGAGACCGCGAGCGTCATGGTCGTCTATCTCGACGAGGCGTGGGATGCAGGGCGCGCGGCCGGGACCATCAACACGAAGCACGAACTGGTGGAGCACTCGCTCGAGGCAGCGGTCAAGCGCGTGCGGCCGCTCCTCATGACCGTGCTCGCCAACGTGTTCGGCTTACTTCCCATCTTGCTCGACGATGGCGTTGGATCCGATCTGGCGAAGCGGATCGCCGCACCCATGTGGGGCGGCCTCGTGTCGCTCACGATCCTCACGCTCTTCGTCGTGCCTTCTGTCTATGTCGTATGGCGCAGCTTCCACTTGCGTCGCAGCGCGAAGCAGAAGCTCGGCTCGCTCGCTGTCACCGAGAGAACGTCGTGATTCAAGAGTGGCCGCATCCAGTCGATGGCGCCGGCGCGCCACACGTGCAATCGAGGCAGCCGTGCGTGGCACAGGTCCCGCACGCGCGCGAGACCTGCTTGCGTAGTGCCTCACGCGCGCGGAATACACGAACACCTGCGTTGCTGCTGGAGATGCCGATCTCATCGGCGTAGTCCTTGACCGAGATGCCGTCGATCTCGATGCGCCGGAGTGCGCTCGCGTACTCCGGCTTGAGCGTAGTCGCGAGCTCGCCGACGCACTTGCAGACGATGCCGTGGAGCTCGTCGTCGCGCATCTCACTCGCCTGCTGATCGATCGCGTAGCTGTCGAGGCGTCGCTCGGCCACCGACGCGCGGCGCCGATGATCGATGACCGCGTTGCGCAGCACGCGGTAGAACCAGCCGATCGCGGTCTCGCGAACGGTGTCGAACTTGTCGAGGTTCTTCACGAACGCGTTCTGCAGGATCTCTTCGGCGACATCTCGGTTGCCGACGCGTCGCTCGATGAACCGCAGGAACTCGCGATGGTTCGCGACGAGCGCGGCTATCACTTCGGCGCTCGGTGGCTCACCGGGATCCGGGTCTTCGAATGGCGCGTCGCGCATCGCGCGAAGTCTACGCTCGATCGTCTGTAATGCGCCGCCGACCTCTGCGTCATTCGAGTGAACGGTCCCAAGGGGCCATCTCGTAGGAGTCATCGTCATGAACGAGCAACAAGACACGATTCTCGAAGTCGACGGCATGACTTGCCCGTCGTGCATCAACCACGTCAGCTCGGCGCTGTGCGAGCTCGAAGGCGTCGGCAAGGTCGACGTGAACATCCGCGGTGGCATCGTTGTCGTGAAACACGATGCGGCGCAGGCGTCCGTGACGCAGCTGATCGAGACGCTCGACGGTGCGGGGTACGCCTCCAAACCTCGCACAGCCTGATGGCGATCGTAGTCGCGAGCGTTACCGGGACAACCACCTGTAACCGAGCCGGTCACAGCCTGCCGCGAACAGTCGCGCGCTTGCGCTGGCACGACGACTGCGTATGGAGGAGCCCGTGATCAAGCTGCTCTTCCCCATCCTTTTCCTGGGTGCCGTCGCGTGTGATCGCGGAAGCACGGCAGCGGCGCCCGAAGTGACGCAACCCACGCTCGCGGTGTTACCCGCAGGAATGATCCGCGTCACCGATGCGAGTCAGGTCTGCATGGTGAACGACCAGTTCATGGGACGCGCGCAGATTCCCGTCGATGTCGAAGGCCGCACGTATTTCGGCTGCTGCGCGATGTGCAAGGACAAGCTGACGCAGCAACCGGGAATCCGAACTGCGCGCGACCCCGTGACTGGGGAGAATGTGGACAAGGCGACGGCGGTCATCGTGCAGGATGCTTCCGGCAAGGTGATGTACTTCACGAGCGAAGACACCCTCCGTCGATATCGCGGCTAGCGTCCGAGTCGTGCTAGGTGATCGTCGAATGACCTCGACCAACATCCTTGTAGCTCTGGCGATCATCACCGGGGCGTGCTCGAAGAACACCGCGACGACGACAGCGCCACCGGTGAGTGATCCAGTGCCGATGACGGAGCGATCCGAATCGCACGGGCCAGCCGGAGCGATCCTTGCCGCCTACGAGCGCGCGCGTGCTCTCCTGGCGGCCGACGAGCTGAACGGGGTCGCCGACGCGGCGCGCGAGATCGAAGCATCGGCCAAGACCGGCGCGCAGCCATCACCACCGCACTTTGCCGCGATCGCGGAGGGTGCCGAGAAGCTCGCCACGGCATCCGATCTGAAGGCGGCGCGCGATGCGTTCGGTGAGGTGAGCCGTCACGTCATCGCACTGCTCGCGAGCGACAAGGCACTGGCGCGTGGACAACACGTCTTCGAGTGCCCGATGGTCCGCGGTTACAAGAAGTGGGTGCAACCGTCGGCGGATCTGCAGAACCCGTACATGGGCAAACGCATGCTTGCGTGCGGCGGCGAGAGCACGTGGCAGTGAGGCGTCGTTTGCCGAGCTATACTGTGACCGGATCGATAAGCCCATGAGGCCCGCTCTTCGCAAGCTCGCGCTCACCTCGCACGTGACCGCTTCGGTCGGCTGGCTCGGCACCGTCGTGGCGTATCTCGTCGTCGCGATCGCGGGCCTGACCACCGCCGAGGGTGAGCTCGCGCGTGGCGCGTACCTGACGATGAGCCTGATCGGCTGGTTCGCGATCGTTCCGTTCAGCCTCGCTGCGATGTTGACTGGGCTGGTCCAGTCCCTCGGCACGGAGTGGGGGCTATTCCGCCACTACTGGATCCTCGTGAAGCTCGTGCTCGCGACCATCGGCACCGTTGTGCTTCTAG
>DATDCH010000296.1:0-9091 GCA_036524455.1 Kofleriaceae bacterium | reverse complement strand
AAGGCCGGCGAGATCGATCTCGCCACGCTGCTCGGGACCGCGATGAGGCTGCTACCGGATCGCATCGTCATCGGTGAAGTGCGCGGCCGCGAGGCGATGTCGCTCGTGCAAGCGCTCAGCTCGTCGGTCGACGGCGCGATCGTCGCCGCCACCGGTGAAGGCGCGAACGCGGTGCTCAATCGGGTCGCGATGCTCGCCCGTGCAACGCAGCCGTTCGGTTCCGACGTGGCGATTCGCGAGCTCGTCGCGACGGCGTTCGAGATCGTCGTCCACGTTGGCCGCGCCGCCGACGGCGCGCTGCGCGTGCACTCGATCGAAGAGGTCACGGGCGTGGCGGAATCGCACTTCGACACCGACGTCGTGTTCCAGCTCAAGGACGGTAACTTCGCCGCCAGCGGTAAGGTGCCGACCTTCTACTCAGCGCTCGGTGCCGACCAAGCTGTGTTCAGATAATCGGCGCGAATCGCGGTACGATCGAGCATGGCGAGGAAGCGGGACGACGGCGAGCCGCTCGATCGCATCTTCGCCAAGCTCGAGGATGCGCCGCCCGGCCTCCACGACGTCGATGCGCCGGCCGAAGAGCTGCCGAGCGGTCTACCCGCGCCACTGATCGAGCTGTACGCGCGCTGCGACGGTGCGCGGATCTTCCTCGAGAGCGTCGAGATCATGCGCTCGCACGAGGTGCGCTTCGACAACGGGCGCTGGCAGTTCGCGACCATCGACGGCGACGCGATCGCGATCGACCACAAGGGCAAGATCTGGCGCGCCGAGGAGTCGATCGAGGACGACGTGTGCGACGGCACGCGGCTCGATCGCTGGCTCGCGGGTCAGCTCGACGCATTTGATCTCGTCTTCGATCGCGACGGCGAGTACGCGGATGACGTGTTCGACGAAGATGGCGAAATCCTGCCGATCGTGCGCGAGCAGCAGCTGCGCGCGCAGATCAAGCGCGATGCCGCTGCACCGGCGCCGCGCTGGCGGCTCGCCCACGTGCTCGTCGAGCAGGGCGCGATCGAGGACGCGCGCAACGAGCTCGAGCAGGTCGTCGCCGATGACCCGGTCTTCGCGTGGGCGTGGCTCGACCTCGCGCGCGTCTCGGAGCGGCTCGGCGAATCCGGCGGCGCGATCGACGAAGCGCGCATGGCCGCCGAGGCCGCTGAAGGCGTGCAGCACCCGCAAGCGGGTTACTTCTGGTCCCAAGTCGCTCGGCTCGCGAGCCGCGCAGGTGATGAGATGGTGCGCGCCGAGGCTGCGACGAAGGCATCGCTGCTCGCGCCCGAGCTCAAGCGCGCGCAGATCGCAGGCGCGCGCGAGCGCATCGATGCAGGTGACAAGGTCAGCGCGAAGGGCCTGTTGGATCTGCTGCGCGCGGTGTGGCCGCGCGATCTCGAGGTGCTCGAGCTCGCCCGCCGCGTCGAGAGCTGACCGCCGCCTACTGCGTCAGCGCTAGCGCGCCGACCGCGACGATCGGCTCGCCGGCCGCGTCGGTGCCGCGAAACACGGCGACGATGCGCGTGCCTTGCGCCGCCGGCACGCGCAACAGCTCTTCTTTGCCGCCCGCGATCTGCGCGTTGCCGATGCTCTTGCGCACGCCGAGGTCGTCCTCGACGAGCACGTCGAGCGTCCCCGCACCGAGGCCTTTGCCGGAAACGACGATCTGAGGCCCTGCTTGGATCGTGAGCTCACCGCGCAGCAAGAATTCGAGCAGGCCGGTCTCGTACGCGGCGACCTCGGGCAGGATCACGGCCATCTGCTCGAGCATGCATTCGTCGTCGAGGTTGAACGAGAGCAGACCGCGATCGACCTTGTAGCGAGCGAGGCAGGTGCCGCTTTGCGCGCGCAGCGTGGTGCCGTCGTCGCGACTCGCCGCCATGAGATTCAGGCGCGAGGGCAGCGCGGGTTGCGCACGCACGAGGCGCGGCTTGGTGTCATCGCCGACGCGGGTGGGCTCGGGCAGCGTGTGGGTCGAGAAGTACGTACGCGCGACCATGTCGGCGAGCCCGCTGCCATCGGCGGCGGAGAAGAAGTCACGCAGCCGCGTTCGCGTGATCACGCGCGATGGCGCCGGGACACCGAGCCGGCCGAACGCGAGAGCCGCGATGCGCTCGAACCGCGAGCCGAGGTCGTCGGGACCGCCGCCGAGTGGCTCGAAGTGCGCGGCTTCGTCACCGCGCACGCGCGACGGCGAACCGAGATCGCCGAGCACGTGGAGGATCGCACCTGCTGCGACGAGCGCCGCTGCCATGTGACGCGAGCGTTCGCCCGGCGTCGCGGCACTGACTGCTTTGCCGTACTGATCGAGGAACGCGCCGAGGTGGAATGGATTGTCCTTCGACAGGATCCAGTCGGGCGCCGGCATGCCCTTCGAGGGCAGGGACACGCGACCGATCGCCTCGCGCACGGCGTCGGAGAGACCGGAGAACACACCGCGCTCGGGGCGTTGCCAGCCCTGCTTCGTCGCCGGATCGTAGAAGTGATGAACCGCGTGGCGTGCCGGTACGTCCGCGAGCGACGCACCTGCCGCGATCCATGCGAGTGCCGTTTGCCGGCCGCGCTTATCGGGCACCGAGCCGTGGCTCGGCGACAGCAGCTCGAGATCGTGCATCAGCGCCGGCGCGTCCTTCGGCGGAATCGTCAGCGGCTCGAACAGACCGCCGGTGAAGCCGAGCGACACGAGCCGCTTGTGGAGCCGTGACGACAACGCCGCTTGCTCGGCGAGCCCCGCTTGCGTGGTCTGCGCTTCCCACGCGTGTGCTTGCCCCGCGAACAACGTGAGGGCGATGGCCGCTGCGACGCGCTTCACTTCATACCTCCAGCGGGCACGAGCTGCTTGAGCTTGTTGTAGACGCCGTTCGCGAGTGCGCTCGCGTCGTCGGGCGACGTGCACTGGTTCGCGCCGCACGTGATCAGCACGACGACGCCACGTGTACCGTCGAGGAAGCCGACGCCGCGGATCTCGTTTTCGTTCGCAATGAACGAGCGGCTCGCGATGTCGTCCTTCTCGGTGATACCGGGCAGCTGCGTGAGCAGCTCTTCGTAACGCTCCTGCGCCTTCGCGGGCTCGAGGCGCCACAGCCGAATCGCGACGTCCCACGTCTCGGGCCGCGCGAGCGCCTTGAAGTGTTGCGAGCTGTACGTCGCGGTGTCGGGCTCGTCGGAGAGCGGACCGGTTTCGAACTGGCCGTCGTACTTCGTGCGCGCCTTGATGTCGACGTCTGTGAGCAGCTGCGCGGCGACGACGTAGTTGCCTTCGCGGCCGGGCCGCAGATCTTCGCCGGCGGGACGCTTACCGTCGAGCTCGGCGCTCGCATCGGCGAGCTCCCACTGCGTGAGCGCGGCGACCGCGGTGCCCGAGCCGACGAAGCGCAGGTGCCGCGAGTGCGAGAGCTCGTTGCGCCAGCGCTCGAGCAGCACTTGATTGCCGGTCTGCGCGAAATCCATGCGCGAGCCCAGATCGTGGAAGCGACGATCGCTGCGATACGCGACGTAGCCGCGCTTATAGACGAGGAGCGTGAAATCGGTGACGCGCGCGTGCGACGGCAGCGAGCGCAGCGAGGCGATCCGATAGTTGCCGCCTGCGTCCGTCGAGCCGACGACTTCGCGCGCGCCCGCCGGTTCGGCGAGCGCTGTGCCGCGCTCGAGCGTCCACGCCGCGTAGACGAGCGCGCCTGCGATCGGCGCCTTTGTCGTCGCGTCGAGCACGCGCCCGGTAAACGGTCCGCGCAGCGATCCCGGATCGGCCGCGTCGGGGCGCGATCGGAACGGTGCGGTGCGGATCGCGGACTCGACGCAAGCGGTTTGCACGAGCGCCAGAAGGATGGCGAGTTTTCCGAGCACGTCTGCTAGTTTATGAACCACGGGGCGGGCCGGTGATAGCAAGACGCTCCCCCCGTTGCAAACCGGCCCCGGGCCATTTCCCACCGCGTGGCTTTTCGAGAAACTCGGTGCAAGAGGGGTGTGATGCTGCGTTGTTCTGCTTGTGGCCACCAAAGCCCGCCGGGGTCGTCGTTCTGCTTGAACTGCGGCACCGCGCTTACGGCCGCACCCTCGCAGACTCCCGGTGGTGGGGCGGGGTTGCCCGTGATGTGCGGAGCGTGTCGTGGGGAAAACCCTCCTGGCATGAAATTTTGCCGTAACTGCGGTGCCGCGCTCGGAGCGACCACGCCCGGCGCGCCGGCATTCGGTGCGCCGATGATGGCGCCACCGCCGGGCATGCCACCGCCGGGCATGCCGCCGCCGGGCATGCCGCCAGGGGGACCGTTCGCGACGCCGGGGCCGATGCTGCAGCCGAAGGGCATGATGCCGCCGGGTGTTCAGCCCGGCTCGCCGCTGAGCGGGCCGAGCGTACCGACCCAAGGCCTGCGCCCATCGGCCGCCGGGAGCACGATCACGTGCCCGCGCTGCGGGACGTCGACGCCGACGGGCTTCGCGTACTGCCAGCAGTGCGGTCTGCACTTAAACGCGATCGCGCCGACCGATCCGGGCGCCGGTTCGCCGCGCGCGCGACCGCCGACGAACCAACCGATTCCGGCAGCGGCACCGGCGATGGCGCCCAAGCTCAACGCCGCGATCGATCCGCACGCGGGAACGCTCGCGTCTGATGGCGTGCGCTCGGGATCCGTTGTGTCGCCGATGCCACGGGCGAGCTCGTCATCGTCACCGCCGAGCGCAGCACGCGAGTCGGCGGCGCGTCCGTCGGGCGCGGCGTGGGGCACCGCAGTGCTCGTCAATCGCGACGGCAGCGACGGGCAGCGATTCCCGCTCGCTTCCGACGACACGATCGTCGGTCGCACCGGCGCTGACATCGCGTTCGACGAGGATCGCTTTCTCGCGCGCCAGCACGCGCGTATCGAGCGCAGCTCCGACGGCAACATCAAGATCCATCCGATCGACACCACGAACGGCGTGTTCAAGAAGACCGATGGTTCGGTCGAGCTCGCCGATGGCACGATCATCCTCGTCGGTCGCGAGGTGTTGCGGTTCGAGCGCGTCGCGCAGGAAGAGCGCACCGTGCATCCGCTCGTGCGCCACGGTGTCGCGCTGTTCGGGTCGCCGCCGCGCGATCCGTGGGGACGCCTCCTGCAGCTGATTCCGTCGGGCGGGGATCGCGACATCCGTCATCTGATGGGCGAGGAGGTCGTGCTCGGCCGCGAAGAAGGCGACATCGTGTTTCGCGACGACGCGTTCATGTCGCGCCGGCACGCAGCGATCACCTGGGATGGCCGTCGTGCACTGCTGACGGACCTCGGCAGCTCGAACGGGACGTTCGTGCGACTCAGCGGACCGACGTCGATCAAGAACGGCGATCACGTTCGCATGGGCGATCAGCTGCTGCGGATCGAACGTTGACCAACGCTCCTCGTCTCGCGCTCACGATCGGCGCCGCCAGCGACGTCGGTCAGGTGCGCGAGCATAACGAGGACGTTTTTCTCGTCGGTGATCTCGATAACGCGAAGGTGCTCGACCTCGGCGAGCCGTGGCAGGGCGACAGCGATCGCGGTCCCGTACTCGTCGTGTGTGACGGCATGGGCGGTGTCGAAGGGGGCGAGGTCGCATCCGAGCTCGCCGCACAGGTGATCTGGCGCGAGATGAAGAACACCGGCTCGACGCGCGATCCGGAAGTGTTCGCGCGCCTGCTGCGCCGCGCGACACGCGTTGCGAACCACGATGTCCACGCGATGGCCAAGCGCGAGCCCGGCCTGCGCGGGATGGGCACCACGGTGTCAGCCGCCGGCATCGTTGGCGATCGGCTCGTCGTCGCAACCGTCGGCGACTCGCGCGTCTACGTGTTGCGTTCCCAGGAGATCGTGCAGGTCACCCGCGATCAATCGCTGTCGAGCGCACTCATCGCTGCCGGCCACGACCCGGAGCAAGCGGAGCGCGCCGGCTCGGCGATCCTGCAGGCGCTCGGGGTCGGCGACGACGTCGAGCCTTCCCTTTCGATCATCGAGCTGCGCCGCGGCGATCGCGTCCTCTTGTGTAGCGACGGCCTCCACGGCCTCGTCACCGACCCTGCGCTGCGCCTATTGATGTCGGAGCCGCACTCGATCGCTGAAGCGGTGTCGCTGCTCGTCACTGCGGCACGCGCGGCCGGAGGCACCGACAACATCACCGTGATCGTCGTCGACGTCGCCGGCGAGCGGCTTATCCCTCCGAAGAGCGACGAGGATCTGCCCACATTTCGCGAGTTCGATCCGCAGAAGGAAGGCGACCCCGCCTTGACGTCGACCTCGTACGTCGCGCGCCGGCTCGCCGCGAAGATCGGCCTGCCGACCTCGTCGATTCCGCCGTCGATTCCGGTCACCGGGCAGCACGCGGTGCTGCGCTCGCGCGTCGGTATGCGCGTACCGTCGACCGCGCTGCCGATCGAGGACATCTCGGGCCCTGCGCGCAAGCGCCTACGTGCGCAACCGCTCGCCTGGTGGTGGTACCTCGTCATCGCGGGACTCGCATGCGCGATCGCCTGGGTGGCCGGCGGCAGGTAAGCAGGGCTAAACTCGCGCTGAACGCGTGGTGTGTGACGCGTTCGTTGCATGCGTGTTGTCATCGACCACATCGCAGGGAGCCGGCGCGGGCAGCGCCAGGAATTTCCAGCGAGCTCGCGCATTCGGTTCGGGCGCCATCCGGACTGCGAAGTGTCGTTCGATCCGCATCGCGACATCGACGCGAGCTCGCGCCACGCCGAGCTACGGGTGATCGAAACGCCCCACGTTTCTGCGACAGAGCCCGTGTCGCATGCGTGGGTCCTCGTCGATCTCGGCAGCTCGAACGGCACTTACGTGGAGGGCCATCGCGTGACCGAGACGCCGGTGACCCGCAATGTTCCCGTCAGCATCGAGTTCGGCCCCGGCGGTCCGCGCATCCGACTGTTGGTGGGCGATGACAAGGCTGTCGAGTCGTTGCCACCTGCACCCGTTGAACGCACACGCAGGCGCTGGGTCCTGCCTGTAATTGCAGGTGCAATCGTGCTCGTTTTGGTCAGCCTTATACTCATGAACTGCTAGACGAAAAAGGCGGGAACTTAGATGCGAACCCTCGATACTTCTGCGAGAATTTGCCTGGGATGAACTGCCCTTCGTGTAGTTCGCCGTTAGAGCCGAATGCCCGGTTCTGCGGTGTATGCGGGTACAGGCTGCAGGCGAATCGTCCGCCCGCTGCGGCCACACCGGCAAGCTCGCCCGCACCCGCCGCACGTCCTGGTGGCCCCGCGATCGCACCGCAGCGAACCGCGACGCCTCCTGCAGGTCAACCGGTCAAGCAGCAGCCGCAATCGCAACCGCAGAAGACGATCCCGCGAGCGGGTCCGCGCGGTCGCGGCATCAATCGCGACGACATCTACCTCGAGACCGTGCTCAACAACCGCTTCAAAGTCGAATCGAAGATCGGCGAAGGCGGCTTTGGCGCGGTGTATCGCGGCGTGCAGCTCGCGACCGGCCGCAAGGTCGCGCTCAAGCTCCTGCATCCGGAGATGACCAAGGACGAAAACCTCGTCGCGCGCTTTCGCCGCGAGGGCATGGTGCTCTGCAACCTGCGCGACGCGCACACGATCACCACGTACGACTTCGATCAAACTCCCGACGGCACGCTCTACATCGCGATGGAGCTGCTCGAAGGCAAGAGCTTGCACCAGGTCTTCCACGAGCAAGCACCGCTCGACTGGAAGCGGATGTTCAAGATTTTGATCGAGATGTGCAGCTCGCTCGCCGAAGCACACGCGCAGGGCATCGTGCATCGCGATCTCAAGCCCGAGAACGTGTACCTCGAGAGTCGGCCCGGCAATCCCGAGTTCGTCAAGATCCTCGACTTCGGCATCGCGAAGGTGATGCGCGGCGATTCGATCGATCCGCAATCGCCGCAGCTCACCGCGACAGGACAAACGCTCGGCACGCTCGAGTACATGTCGCCCGAGCAGCTGATGGGCAAGCCGCTCGACGGTCGCAGCGATGTCTACGCGCTCGGCGTCGTCGCCTACGAGATGATCACGGGACGCTTGCCGTTCCCCGATGCGAAGGGCCCCGCGGGGCTGATCACCGCGCAGCTCAAGCAAACGCCGGCGTCTCCGTCGCAGGCGAATGCGAAAGCGAACCTGCCGGGCATGGCCGATCGCGTGATCCTCAAGTGCCTCGAGAAGGACAAGAACAACCGCTACGCCGACGTCACGCAGCTCGCGCACGCGCTGCAAGAGGTGCTCGACTCCGCGCGCGAGCAGAGCAATCCGCTCGCAACGCCGCTGCCGGTGTCGGCGCAGTCGTCGTCGCGGCTGCAGCCGCAGCCACCGAGTGGTCCCGAGCTACTCGAGACGCGACGAGGCGAGATGCCAAACATCGCGCCACCACCGATGCCCGCCGGCTCGGCCGGCCCGGTGCATGCGGTCGGTACCCAGCAACAGCCGCGTGGCGTCACGCCGGGCACCGGCACGCCGAATCACCTGCTCCAGCAACCACAGACTCCGGCGAGCTACCCGCAGGCGTCGCCGAATCACGCGGTCGACCGCATCGCGCAGATGTCGTATCCGCAGGCTCAGCCGCACATGTATCCCGCGGGTGGTCCGCCGACCGAGGTCTCGCCGGTCTCAGGTGGTGGCGCGAAGTGGATCTGGTGGGTCGTCGTGCTGCTCGCGCTCGGCGCGGGTGCGGGCGCGGTGCTCGCGCTCGTGATGCAGCAGTAGCGGCTACCGGTTGAGCAGCGAGCGCGCGTGCTCTTCGCCGACCGGATCGTCGGCGCCACCATCGAGCCACAGCTGGAACAGCTTGCGTGCGCGCGCACCATCGCCGCGCGCTTGCGCGATCACCGCCTCGAGCTCGATCGCTTCGGGCAACGTCGGTGCACGTGCACGTGCGCGAGCGCAGGCTTCCGACGCAGCTCGCTGATCGCCGCGTGCGAGCGCGCCGCGTGCGTTGCGCAGCTCGGCCCGCGCGGCGCGGTACTCGCCGCGTGCCGTGCGGTCGTCGGCGCGCTGGGCCCGCTCGGCTTCGACCCGCGGGTGACCGTCGAGGGGCACGCCGCCAGGGTCGATCTGCACCGCTGCCCGTTCCTCGACCTGGTGGCCGATCACCCGGACGCCATGTGCGGCCTGCACCTGGGCGTCGTC
>DATDCH010000295.1:0-16089 GCA_036524455.1 Kofleriaceae bacterium | reverse complement strand
TCACCATCGACATCCGGATCGCATGCGTCACCCTCGCCGTCTTCGTCGAGGTCCGCTTGGTCGTCGACGACGATCGGGCAAACGTCGTTGTCGTCGACGACTCCGTCGCCATCGTCGTCCATGTCACAGGCGTTGCCGCTGCCGTCCGCGTCGGTATCGAGCTGGTCGGCGTTCGCGACGCCAGCACAGTTGTCTGCAACGTCGAGGACGCCATCGCCGTCGCGATCGTCAGTGCATGCATCACCGGCGCCCATCCCGTCGGTGTTCGTCTGGTCCGGGTTCGGAAGCAGGGGACAGTTATCGGTGCTGTCGGGAACCCCATCGTCGTCGTCGTCGGTGTCGATGCAGTCGGGCTCGTCATCACCATCGACGTTCGGGAAGCTATCGACAAGCGAACCGTCGCAGTCGGAATCGATCCCATCACAGGTCTCCTGCGCACCTGGGTACACCGCCGGGTTCAACGATGCACAGTCGTCTGGATCGTTGGAGCTATCGTTGTCATCGTCCGGATCGACGCAGTTCGGCTGTGAGTCCGAGTCCGTGTTGGTGAAGCCATCGACGAGCGAGCCGTTGCAGTCCGAGTCGATCATGTCGCATGCCTCGGCGGCTCCGGGATAGATCGTGGCATCGAGCGGGGCGCAGTCCGCGGTGTCATCGGCTGTGTCGTTGTCGTCGTCGGCATCCACGCAGTCGGGTTGTGCGTCGCCGTCGGTGTTCGTGAACCCATCGACGAGCGAGCCGTTGCAATTCGAATCGACCATGTCGCAGGCCTCGGTCGCGCCTGGCCGGATCGAGGAGTCGAACGGACTGCAGTCGAGCCCGTCCTGCACGCCGTCGTTGTCGTCGTCGGCATCGGCGCAGTCCGGCAGCCCATCCGCGTCGTTGTTCGGGAAACCATCGACGAGCGAACCGTCGCAGTCGGAGTCGACCCCGTCGCACGTCTCCGTGGCGCCCGGATATATCGAGGCATCGAACGGACCACAATCGCCCGCATCGAGATAGGTGTCGTTGTCATCGTCGTCATCGACGCAGTTCGGAAGCGAGTCGCCATCGAAGTTGGGGAACGTGTCTACGAGTGATCCATCGCAGTCGGAGTCGACCATGTCGCAGGACTCGGTCGCACCCGGACGAATGGCCGGATTCGTCGGAGCACAGTCATTCGCGTCGAGCGAGCCATCGTTGTCGTCATCGCCGTCGACGCAGTCCGGCAGCGCGTCCCCGTCGTTGTTAAGGAATCCATCGACGAGCGAACCATCGCAGTCGGAGTCGATCGAGTCGCACGTCTCGGTCGCGCCGGGATACACGGATGCGTTTAGCGGCTGGCAGTCGTTGCCGTCGAGGAACAGGTCGTTGTCGTCGTCCGTGTCGCTGCAGTCCGGCTGCGTATCACCGTCGGTGTTGGTGAAGCCCTCGACGAGATCGCCGTCACAGTCGGAATCGACGGCATCGCAGACCTCCGGCGCGCCCGGATAGACCGTCGCATCCGTCGCATTACAATCGTTGCCGTCGAGGGAGCCGTCGTTGTCGTCGTCGGCATCACATGCATCACCGGCGCCGTCGAGATCGGTGTCGAGCTGGCTCGCGTTCGCGATGCCGAGGCAGTTGTCGGCACCGTTCGCGACGCCGTCTCCGTCCTCGTCGACAAACTCGATCGCGCCACGGTCCGCATACGCTGGCGAGCCTGCACCCGTATCCGCAACCGTTGTCACATCGACTCGCGAAGCGCCGTCGTAGTCGGTGTTCACGTAGCCCGCCGCGCCGGCGTTAGCCGAGTCGATCGCCGGCGACGTGGACCGCAGCTCGAACCTGCCGGTCGCCGGAGCGAACAGCTGCGGGTCGGTCGTCAACGTGGCGGTCCCCGCGATATTCGCCTCGAGGGTGTTGCGGTAGACCTTTTGGATCCCGCCCTGAACGATGTTGTGGCCGAGCACCATGCTCGCCGACAGAGTGCCGCCCGGGTTGTAGTCGACCTCGAGCGTGATTTGCCCTGAGTTAAAGCTGCCCGTGTTCCCCCAGACGATGTTGTTCGCGATCGTCATCGCGCTGCCCGTGAACGGCAGCACATGCATGCCGCTACCTTTGAGATCCGAGTTCCCCCACAGCGTGTTGTTCGTGACGGCAGGGCTTCCGCTGTTCACCTGCATGCCGCCGCCGCCTTCATAGTTCGCGTCGTTGCCACCGGTGCGCGAGTTCCGATAGATGAAGTTGTTGCGCACGACGGTCCCGCTGGTGGCGGAGTACAGGCCGAGACCGGCGCCTCCGGCGAAGTTCGACAACGCGTTCGGATCGATCGAGTTGTCATGGATGCGATTGCGCTCGATCACGGCCGTCGCCGTGCCGTACACAGCGACGCCGCCGCCGAACTGGGCGAAGTTGTTTCGGATCTCGCACTGCGAGATCAGGACGTTCGAGCTCTTGATGAAGACGCCACCGCCCATGTCGTCCTCGCCGATGCCGACCGTTGCGTCGCGCGCGTCGTTCCACTCGACCACACAATGCCGGAGCACGCTCTGCGCCGCGTTCGCGTTGATAAAGCGGATGCCCCAGCCGCGGCTGGCCGCCGTTGCCTGATGGCGCGTGAATGTCACCGGCGCGAATGCGGTGCCCTGGGCATCGAGCCGACCGTTCACGATGAACTTGAAGTGGCCATCAAAGCGCACCTCGACACCGGCGGCGATCGTCAGCGTTTGCCCCGTCGGGACGGTGACGTCGCCCTGAACGATGAAGGGGCTGCCGGCCACGTCCCACGTGCCCGAGACTGACCCGGATACGGTAGTTGCGGCGGCGGTACTCGCAGTGACGGTCAACGCAACGGCGATGATGAATGTGCGCAAGACGCCACCTTAGACCGCGTGCACAGGTCCTCGGGTTAGTGGTTGGGTATCCGCGGTGCTTTCCGCGTCGCAAGCCGAGTCGTTACGCGGCGAGTCGCGCGAACCGTTTCAGTCGCGTTCTTCGTGCATCCAGCGCGCGAACGCCTCGGCGAGCTGTTGCGGATTGTCGAGCGCGCGCTCGGCCGCCTTGCGACCCTGATCGTGCTCGAGCGCGTACGTGAACCGCGTGCCGTCATCCGTCGGTTCGAACCGCGCGAAACCGCGCACGCCGCCCCGCTCGCCTTCGATCTCGACCGGCTCCCAGCGCACGACGTGCTCGGCGACGTCATAGGTGTAGTGCAGCGAGTAGATGAGCCCCGCCGCGTACGTGAAGCGCACCTCGTACGGTAGCCCGTCGCGATCGAATTCGACCAGCTCGGCTTCGCGCATCCCCGGGACCCAGCGCGGCATCTTGGTCGGATCGGTAAACGCTCGCCAGCACGCTTCGAGAGGACGTGCGATCACCTCGCTCACGATCCGCATGTGCTCAGCGTATCATTGCGGCGTGTCCACCGACCTCCCGCCTTGCGGCCTCTACCGCACCATCAAGCAGATCGGCGACGTCGAAGCCGGCCGCCTCGTCTATTTCCACAATCACGGCAATCCCGGCCCCGGCCTCTACTTCCCCGAGCGGTGGTCGCACAACCGCGCGCACTTCTCGCAAAACGGCATGACCGTGCCCAAGACTTTCGATCCGCGTGCGCTGCGCGCGCTACCGGCCGAAGGCTTCTACCGCGTGAAGGCGCCGTTCTTCTGTTGCGAGAAGCAGTGCATGAAGTTCGAGCCCGAAGCGTTCGTGCAGCTCGGCTACAACGGCGCCGGCAAGGCGCTCGTGTTCATCCCCGAGCTCGTCGGTGGCGTGATCAGCGTTCCCGAGCGCGGCACGTTCGTCGACGACGCAGCGCTCGAGCACCTCGCCAAGCTGGAGTTTCCCGAGAAGACCGACGACATCGCGCTACCGCGCGGCATCGTCGTGCACTAGTTACCAGTTCTTCGAGAAGCCGAGCATGAACATCAGGTAGCTCGACGTGATCGAGCCCTGGTTGTACGGATTCTCGAACTGCGTGTCGGGCGTGAGCAGCGGGTTCGTCGGATCCGGACCCTGGCGCTCCGCGAGCGGCCGATTCGCACCGGTGCCGGAGCAGCCGAGTGTCGACTCGGTCGGATTGCAGTCGGTGCCGTCGGCGTTCGCGCCCGGGTTCGACTGCGTGCCCTCGTGAATGTAGCCGAAGCCGGCGCTGACCTGCCACGACTTGGCTTCGTACGCACCGCCGAGCGCGATCGTGTGGCGCGATGCACCGTCGAAGTTCGTGCGCAACCAACCTTCCTTCGCGGCGCGCGTGTCGTACGCGAGACCGCCGCGCGCGACGATCTTGCTATCGCCCATCGGGAACTTGTAGCTGCCGCCGAGGCGGAGGCCGAACGTGTCTTTGAGGCCGAGCCGCAGCTGGTTCGCGCCGCTCGTGCTGTTGATCTTCTGCACGTAGTTGCCGTTCGTATAGAGGCCGGCGTCGATCTGCACGCGGTACTGGCCCGGTGCCGTGCACCCGGAGTCGATGATGCTGGCGTCAGCGAAGTCGCACGTCTTGCCCCAGTTCTCCCAGTTCGCGTTGAGCTCGATGTCGCCGATTTCGGTTCCGGATCCGTCGAGGAACTTGTAGCGGCCACCGATCGTGGCGGTCATCGGCAGCTGCAGACTGATGCACGCCTTCTGCTGCTCCATCGTGCCGCCCTCGGCGCAGATCGCTTCGTTGTCCGGCACCGGCCCGATCTGGCGCGACATGTCGACGCTCGGACCACGGATGCTCTGCGCGGTGCCCTTTGCCTTGACGACGAGCGGCGACGTCCAGTTCGCACCGAGCTCGATCATCGGGCCGATCCGATACGTGACACCGATGCCGGCCCCGGGAATGAAGCCGTCGCTGACATCGGCGGTGAACAGCGCGTCCTTCTTGATGTCCTCTTCGACGTTGCCGGGCGTGCCCCACACGACGACGGTGGTCTTGCTCTGCACGCGGCCGGCGGTGAGGCGGATGCCGACGTCGAGATCGGGAATGATGCGATACGCCGCGCCGATCGACGGCAGCAGCAGTGCGCTCTCTTGCACCATGATGTCGTAGCGCGTCGGCGGCGGCGCGCCGGTGTAGTCGGCGGCAGGATCGGTCTGGAACTCGTAGCCGTTCGACATGTCGCGGAACGGATAGCCGCTCGGCGTGTAGAGACCAGCCGCGAGCGCGAGCCCGGGCACGCGATCGCCGAGGTCCCACGCGACGGCGAGCACGGGCAGCGGTTGGAACTTACCGATGCCGAGCGGCGGCTTCGGATCGTTCTCGACGGTCGCGTAGTCCTGACCTTCGTACGGCCGATCCTCGAGCGTGATCGGATCGTACGCGCCGCGACGCGAGAAGCTCATGTAGTACTGGATCAGCGTCGCCGAGATCGTGAGCTTGAGCCCGTCGGTCTTCGCGAGGCCCGCCGGGTTGATCGACAGCGCTTCGCCGTCGTCGGCCGATGCGACCGCAGCGCCCGCGCGTGACGTCGACACCGCGCCGGAGCCCGGTACGAACAAGCCGCCGGCTCGGGCTGGTTGAACGACGACGATAAGACTAACGACGCTGAGGATCCCCCGAACCTTCATGCTGCCGCGAATCTAATCCATATCGCGCGCGGTGTCGCCGAAACCGAGACACCACGTGGTGTCGCAAAAACCGCGACGCCGTGTGGGGCAAGCTCCCAGCCGGCAGAGCAAGCGCAATCGCCGCAGCCTCGAGATGACGATCGCGCCAACTGCCGCGATTGCCGCGCTTCCGCGCAATGCATGCGCTGGCATCGCCGCTGCACTACGCGACCGCAAGCGAAAGGCAACACGATGACAACGATCGAGATGAATGAATTGGTGACGGTCTCGGGTGGCGTTAACTGGAGCCGCGTCCACGCACGCGGAACAGCATGGGGCGGCATCGGTGCAGGTATCGGCATGGCCACCGGCGCGATCGCCGGGACCGCAGCGGGCGGACTTCCCGGATCGGTGGCGTTCGGCGCGATCGGCACGCTCGGCGGTTTCACCACCGGCTACACCATCGGTGCACTCAGCGAATTCCTCGTCGGCTACGCGACTGGCAGCTAGCTCGATTCACGCCGCGCTTGGTGTCGCCGAGCAAGCGACGCAGGCATACCGAAGTAGCCTGGGAGAACCGAGTGCAACCGGCGCGTCCTCGAGGTGACGGCGGAGCCAAGTCGCTTGAATGCCGGAGCTCTCGAAACGCACGCACGTCTGGCATCGTGGCTGCACATTCGGTCGATACACCGAAAGGAAAACACGATGACGACGATCGACGTAAGCGAGTTGGCGGCAGTGGCAGGCGGCATCAACTGGGGCGAGGCTCACCGACAGGGTTGGGCGACGGCGAAGCTCACCGGATCCGCAGCAGGGCTTGCCTACGGCGTCGCGGGATTCGCCTTTGGCGGTCCGCTCGGTGCGGTCCTGCCGGGGATCGCGGGTGGCCTTGGCGGGGGCGCCGTTGGCTATGCCGCCGGCGCGGGCGCCACCATCTACAACACGTGGAACGACAAGTGACGCTCGGCGCTTAGCGAACGACGCGCGCCTGCGGAATGTCGGGCGGCGGCGGTGGTGGCTTGGGCTTGGCAGGTTCGCGCTTGACCAACACCATGATCGAGCCGACGAGCCCGAGCAGTCCGGAGATCAGCAGCAGCGTCGCACCGTGCGTCATCATCCGTTCGCCGCCGGCGCGAACGAGCTCGCGATCGACGCGTAGCTCACGCATCCAGCCACCGAGTGCGAGCATCGCGGCGGATAGCGAGAACAGCGCGGCGAACCCGCTCAGCCGACCGTAAACGAGCGACACGAAGCCGACGACAAGGAACACGATCGCCGAGATGAAGTAGAACGGCACCGGCGAAATCGCGTTGTTGAAGTTCAGGCCGAGCGCCTGCTCCATCGCCGGGTTGTCGTTCAAGTCGACCAGGTAGGCCCGGCGCTTCGTCAGGTTGATCTCTTCCCAGTCGAAGCCCGTCACGATGCGATGGGCGCTGACCTCGAGGTCGCGGTGCTGGAAGAACGGCTCGAAAAAGCCGATCACGCCGAGGCAGCCGGCGACCAGCACGACCACCTTCATCGCACGAATCAGCACGCAGGCGTCGTACCAGATCGATGGCGTTTGTGTCTGCTCCAGTTTTACACTGCGGTGTGGCCGACGACGAAGGCACACGACGCTGGTCGCGGTTCGATTGGCCGACGCGGGAAGCCGACCCACTTCACGCGCTGCGTTCGGCGATCAATATGGTGCGCGCGACCCCGCGCGATCCGGAGGCTCGCCGCCGGCTGCGCGCCCTCGCTGCCGAGCAGGGCTCGTGGGAGCAACTCGCGCTGCTGCTCAACGACGAGGCGCGTGCCGCTGTCGAGAAACCGGAGCTCGCCGCCGCGTTCTATGAAGAGCTCGCCGATGTTCACGAGAACCTCGACCAGCCACTCGAGGTGATTACCGCGATGGAGGCGGTGATCGCGTTCGAGCCATACGACGTCGACCATCATGATCGCCTGGCGTGGCTGTATCGGCGCGCCGGTGCGGCGGTGAAGGCTGCAGAGGCGTTCGAGCGCGTCGCGCAGCTCGCGAAGGATGATCGCGCGCGCGCGGCATTGCGCGCTGCGGGCCGGCTGTATCGCGAGAGCGGGCGCCACGACCAAGCGATCGCGATGTACCGCCACGTCGTCGATCGCAAGCCGAACGACATGGAAGCGTGGCGCGCGCTCGACGAGATCTTGACCGACTTGAAGCGGTGGGGCGAAGTCGCCGAGGTGCGCGGCGCGATGGCCGATCGCGCGAACGGCGTCGACAAGGCCGTCGCGCTCCGCGCGCAAGCACGCGCGCTCGAGCAAGCAGGTGACGGGGCGGCGGCATCGCAGCTGCTCGCCGCAGCGGCGGGCCACGCGCCCGAAGATGTCAGCGGCCTCGTCGATTACGCGAGCGTGCTCGCGCGCGAAGGTCGCTCGGCGGAAGCGGCCGACGTGCTCGCGCAACGCATCACCGAAGCGGCCGCCGACGGTGCACCGGCCGCGAACATCGCAGCGCTCCGGCTTCGCCTGATCGACGTGCTCGAGACGACGGGCGATCGCGCGACTGCGACCGCCGTGCTCGATCAGCTGCTCGAAGCATTGCCCGAGTACGTGCCGGCGCTCGAGCGCCTCGTCATCTATGCGGCCCAGGATCCGGATCCACGCGTCCATGCAGAGGCGCTGTTGCGGTTGGCGGCCGCCGAGGATGGGCCCGAGCAGCTCGGCATGCTCGCCGAGGCCGCACGCCGCTACCGCGCGGCCGGCGATCTGCGGCGCGCGGCTCACACGTTCGAACGCGCCACCGAGCTGTCACCCGACGACGACGCGCTGCGCGCCGAGCTGCAAGACGCTCAGACCGCGCTCGTCGTCGAGATCGCAGCAGCGGAAGCGAGCGCCGGCGATACGCAGTCCGCCGAGCGCAGCCTGCGCAAGATCCTGCTCGCCTATCCGATGCACCTCGACGCGAACCTCGCGCTCGCAGATCTGCTCACCGTCACCGATCGCGCGGCCGCTGCTTCCGATCATCTGCGCACGACGCTCGCGAACGCACCTGAAGACACGGAGCCCGAGTTGCTCGCGCAGCTCGTCCATCGCTGCGCCATGGTGACGCGCACGCTCGGCGATGCCGACGAAGCACACCAGCTGCTGCACGAAGCTCATCACCTCGATCGAAAGAGCCTGGTGATCACGCTCGCGCTCGGCGAGAGCTGCTTCACGCGCAAGCTGTGGCGCGAGACTGCGATCCACCTCGGGTCGCTCGCCGAACACGCCGATGCGCGCAAGCACCGCGTGGCGGTCGCGGCCGGTCTCGTGCGCGCGGCGCAAGCCGAGGTCCGCGCGCTCAAGCCGCAGAACGCGGCCAAGCACTACGAAGCCGCGGTGCGCGTCGATGCAGACTGCGCGCCTGCATGGCACGCCCTCGCCGAGGCAGCGACGCAAGCCGGCGACATGGAGCGCGCAGCCGAGTGCCTCGAGCGCGAGGCCGGCGCGACGAAGGATGCCGACGTACGGCTGCGCTTGTTCGACGCGCTGGGCGACCTCGCGCTCGACGTGCTCGGCGATCCAGAGCGAGCCGAGCGCTGCTGGTTGCGGGTCGCGTCCGCGATGCATGCCCCCGTGCTCGAGAAGTTGCTCGTGCTGCAGCGCAAGCGCGGCTCGAAGATCGAGCGCGGTGAGACGTGCGAGCGGCTCGCGGCTGCGCTCACCGACGAGCGCCGCATCAAGGAGCTCACCGAGGAAGCAGCCGATGCATTTGCGGCTGGCGGCGATCTAGGCCGCGCGTCGGCGGTCGCCGAGTACATCGTCGGGCGTTATCCGCAGGATGTCGATAGCGTCGGGTGCGCGGCGCGTATCGCGCTCGCAGCGGGTGCGCATGATCGCGCTGCGACCTGGCTCAAGCGCGCGTTCCACGCGTGGGATGCCGCCGGTGACCGCGGCGATGGCGATCCGCGTCGCGCCGATCTGTGGCGACGGCTCGGCGACGCCGAACGCGCACGCCGCAACGAGCGCGCAGCGCTAGAGGCGTACCAGCGCGCCGTCCTCATCGCGCCTGACTCCGAAGGTGCGCTCGGTGCGCGCCGCGGGTTGATCGAGCTGGCCGCTGCGCACGGCCGCTCCGCGAGCACGTCGCGGCTCGCCCTCATCGAAGCGGAGCAGAATCCCGACGACATCATCGCGTCGGCGCGCGAGCTCGCAGCCGGTGGCGGCTCGATCGAAGACGCGCGCGCGATGTACGAGCTGTCCCGTGCGCTCGGTATCGAGCTGCTCGCGGAAGACGAGCAATTCCTCGCCGAGAATCCCGCGAAGCCGATGGCCTCCGACGAGGCCTACGCCGCCGTGCTCGACGAGCACGAACGCCGCGCGCTCGTCGACGACGAGCTCGAAGGTCCGCTCGCAGATCTAATGCTGCTGCTCGGCGAGGCCTCGAAGCTCGTGTGCCCGGATGCGAAGACCGCGCTCAATCAGGAGGCGCTGTTCGACGCCAAGCGAATCGGCGCGTCGAGCGATGCGGCTGTCGTGCAGATGTATCCTCAGATCGCGAAAGCACTCGCGGGTCCAGCGACGTTGCTCTATGCCGACCCGACGCGATCTGCGACCGACGTGCGCATGCTGCTCGCGTCACCGCCGGTGGTTGTGATCGGCCCGCGCCTCGCCGCGGTGCGTGCGCGGTCGCGCCACGACGACGAAGCCGACACCGACGCAGAGCTACGGTTCCGCGTCGGCCGCATCGTCGAGCTGTCACGCCCGCATCGCTTGTTCGTCGCGGGCAACGAGCCCGACGGATTCGCGCGCCTCGTCGCGGGTCTGTGGCACGCGTTCGGTAAACCCGACGTGCAACCGACGAAAGAGATCGCACGCGAGGCCGAGCGGCTCAACTATGCCCTTCCGGTGGCGTTGCGCCGGCGGCTCACCGAACGACTTGCAACCCTCCACGCCGGCTCGCTCGATCTAGAGACCTATCGCACCGCGTGCGAACGCGCGGCCGATCGCGCCGGCATGCTGGCGTGCGGCCACACCGGCATCGCACTCCATCTTGCGGGCGGCCCCGACGTCGCGCCGCACCTCGTGAAGCTCGCGTCGTCGCAAAAGTACCTCGCGGCACGCCGCAAACTGCGCCGGCGCTAGCCGCGTTCGATACCGAGCTCGGTCATGCGCAGCGTGAGTGCGCGCGTCGAGATGCGGAGCTTGGCCGCGGCGGCGTCGATGTCCTGCGCCGTCGCCGCGAGCGCCGCGACGATCTCCTCGCGCGCCACATCGCGTGCGGTGCGAATGCCACCGGCACGCTCGGCGAGCGTGTACATCTTCGCGCGCGACACGCCGAGCTCCGTCGCGGCGGCGCCGATCGAGTATTTGTGGCGCTCGAGTGCGGCGATCACCTGCGCAGACGTCGGTGTCCCCGGCGGATCGGCGGGTGCCGCTCCCGGCTCCGTCGCCAACCCGAGCGCTGTGCGCGTCGCTTCGTCGAGCACGAGCTCGTCGCGATCGTGCCCCGTCATCGCGAGCTGCCGCACGACGTTGCGAAGCTGGCGCACGTTGCCCGGCCATGCGTGGCGCGTGAGCGCCGCGACGAGCGCCGCCGGCAACCACGGCCGGCGTCGATTTGCGTCGTCGAGCAGCGCTTCGCGACCGAGCGCCGCAAGCTCCTCGCGCAAGAAGTGAACGAGCAAGCGCGCGATGTCGTCACGGCGCGCGCGCAATGGCGGCACTGCGAGCTGGAATCCGGTCAACCGGTGTAGCAGCGCGTCGCGAAACCTGCCCGCGGCAACCGCGCTTTCGAGATCGCGATCGGTGGCGGCGATCAGCCGCACGTCGACGGGTAGCGCACGCGAAGCGCCGACGGGTTGAATCTCTCCACTCTCCATCGCACGCAACAGCATCGCTTGCACGTCGAGCGGAATCTCGCCGATCTCGTCGAGGAACAGCGTGCCACCGTCGGCGTCGCGAAAATGGCCGGCGAGATCCGCCACCGCGCCCGTGAACGCGCCGCGCACATGTCCGAACAGCGCAGAGCTCGCGGTGCTCGCCGGAATCGCGGCGACGTTGACTGCGACGAGCGGCCCCCGGCGCCCGCTTGCCTCGTGCAACGCGCGCGCGACGAGCTCCTTGCCCACGCCGGTCTCGCCGCGGATCAGGACGGGCGAGGTCCGACCTGCGATTCGCCCGATCGTCCCGCGCAGGACGTCGATCGCGTCGCTTTCGCCGACCAAGCCGAGCGCCGGTGGCCGCGTCGTCACCCTCGCGAGCTCGTGCAACAGCAGCGCAACGCGCTGACCGAGCTCGATCGTAATGCCATCGGCGAGCTCCGCCGCGGTCACGCGACGCACACCGTCGAGCGGCGACCCTGCGATCAACACGCCCGCTGCTGCGGGAGACTCGAGCTCGAAACCGTCGCCGGCGGTGCGAATCACGAGCGGAGTGCGGCTGACGAACGAGTCATCGATCGCGACAGCAGCGCGCTCGCCTGCGGGCGATTCGAACTTCGGCTCGAGCCGCGATACGCGCAGCGGAGTGCGCGCCACGTCGACCAAGCGCACGCGTTCGCCGACGCGCCGCACGTCGGGGTGGGCGAGGATCGTCAGCGCCGTGCCGCGGCGCTGAGCGGAATCACCGCTGCGTACGCTCAGCTGCTGGGTCGTCTTATCGCCGGCCACGTCCGCGAAGCGTACTACGCGCCGCTAACGCGAGAACACGCAGCTGTCTTCGTTGTTGCAACCGGTCACACACGTGCCGATCAACTTCGTGCAGTTGGCGAACGGCCGCGTCCGGAATCCAGGCGCAGTGGGTGGATAGATCGGATGATTCGGATTGTGGAACTCATCGGTGAGGCGCTTGCGGGTAAAGATGCTGACGCCGTAGCCACTCTGGACAAACAGCGCGAGCCGGTCGTTGGAGATGCCGGTCACGATCTCCGTGTTGAGCTGGAGCACGGGCCCCATGAGCGTGCCCGGTGGGAACGGCTCTGCCGTCGAGCTCCGCAGCGACTCGTAGATGCCGTTCTGCTTGGGATCGGCGCTGGTGCGCACCGTGTAATAGAACGCGAGGCCATCCGGCGAAATCGCCGGATGAACGACATGCGCCGGCGCCGACACAACGAGCTGCGCGAATAGATCCGTCGGCACGAAATCCGCGGTGCCGCGCGCTGAGCGGGTCGCCGCCACAAAGGCAGTGCGCACTGCATTCACCGCGATGACGGTGCGCGCGTCACCGCTGATCGTCATCTGGCCGTCGTGGTGGAACGCGTCGGCAAACGCGCGAACCGTGCGTAGATCGATCGTGACCGGCGCACCGCCGATCTCGTCGATCAGGAGCGGCGTAAACTCCGGATCGTTGCAGTCGCGGCGGTAAGTGACGATCGACCGGCCGTCATGAGAAATCCCAGCGACCGCATCCTGGAGGCCGACCACGTTGAAGACCGGCTCCAACTTGCGGCGGCCATAGATGAACGGCGCGCACTGAGACTCGCCCTCGTCCTCCTCCACGCTCGAAGTGGACGCCGATGCAGACCTCGACGCCGGCTTGTCGCGAAGCGCAAGCACACCGACCGACCCCGCGCCCACCACGCCGAGTGCGACCCCGAGCCATGCTCCGCGGCGCACGCGGCGCCGGCGCGTCATGGCCGGCGACAGCGCGAGTGGCCGCGACCGATCGTCGAGCCATGCAACGGTCCGCCCACGCGTTGCGAGGTCCTGGTGAACGAGCGCGATATCATCGCCACGCGCGATCACGCTCCGCGCACCGATCAACTGTTCGAGTACACGCTCGCAGCCCGATGCGAGGTCCGCAAGCGCCGTCGCGCGCGGTACGGCTCCCTTCGCACAACGCGTGACGATCGCTCGCATGACGTCTTGGTCATCGGGCTGGCACGACGCCGCGAGTGACGCGAGCCGGTCGGCCGCGACGCCTGCTGCACCGCCGAGCTGATCGTACGCGGTGCGCGTGACCAACCGACGCTCGCGATCGCGTCGCTCCCACAGCGCGACTCCGATCCACTGCAGCAGCACGAGCACACCGGGTTGGCCTGCGATGTCGTCGACGATCGCGGTGACCAGGCCGTCCTCGACGCGCAGCCCCGCCCCCGCGAGCGGTTGTTCGATCATCTTCGTCAGCTCACCGCGTGTGGGCCGGTCCAACGCGTAGACGCTGCCGAGCGCGCCGACGCGCGCAGTCAGCCGCGCGTGAAAGTCGGCACGTACGATCGTGATGATGCGCACCGTGCTGTCGTCTGCAATCGCAGCCTCGAGCGCAGCAGCCGCCGCGTCGCGCGCAGCGGCGTCGGTCATCGTTTCGAGCTCCTCGAGCTGATCGATGACGACCACCAGCCGATCGCCGACGGCACTCGCAGCATCGGCGAGATCCGCCGCGAACAGCCCGGGCGAGCCAGACCAGCGCGCGACCTGCGCACCGATATCGTGACCGCCGTCGGCGTCGTTCTGGCGCGTCTCGACGGCCGCACCCGGAATCGCCGCGCGCAACGCATTCGCGATCGCCTCGAGTGGACGCCGGCCCGGCCGCACGGCCGCGACCTTCCAGCCCTCGGCGACCAGCGCAGCGATCACGCCGGCATGCACGAGCGATGACTTGCCGCTCGCAGACGGCCCGGAGATCGCGACAGCACGTTCGCGCCGCACCAGCGCGAGCACGGCGGCGGTCGCCTCGTCGCGGCCCACAAAGTCGACGGCCGTCGCGTCGAACGGCTCGAGACCACGAAACGGTCCGGACTCCAGACGTTGCGCATCCGCGATCACCGCATCAAGCGCCGCGGCGATATCCGCGGCAGCCGGCCGCGCCTTCGGATCTTTGCGCAGGCACCGCCGCACGATCGCGGCGAGCTCGTGCGGTGCATCTGCGAGCACGCCTGCCAGCTCGAGCTCCGTCGCGCCCGCCACGCGGTCGCGAATGACTTCGGTACTGCCATCGAGCAGCGACGTGCCGGTCACGAGCAAGTGCACGATCACGCCGAGCGCCCACACATCCGCCGCCGCGGCGGGACTCTCGCCGCGCCATTGCTCGGGCGCCATGAACATCGGCGTGCCGGCCTTCTCGTCGTGCTGCGGCCCATCCGGCGCGCGTGCGAGCCCGAAGTCGACGACGCGTGCACGACCATCTCGCGCGAGCAACACGTTGGCCGGCGTCAGATCGAGGTGCACGACACTCTCGCGATGCGCAGCCGCGACGGCCGCAGCGAGCTCGCGCGCGATGCGCAGTGCCTCGGGCAACGGAAGCCTGCCTTGCGCGAGCCGTTCGCGCAGCGTCGGCCCGTCGACGTACTCCATGACGATGTACGGACTGCCCTTGTGATCGCCGATCTCGAAGATCGTGACGACATTCGGATGAGCGAGCCGCGCGGCCGCGCGCGCTTCGCGCCACAAGTCGCCGCGGCCGGGGTGCGCGAGCTTGACCGCGACCTTGCGGCCGAGTCGCCGATCGGTGGCGAGATAAACGATGCCGAAACCACCGGCGCCGATGCGCCGCACGATCTCCAACTCGCCGATCCTCTGTGGCACCTCGCCGGTCACACGTTCTTGCATGATAGCCGAGCCGCTCGTTCGCCCGGGTCGGCTTCGGGGTCGCGCGTCGGGTCGGGCGAATTGACCGTCGGTCGAACTGTTCGCGACTGTCGGCGGTCAATTCGACCGACGGTCCTAGCACCTCACGCCTTACAGATTTCACGTGGTTGCCCGAGCTTCGGTCAATCTGATCGACGGCGCACTGCTTGCTGTTTGCTGCAGGATGCTCGCATCGAGTCCGGAGCGTACGGAGTCAGTCCACAGGCGGCGGTCGGAGCGGTTGTGCTTGATGGTGCTCGCCGACGGCGCGGTCACAACGCACGAGCTCCCGCGCAGCGGCCGCGTGATCATCGGCCGAGAGGCCGGCGATACGACCACGATCGTGATCGCCTCCTCGCAGGTGTCACGGCAACACGCGGCGATCGAGGTCGATCGCGATCGGTTGTGGATCGAGGACCTCGGCTCGACGAACGGCACGCGCGTACGCGACGACGTGGTGGGCGCGGGCGGGCGCGCGCCGATCACGGCGGGCGATTCGATCGAGCTCGGCACGGTGATCGCGCTGCTCCAGTATCTGCCCGAGGTCGCGGTGACCGGCCGCAGCTCGACGGTCGTGCGTGATGACGGCGCCGGGCCGGTCATCCTCGACCCGACGATGACCGCGCTGTATCGCGTGATCGATCGGTTGGCGGTCGCGAACCTGCCGGTGCTCCTACTCGGCGAAACGGGTGTTGGCAAGGAAGTGATCGCCGAGCAGATTCACCAGCGCTCGCCGCGGCGGGACAAGCCGCTCATCCGGCTCAACTGCGCGGCGTTCACCGAGCAGCTGCTCGAGAGCGAGCTGTTCGGTCACGTGCGCGGCGCATTCACCGGCGCGACGCACAACAAGCCCGGCTTACTCGTTACCGCGGACGGCGGAACGGTGTTCCTCGATGAAGTCGCCGACCTCCCGATCGCGATTCAGGCAAAGCTGCTGCGCGTCCTCGAGAACGGCGAAGTGCTTCCGGTCGGCGCGACCCGCCCCGTGACCGTCGACGTGCGTTTCGTGTCCGCGACGAACGTCGATCTCGACGCCGCGATCGCGCACGGCAAGTTCCGCGAAGATCTGTTTCATCGGCTCGACGGCGCGACGCTC
>DATDCH010000294.1:0-8540 GCA_036524455.1 Kofleriaceae bacterium | reverse complement strand
GCATCGAAGTCATTCCAGTCGACGAACATCGTGCCGTCGCTCGCGCGGAACGTGCCGACGTTCTCGAGGTGCGCGTCGCCGATCAGCAGCACGCGCGACGAGCGCGCATCGCCAAACCCCGTCGCGCTCCGCTCGCCGCCGCGCTCGGTGACGTCCTGCCAGAACAAGGCGGCGGTGCCGCGCAGCCACTGGTACGGCCCGCGCTGCATCTTCATCAGCTTGAGCGCGACCAGCTCGGGGTCGCGCAGCGTCCATTCGTAATTGTCGTCGGCGAGGATGCTGACGATCCGGTCCTCGCGCGAGCCGGTCTCGACGGCGCAGCCGGCAAGGGCGAGATACAGAGCAATTCGCAGCGACACGGGCCGCGGACAGTACTGGCGTTCGGTTACGGGGTATTGCCGGGCGGACGAGCTGAACGGAGTCCCACCGCCACGAATGCGGCGGCGTTGTCACGTGTCTGCGGCACGCGCGTAACACGCACCTGGTTTGATGAGCCGTGCATCGCGTTGTGCTTGCCGTTCTTGTTGTAGTTGCGGCGGGAGTCGCCCACGCCCAGCCAGCCGAGGCGCCACCTGTGGAATCGCCCCCGGCACCCGCACCTGCGCCGGCACCCGAATCGCCACCCGCGGACGTGTCGCCACCGACCACCGCACCGCCGAGCGTCGTCACGGTCACCGCCGAGCCAACTCCAAGCGACGACGACGTGTGGTCGATGCGACTCGGCGGCTATCTGCAGTCGCAGTTTCGCGTGCGGCAGAACTCGTCGGCACCTGTCGACGAAGATGGCTTTCGGCTCGCACGCGTTCGGTTGACCTCAACCGCGCAAGGCCGCGTCGGTAACCTCACCCTGTCGGCGTTTATCGAGGCGGAGCTGCAGCCGACGTTCACGCTCACGGATGCGCAAGCAACCGTGTCGAGCAAGCTCGACAACCACGGGCTGATCGCGTTCGACCTCGGCCAGACCCGCGTGCCCATTTCGCGGCAACAATTGATGAGCGACTCGCGGTTGTCGTTCGTCGACAAGGCCCAGCTCGCGTCGATCGCGCCCGATCGCGATCTCGGCGCGCGGCTCACGTTCGTGCCGCCGGGCCTACGCATGCTCCGCGTGATGACGGGCGTGTTCAACGGCGACGGCAAGAACCAGATCCAGAACATCAATGAGGGCTACCTCTTTGCGGGGCGCATCGAAGTAACGCCGCTCGGCACCGCGCCGTACGCGGAGTCCGCGTTCGGGGAACCATGGGTCTCGGCGGCGGTCTCCGCCGGCTACAACGATCTGACGCCGGGCAACTACGAAGAGAAGCAGACCTCGCTCGGCGCCGATCTGTCGGGCGCGTATCACGGGTTCTCGGCGTCGGTCGAGTACCTGCTCGTCAAGCACGCGTTCGAGGGTGACCCGGCGAACTTGCCGGGACCCGACTACAACGCGAATGGCTGGATGGCGCAGGTCGCGTACCTACTGCCCGTCGAGCTGCCGCCGAGCCGCAAGACGCGAATCGAGATCGGCGCGCGCGTCGAAGAGATCGATCGCAACGACACCGTGCCGATTCCACAGCTCGCCGATCCGGCGCAGTCGGTGCGCGAGTACACGGGCGTGATCTCGGCGTACCTGCGCGAGCATTTGCTCAAGGCCCAGCTCGCGTTCAGCCACTTTCAAGAAGTCGAAACCGAGACCTCGACGGGTACGGACGCCACGTACGCCAACGATCAGGTCTTGCTGCAAGTGACCTACCGCGTGGAGTAACTGATGCGTTTATGGCCAGCACTGTTCCTCGTCACCGCCTGCGTCAAGGGGAACCCTGATCCGATCGAAACTGACTTCGATGAAAGCGGCGGCACGCTCGCGATCGAAGGCTGCGGGTACAGCGTCACCACGAAGCTCGGCGCGGAGCCTCCGAAGGCCGCTACCTCTCCTTCGTTCGGTCCCGATCCGACCCCGATGCAGGTCCATCTCGGCATCATTGGCGATCCGAAGACCTCGATCGTCGTGCAGTGGCGTACGAAGGACGAGGAGACAACGGCCACGACGATCCGCTACGCGAAGGGTGCGAACCTAGCGGCCAGCGAGCTGACCGAGACCGCGACCGGCGTCCAGTTCGGATTCCGTTCGACCGGCACGCTGATCCATCGCGTCCACCAAGCGCACCTCTGCGATCTCGAGCCGGGCACGTCGTACAGCTATCAGGTCGGCGGCACCGATCACTTCTCGCCGGTCTATACGTTTCACACTGCGCCCGACATCGAGGCCAACCCCGACACCGAGGTCGTGTTTGGGTTCGTCGGTGACACCCGTGGTGGCTACGACATCTGGGAGCAGTTGATGCTGCAGCTCCAGATGCGCACGCCGGACCTCGTGTTGTTCTCGGGCGACGCGGTCACCATCGGCCTCACGCAGTACGAGTGGGACGACTTCTTCACGCGCGCCGAGCCGCTATTCGCGACCGTGCCCGTGATCGCTGCGCACGGCAACCACGAGGTCAACGCCGTCAACTTCTTCTCGCAGCTGGCTGCCCCGGGCGACCAGCAGAACTTCGGTCTCGATTACGGCCACGCGCACGTCACGGTCGCGAATGACACGCCCGAAGATCCGAGCGCGATCATGGGCTCGATTCGCGACACGATCGCCGCCGATTTCCAGGCGAGCACGAATGCACGCTGGAAGCTGTTCATGCACCACCAACCGATGTGGTCTGCATCGACACGTCACGGTTCGAGCCTGACGTTGCAACAGGCGTGGCAACCGCTCGTCGACCAGCACCACATCGACCTCGTGCTCAGCGGCCACGATCACGACTACGAGATCACGAAGCCGCTCGTCGGTAACCAGGTGCAAGCGACGAATGCGAACGCGACGGTCTATGTCGTTGCCGGCGGCGGTGGTGCCGAGCTGTATCAGAACGGGACCGAGTTCTTCACACAGTTCTCGGAGTCGAACTACTCCGCCGCATTGATCCGCGCCGGCCGGTTCCAGCTCACGCTCGATCCGTTCCATCCCGATGGCACGGCGCTGGGCGCATCGGCGTCGTTCTCGAAATCGAAACCGTGACCGTCGGGCGCTGGCTCGCCGCGCTCGTCCTCATGTGCGGTGTCGCCGCCGCGGACGAGCGTGATGCGGAACGCGCTCTCCACGCAGCACAGCAGCGCGCGGCGTCGGGCGATCCGCTCGCGATCGACGCGCTCGAAGCGATCGGAGCCGAGCGGCCGGTGACGCGGTGGACCGACGACGCGTGGCGCAGTGCCGCGCAGCTTGCCGAGCGCGCGAGCGACTTCCCGCGTGCTCGCATCGCGCTCGAGCAGGTTGTCGCGACGAGCGATGACGAACAGATCATCAAGCGTGCGCGGGCGGACCTGCTGCGCCTGGCGGGTATTGCGGGAACCGGCGGTGAGTGGAGCGCGGTGGCCGCGCAGCACGAGCAGCTCTTGCAGCGAGCGCGCGAGCGCGGCGATCCAGCACCGGCGCTGCGCGACCTCGAAGCACTCGTGCGTGCGCATCCGGGTTATCCGCGTGCCGCGATGGCGATGCTCGCGCTCGCCCACGGTTGGGAACGCGACGGTGAACCGGAGCGCGCGATCGGTTGGCTACGCGAGGCCGAGCGCGCTGCCACCAGCGCGACCGAGCGCACGCGCGCGACTGCCGAGCTGGTCCGTACGCTGATTCGGCACGGCGACCTCGACGAGGCCAACGCGGCGATCGCGTCGATAGCGGATCCGTTGTTAGCAGCTCGCCTGCGTGCCGCGCTCGCACACGCCGAGCTCCGCCGCACGATCCGCTGGGTCGTGGCGTCGGTCCTCTTCGCGATCGGCGTGCTCGCGATGGTCGTGCTGCGTCGCGCGGCTGGCAGCTGGCGTCAGGTGCTGCGTGTGCTCGTGCGTCCGCCGATCGAAGTCTGGTTCTTCATCCCGGTCGCCGCGGTATTCGCCGGTGTCGCACAGACCGGCAACCAGCTCGTCGCACGCGCGGTGATCGCGGTTGCGCTTGCAGGTACCGCGGTGGCGTGGCTCTCTGGCGTCATCCTCGAAGTGACTCGCGATCGAATGCGCCGGCGCGCTGTGATCGCGCATGCAGCGGTCGCAGCCGTTGCGGTGGTGGCCGCGATCTATCTCGCGATCGATCGCGATCGCATGATCGACCTGTTGATCGAGACGTGGCGCGGCGGACCGGCGATGCGCTG
This sequence comes from Kofleriaceae bacterium, assembly GCA_036524455.1. Taxonomy (GTDB): domain Bacteria; phylum Myxococcota_A; class Polyangia; order Haliangiales; family Haliangiaceae; genus JABFXX01. The sequence continues at coordinate 4,368 of DATDCH010000294.1, read as the reverse complement.
AGTTAGCGCAGCGGCACGCCGGTGTCGTCGAGCAGGTCGATCGTCAGCGCGTCGTGACGGGCGCGCACGAGCGCGATGCCGTTGAGACGACCGAGGTCGACACGATCGATCACGACCTTCGCGTGCTTTACGTCGCTATGCTCCACGATGATCGTCGACTCGGTGGCGCGCATGCGCGTGAATGCATAGCCCGCCGGTCGATCGCCGAGCGGTTGGTGATCCGCGTAGGCGAATGCTTCGTCGACCGCGGCCACGCTGCTCGCGATCACGACGTCGGGAACGCGCTGGATCACCTGCGCGATCAAGCCGGCTCGCACGTCGACCCGCGCGTCGACGTCACCGACGACACCGATCAGGATCTCGGCATCCGGGTGCGCCTGCACGTCGGGTGCGCGCTCGAGCACCATCGCGACGGCGGCGGGACGCTCGCTGCCGCCGCAGGCCGCGAGAACGAGGACCCAAAACGGACGCATGACCATCGAGCATGCGCTTGTCGTGCAGCACGCTCGTCGTGGCCGCGTGACTTCACGGTGACAGCGCGCTTCACGCGATGATCACGCTGGCGCCAACTATCTGAAGTGTTGCGTATGAGCGACGTACACGTCACGTGGATTCGCGATGGTTCGCGGATGACGAGCTCCAGGGCTTCTTTCGGGTACTGCACACAGCGCGAGCGCAATGCGACAACGCTTGCGATGACAATTTCCAAAGTGGTGGTGGGCGGCGCGCTTGTCGCAGCGCTCGTGGCCTGTGGTGATGGAGAGCAGGGACCTGCAGGTCCCGGGGGGCCGCCCGGCGGCATGGGCAGTGCCGGGGAGCCGGGCGACCAAGGCGTTCAGGGTCAGCCGGGTGCGCCGGGCACCGACGGCAAGAGCTGTCCCGTCGGCAACGTGCTCGCCGGGTCGGTCGAAGGCATGTCGGCGTCGGCACCGCTGTCGGGCGTCGTCGCCGTCGGCTTCTGTGATCTCGCGAAGACCAATGCGAAGAACATCCCGGAGTACGTCAAGGCGCTCGTCGCGATGTACGGCACGAACTCGCTGCCGATGGGCTTCGAGTTCCCGCTCACCGCCTCGACGACCGACACGGTGCGCGCGATCCAAGGTCTCGTGCCGAACGTGCTCGCGAAGTGGATGGACCCGGTCGGCTGGGACAACATGATCAGCCCGACGGTGACGCCGCGGTTCGGCGCGAACGCCGATTACGTCGCATTCCTCGGCGACGGCTGGTCGGGCACGCCGTACTGGAACGGCAGCGATAGCGGCGGCTGGATGTGGGTCAACCACGAGTACGTGTCGAACGGCCGTCCGCGCGCGACCGCAGCGCCGATCGGGCAGCACAAGACGCTCGCTTCGTTCTTGAACTACTGGGGCACGATCTCGACATCGCCGATATCGAACACGTGGTCCGATCCGGAGCTCACGATCTATACCGACGAGTACAAGAAGCAGGTCGGCGGCACGTGGATGCGCGTCGTGCGTGACCCGGCGACGGGCGCGTGGTCGATCGATCGGTCGGGGACGGCGCGTCGCTACGATGCGACCGACGCCACGATGATGAAGGTCGTCGGTCAAGATGTTGCTCCCGATACCGACGACAACGGCGTCGCGCTTCCCGCGAACGTCGTGTCGGGCATGCACGGCAACTGCTCCGGTGGCGTGACGCCATGGGGCACGATCATGACCGGTGAAGAGAACGTGCAGGACAGCTACGGCGACGTCGAGACCGCATGGAGCAGCGCTCAGAAGTTCGTCGCCGGCCAAGGCTTCGACCCCGGCGCGAACGTCACGCTCGCCACCGCACCGTCGCCGACCGCGGAGTTCGGTATCGGTGCGACCGCCAACCACCCGAAAGACGCATACGGGTTCCTCGTCGAGGTGGACCCCGGCGCCGCGGCGAACGAGTACTACGGCAAGACCACGGCCGGCGTCGGTCACCGCAAGCTCGGCGCAATGGGCCGTGCGCGCTGGGAGAATGCGACGTTCGCGCTCGGCAACGACTGGAAGCCGATCCCGAATCAACCGATCGTGGTCTACGCCGGCAACGATCGCCGCTCGGGACACATCTACAAGTTCGTCTCGAACGGCAACTACACCGTCGGCATGACGAAGGCGCAAGCGCGCGCGCTGCTCGACGACGGCAAGATCTATGTCGCGCACTTCGCCGGTCTCGACACCACGACCGGCCGCACGATGATGGCGACGACGGCGGCGCCGACGGAGGCCGCACCGGGCACCGGGCAATGGATCGAGCTGTCGACGACGTCGACCGCGATCGCACCGAACGCGACGGCGCTCGGCGCCCCGACGAAGACCGTCGGCCAGGCACTCACCGACGTCAGCTGGAACGGCATTGGCGGCTTCCCGTCGAACAACGAGGTCAAGAAGGCGCTGTTCACCGCGTCACTCAAGATCGGCGCGATGGAGCTCAACCGGCCCGAGGATCTCGAATACAACCCGATCGGCACGCCGCGGATCTACGTCGCGTTCACGAACCACACCGGCGGCACGGCACTGACGCAGACCGGTGCGCTCGTGGCGACGCAGCCGAACCGCGCAGATGCGAAGGGCGGCGTGTGGGTGATGGAAGAGGGCACGACCGCAACGCCCGCGACGTCGACGACGTTCAAGTACTGGGAGGCGTGGGCCGGCAATACACTCGCAGGGCTGTTCACCGCGTCGTGTCCCGACAACATCATGATCGACGAGAAGGGCGGCGTGTGGTTCGGCACCGACGGCAACTTCGGTGCGAGCGGCCGCAAGTCGTCTGACGGGCTCTACTACCTGGATCTCGATCCGGCGCACAAGACGACCGCGACGCCGACCTACGGCCTCGCGTTCCGCGTGCTCGCATCGCCGAGCGATTCGGAGCTCACCGGTCCCGCGCTGTCGCCGAAGATGACGACGCTGTTCTTTGCGGTGCAGCATCCGGGCGAGGACGTGTTCTCGAATTGGCCGCCGCGATGAAGTGGCTGCTCGTCATCGCGCTCGCCGCAGCGTGTGGCGAGCCGAGAGCGTCAGCGCCGCCGAACCCGCTCGCCTTCGCGCGGGCGCGTGCCGGCGCCGTCACCAACGTCGAAGCCGCGATTCCGCCGATGTGTTACACGGCGACCGGCGGCGCGTCGAACCCGTGCTGGGTGTGTCATACGCGGGGGCAGGGGCGCACGATGCTCGACGATGGCGAGCTGCAGGAGGCGTACGCATTCTCCGACGTCGCGCGCGTCAACCAGTGGACGAACCTGTTCGTCGATCGCCGGCCGTTCATGGCATCGGTGAGCGACGACGAGATCCTGCGCTGGGTGCGGACCGACAATTACGTGCCGCTGCGCGCCGCGATGGCGGCCCTGCCTGCGAGCTACAAAGGGTTTCGTCCCGATCTCGATCTCGTACGCGGCTTTGACGCGCAGGGATTCGCGCGCGACGGCTCGGGCTGGCGTGCGGTGCGCTTCCAACCATTCCTCGGCGCGTTCTGGCCGACGAACGGTTCGACGAGTGACTCGTTCATTCGCTTGCCGGCGGAGTTTCGTACGACGCCCGACGTGTATCGGTTGAACCTGTCGCTCGTCGAAGCGGCGATCTCGGTCGAGGACTACGGCAAGAAGTGCGTCGATCGCGAGGTCGAACCGATCGACGAGAGGCTGCTCGGCTTCGATCTCGACGCCGACGGCACGCTCGGTGTGACGACGCGGATCCGCAAGCTGCCGCTGCACTACGCCGGAGGCGCCGCGAAGATCGCGGTCGTCGCGCAGAGCTACCCGCACGGCACCGAGCTGTTGCACAGCGTGCGCTATCTCGATCCCGATGCGCCGACGCAGATGGCAGCGCGCATGAAAGAGCTGCGTTACATGCGCAAGGTCGAGAACCCCGATGACTGGGGACGCCAGCGCGCGTACGAGCTCGAGGCGCTCGAGAAGGCAGAAGGCAAGCTGCCCGTGTATCAGGGCGACATCGAGATGGGCTTCTTCACGCCGTGGGGTTGGCAGCTCCAGGGCTACATCGAGGATGCGCGCGGCGCGCTGCGCGTGCAGACCGACGAGGAACATCGGTTCTGCATGGGCTGCCACGGCCACATCGGCGTCACGATCGATCAAGTGTTCAGCTTCGCGCGCAAGGTCCCTGGCGCCGATGGTTGGCGGCCACAGGATCTGCGCGGTCTACGCGATCGGCCACAAGTCGGTCACGCGTCGCCGGAGCTGGTGACCTACTTCTCGCGCGTGCGAGGCGGCGACGAGACGCGGAGCAACGACGAGCTGCTCGCGCGGTTCTTCCCGCAGGGCAAGCTCGACGAACGCGAGCTGCGGCGCGCCGCGGTTGGCGGCGATCGCGATCTCGCGTGGGCGCTGTTCCCGACGCGTGCCCGCGCGCTCGCACT
>DATDCH010000293.1:0-12608 GCA_036524455.1 Kofleriaceae bacterium | reverse complement strand
GGGCCCGGCCGACGGCAGCGACGCCGCGACCGCGCTCGCCGACTGGAAGCTTCCGCTCGTGGTGAAGCCCGCCGACGAAGGTAGCTCGGTCGGCGTCACCGTCGTCGACGATCACGCGCAGCTCGCGGCCGCGGTCGCGCTCGCGCGTACGTTCCACGGCCCGGTCCTCGTCGAGGACTACATCGCCGGCACCGAGATCTTCGTCGGCATTCTCGACGGGCGCGTGCTCGGCTCTGTCGAGGTGAGACCGGCGACGAAGTTTTACGACTACGAGGCGAAGTACAAGCGCAACGACACGAAGTACCTCATCCCGCCGGAGCTTCCGGCCGACACGATCCAGCGCGCGGAACAGCTCGCGCTCGCCGCGTACAACGCGCTCGGTTGCAGCGGTCACTCGCGACCCGATCTGCGCATCGCGCACAGCGGCGACGCGTACGTGCTCGAGGTCAACACGCTGCCCGGCATGACGGCGACGAGCCTGTTGCCGAAGATCGCGAAGTCGATCGGCATGGACTACGCGACGCTGTGCGAGCAGATCCTCGCGAGCGCCAAATAAAAAGGCCGCACGCGGCGGCCCTTTCAGTAGCTCGAGGTCGATCTACTTCTTGCAGACCATGTCGTAGACCTTGGTCCAGGTCTTACCGTCCATCGACATCTCGCCCATCATCTTGAAGCCGGCCTTCGGGTCCGTCATGTCGCCGGTCTCGCGGAACTTGCCGGTGCCCATCATGCCGCCGTACATGTCGCTCTGCGACGACAGCTTGCCGTCCTTCATGTCGGCCGTGCCGACCATGACCGAGCCGTCGTTCGCCATGCCGACGTTGCGCCACTTGGCAGCCTTCGCATCCCACGTCATGTAGGAGTCGATCTTGAGCGTGTGCTTCGCCTTGCCCTCGCCCATCGTGATCGTGGTCGAGCCCTTGATCCAGAAGCCGTCGAGCGCGAGCGCGTTGGTGCCCGTCGCCTTCATCTTCATCTCGGTCTTGCCTTCGGGACCGCCCCACGTGGTGCCCGTGCAGGTCTGACGCGTGCCCATCATCTTGAGCGCATCCTTGATCTCCGTCGGCGGCTTCGGCTTCTCCATCGCCACGGCGGGAGCCGCGCTGCCGGCGGCCGCGCCAGCTGCCGGAGCCTTCGCGCTGCCCGCGCCGGCTGCAGGAGCCTTCGTGGCGGGTGCAGCGCCGCTGCCCGCGCCTGGCGCCTTCTGTTGCGCGAACGCGATGCTCGCCATCGCGACGAGCGAAACCATCATGATCGAGAACTTTTTCATCTGCCTCTCCTCTTTCGGTGGGCGCACTATACTGAAACCAAGCGCGCAGGAATGGGTCCTATAGACGTGTTGTGGAGATCTCGATTCAGGATCGCTGTCGCGATTGCCGCTTTGGCAGCGTGTGGCGGAACGCCCCGCGAGGCATCTCGCCCCACCGGGCCTTCAAAGCTCAATCCGCCCGTCGAGAGCGGACACCTCAAAGAGCTCGAGACACCGCCGCCCGCGAAGCTACTCGCGATCGACTGGTCGACGATCGAGCTGAAGAACGACGCCGACGCGCTCGCGTTGTGGCAGCGCATCGCACCGACGGGTGCCGACTACAGCGAGAAGCTCGACGAGCTTCCCGAGGGCAAGATCACCGAGCAGCTCGCTGCCGCGTTGTTACGCAGCGGCAACTTCACGTGCGTGCAGCCGCAGCCGGCGCGCGATTGCGTGAAGCCCTCGATCGACGTACCGGAGCCGGCTCCCGACGCCACGCTCGCCGATCCGTGCTTGCGCCGTGTGCTCGCGATGTGGTCGATCGTCCAGCTCGAGGATCACGACGGTGTGCGCGACGCATTGCGTGCGATCGTCGCGATCCCGCCGCCCGAGTCCGAGCTCACCGCGGTCGCGCTCAAGGCACTACCCGAAACCGATCACGCGGGTCGCCTCGATCTATCGTGGCGCGCGTTTCATGCCGGGCATCGCGAGCTCGTCAACGGCCTACTCGGTCCGCTCGACGATCCGCATCTGGTCACGGCGGTGCAGCAGCATCACATCGACGGCGCACTGAATCTGCTGTCCGCCAGCTCGCAACGCGCCGTGTTCGTCGCCGCGATCGCAGACGAGCAGCTGTCGAGCGACGCACGCATTCAGGCGATCAGCGAGCTGGTCGACGCGGATGACAAGCTCGCGAAAGACACGCACGCCGCGATTCTGCGCGCGCGCCGCTCCACGAATTGCGCGACTGCGGCGGGTGCCGCGCGCTTCCTCGTGCGCAACGGCGAGAAGAAGTTCGGACCGGGCAAACCACGCACGAGCAAGCCGGCCGAGCTGATGCGCGCGTTGTGCGTGCTCGCGAGCTACGAAGCGGGACTGCGCGCCGACGAGCCGACGTTCTTGCTCGGCTATGTGCCGAAGAAAGGGCTCGAGCTGGTCACGACGACGTACGACGAGTACAACGAGGTCGACAGCGACGGTGATGGCGATCCGCATACCGAGCGCACGGTGCGACTCGTGCCTCGCGACGAAGTCGTGCTGCCCGAGGTCGAAGATCTGATCCGCGCGTTCGACCAGTGCAGCGGCACGACATGCAAATCGCCGGAGCGCGAGTTTCGCTTCGTCATGAAGGGCGGCGACCTGCTGCTCACGCGGCTCGAGGTGATCGAGCGACCTCCTTGTAATAAACGTGCGATTACCAATCCTTGACCGGGGAAACTAGATCTCCCTGGTGGCTGTGGCACGATAGGCGGCGATGCTGCGCTGGCTCGGGATCATCATTGCGCTCGGTCTCGTGAGCGCACCCGTGGACGCGCAAGTGTTCAAGCCGAAGTCGAAGAAGGCAGCGGTCACCGAGAAAAAAGCGGCGACCAAGAAGCAGCCGCGCGCGGGCGCGACCAAGAAGCGTCCCGCGAAAAAGAAGTCGGCCGCGAGCGCCCGGTCTGATGAGGAGTCCGAGCCGGAGGAAAAACCGACCGGCAAGGACTACGTCAAGATCTGGGATGACGACGAGATCGAGTAAGCGCATGTGCGCATAGCGAAAAGCGCAAAGCGAGGCTCTCCAAAAAATTGCCCCGCCGCTAACCGCATGCGTATTTGCGAAGCATGGATCGATCCCGACGGTCGGGTGCGAAGGATACGCGCCCGCAGCCGCCACCAGCGTCGCGGTTGACGGTCAAAGCCCGTCCAAACCGTCGCAAGACTGCACCGCGCGGATCGCTGTGGTCGCGCATGCCGAGGCCGACGGCGATCGCGGATGCGTGCGGCCGTGCGCTGCGCCGTGCGCTGCCCGCAATGATCGTCATGCTGGTGCTCGCGACGATCGGCGGCACGGCGTGGGCGGGTTATCGATTCGTCACGACGTCGCAGCGGTTCGCGATCGCGGAGATCCAGGTGAACGGTGTCCATCACCTGACCGATGATCAGGTCCGCGCGGCGCTGACCGTCCGTGCAGGTGACAACGTATTCGCGACGAGCCTCGACGAGATCGTGCGCGAGCTGCGCGAGAACCCGTGGATCGCATCGGCCGAGGCGCATCGCGTGCTGCCGCATACGATCGTGATCGATGTGCGCGAGCACGTGCCGGCCGCCGTGGTGCAGCTCGGCACGCTCTATCTCGTCGACGCCGAGGGTCATCCATTCAAGAGAGCCGAGCTCGGCGGTGACGAGGCTGCCGGGCTCCCGATCATCACCGGCCTCGATCGCACCGCGTACCTCGCGAACCCGGCCGCGACCGCCGCGCAGATCAAGGGCGCAATGGCCGCGCTGCACGCATGGCGCAGCGTCGACGACCGGCCGTCGATCGGCGAGGTCCACCTCGACGCACACGGCGCGCTGACGCTCGTCACTTACGAGCAAGCGATCTCGATTCAGCTCGGCGAGCTCGACGATCAGCTCGACGAGCGCATGCAGACGTTCGACGCGACGTGGGCGGTGCTGAGCTCCGCTGAACGTACGCGCACGCGCGCGATTCACCTCGATGCGCGCGCCGACCAAGTCACCGTGGCCTTCGCGCCAACCGACAACACGTAAGGGACCATGGCTAAGCCCAAGAACAGCGAGATCATCGTCGGCCTCGACATCGGCACCACCAAGATCGCCTGCATCGCGGGCGAGGTGACCGAAGACGGCGTCGACATCATCGGCATCGGCACCGCGCCCTCGAAAGGCCTGCGGCGCGGTTATGTCGTCAACATCGACTCCACGGTGGCCTCGATCCAGCAAGCCGTCGACGAAGCCGAGAACATGGCAGGCTGCGAGATCACGACGGTGTATGCCGCGATCTCGGGCGCGCACGTGCGCGGCCTCAACTCGCACGGCATCGTCGCGGTCAAGGACAAGGAAGTCCGCGACGCCGACATCGTGCGCGTGATCGATGCGGCGAAGGCCGTCGCGATCCCGATGGACCGCGAAGTGCTGCACGTGCTGCCGCAGCAATACGTCGTCGACGATCAGGACGGCATCCGCGATCCGCTCGGCATGGCGGGCGTGCGGCTCGAGGCGAAGGTCCACATCGTGACCACCGCGGTCGCGTCCGCGCAGAACGTGATCAAGTGCGCGAACCGCTGCAACCTGCAGGTCGCGGACATCGTGCTCGAGTCGCTCGCGTCATCGCAGGCGGTGCTCGAGGACGACGAGAAAGAGCTCGGCGTCGCGATGATCGATATCGGCGGCGGCACGTGCGACCTCATGGTGTATTGCGACGGCGCGATCGTGCACACGTCGGTGCTGCCGCTCGGCGGTGGCCACATCACGAATGACATCGCGACCGTGCTGCGCACGCCGCTCGATGCGGCCGAGAAGATCAAGCGCAAGTACGGCTGCGCGTGGCACGGCCACGTCGAGGACGGCGACACGATGGAAGTCCCGTCGGTCGGCGGCCGGGGCCCGCGCGTACTGCCGCGCATCAAGCTCGTCGAAGTGATCGAGCCGCGCGTCGAAGAGATCTTCGAGCACGTCAAGAAGGAGCTGATGCGCTGCGGCTTCTTCGACAGCCTCGCAGCCGGCATCGTGCTCACCGGCGGTGCCACGGCGATGGACGGCGTGTGCGAGATCGCCGAGCAGGTGCTGGGCCTGCCTACGCGTCGCGGTACGCCGACGAAGATCGGCGGCCTCGTCGATGTCGTGCGCTCGCCTTCGTACTCGACCGGCGTTGGCCTCGTGATGTTCGGCGCCGATCAAGGGCGCACCGAGCAACTACCGTCGAGGAACGAGGAGCGCAACGGCTTGTTCAAGCGCGCGTGGGGCCGTCTCGCCGAGATGTTCTAGGCATCGCTGCGAGTGCTCTAGGAATCGCCGCCGCCGGCGCGCCGTTTGATGAGGGCCGTGCGCGCCGGCAGCAGCAAAGCCGTTGGCGCGCGGTGTCAGTGCGCCTTGTGGTAGAGCGCGGTGACGTGCGCGGGGCCCGAACAACTGAACGAGCTCGTCAGCCACTGTTTGCGAATGACGACGCCCGGCCCATCGGCCTCGCCAGCGTTCATCACCTGGATGCCTTGAATCTCGTAGCTGCACGTCGCGTAGCTCGCGAGCGCACCAATATAGCTCGCATCCGGCATCCTCCCGCCGCACTCTGACGACGTGAACGCGTGTGGATACACTGTGTAGTTCGCCGGCATGTTGAAGCTCGCCGTGGCGAACTTGCAGACGATCACCGAGCTCGCCATGCGCTCTTCTTGAGCCTGCGCCATCGACACGACGTCATCGATCGCGTCTTGCACGTTCGTGGATACCAGCCCGGTACCGCTGTTGTCGTATTCGATATCCGTCGCGAGTTGCTTTGAGCTCAAAGCATCTGAGCCTGAGTCCGACGCGCAACCACCGGCCACGGTCACTGCCACGACTACCAACGCCACAAAGGTCTTCATGGGCCAGGGACCTAACACACCAAGGTCCGATGGTTCAACCAATTTATAACATGCTGATTCTTCTATGAATCAGAGCTTCAGAATGCGGTACCTGCCGCACCGATGGCGCGGAACGGTTGCTCGCATCAAACGCCCTCGACCCTGGGCTCGCTCGACCATTGCTCCCTCGCGCGGACCATTGCTCGCTCGCGCGCGTGCAGGCGCTGCCCGAATGGCAAGCCCGATCGCATCGTCGGCGCGCACCGAGGCTCACGCGATCGCGATCAAATAAATCCAGCGCAAATGAGCTTCGCGAGCAACAAAAAGTTGCCCTGGATGATCGCTGACTTTCATATGGGCCTACCAGGGGAGCACAACCAACCATGGCACTCATCGAATTCGACGACGTCAGTCACGCAAAGATCCTAGTCATCGGTGTTGGCGGAGGCGGCGGCAACGCGGTCAACACGATGATCAGCGGCAACCTCGACGGCGTCGAGTTCGTCGTCGCGAACACGGACATGCAGGCCCTTGAGGCCAACATGGCTCCGCACAAGATCCAGCTCGGCAACATGCTGACGAAGGGTCTTGGCGCCGGCGCGAACCCAGATATCGGGCGGCGTTCGGCGGAAGAGAGCATGCAGTACATCGCCGACCTGATCTCGGGCGCCGACATGGTGTTCGTGACGGCCGGCATGGGCGGCGGCACCGGCACGGGCGCTGCACCGATCATCGCGCAGATCGCGAAGGACTGCGGCGCACTCACCGTCGGTGTGGTCACCAAGCCGTTCGGCTTCGAAGGCAAGAAGCGCGCACGACAGGCGGTCGAAGGCATCGAGCGCCTCGGCGCGGCGGTCGACACGCTGATCGTAATTCCGAACAACCGGCTGCTCGCGCTGGTCGGCCAGAACACGTCGATGGTCGAGGCGTTCCGCAAGGCCGACTCGGTCCTGCTCAACGCGGTGCAAGGCATCAGCGACCTGATGACGGTCCCGGGCCTCATCAACGTCGACTTCGCCGACGTCCGCACGATCATGGCGAGCATGGGCCGCGCGCTCATGGGCACGGGCATCGGCTCGGGCAAGAAGCGCGCGACCGAGGCAGCCGAGATGGCGATCAGCTCGCCGCTGCTCGAGGACGTCTCGATCGAAGGCGCGACCGGCATCCTGATCAACATCACCGGCGGCCCCGACCTCACGCTGCACGAGGTCAACGAGGCGTCGTCGCTGATCCAGCAAGCCGCGCACGAAGACGCGAACATCATCTTCGGCTCGGTGATCGATCCGAACCTCAGCGACGAGGTCCGCATCACCGTGATCGCGACCGGGTTCGACCGCAGCGCGAAGACCGAAGTGATCGTCGAACCGCAGCGCAGCGCACCGAACACGGTCGCGCGCAAGCCGACCCAGACGATGCTGCCGTACGACGTGTCGTCGCAGATCACGAAAGAGTATCCGCCGGTCCCGGTTCCGCCCCGCGTCCACCTCAGGGCGCCCGCGCAGATCATGGAGGAGCCCGACGTCCAGATCGAATGGGCGACTCCCGACTACAACGAGATGACCGAGATCGAGCGTGCGCTCTCCGACTACGGCGAGCCAGTTCCTGAAGGCGAACCCTCGCAGAGGGTCGCATCGGGCTCGGGCCCGGCAACGCCGCTGGAGGGCAACCCGCTCGTGCACCCCGATCGCAAGCGCGCCCAGTCGCGGCCGAGCATGAAGGCAGTGCTCGCCGGCGAGATCGATACCGAGAGCGAGCTGGATGTCCCGACGTTCATCCGCCGCCACAGCACGACGCACGGTTAGTTTGCAACTCGCTTAGCTTGAACCTCCCAGGTACAGGAGCCCCGATTCGGGGCTTTCTGCTTTTCGGGCTATTGTTCGCCCGTGCTCACCGAGTCCGCCGCGCGCTGGATGCTCGTGCTCCACACGCTCGTGGGCATCGCCGCGGTCGGTGCCGCGACTCATCTCGTGATCTGGTTACGCCGCTACTTGCGCGGTCAAAGCGGTCGCCGCCGCGCTGTCCTGCGCTTCGCGTGGATCGTGCTCGCGCTGCAGCTCGCCGCGTTCATCGCCGGCAACGTCATGTACCCGACGTACAAGGTCCAGGTTCGCTCGGCGTATCTTGAGAATGCGCCGGCGATCACGGCGGCCGAGCGCGCGAAGGAACTGGAGCTCGGCAAGCTCGCCGCCCGCGAAGGCGCCGAGGTGCCCGAGCCGACAGCGACCGTCGAGATGGTGCGGCGAGCGGCGCAGGCGGCGCGTTGGTTCGACGTCAAGGAGCACTGGGTCGCCCTGGGCCTGTTCGTCTCCGCGGCGCTGATCCTCGTGCTCTCGATCTGGGATCCGAAACGAGATGGTGCAGTGATTTCACCGATCGTCATGAGCTTGGCCGTGATCACGGCCGGAACCGTCTGGTTAGGGGCGATCGTGGGCCTACTCACAGCGTCGTGGCGCGCCGTCTAGCGGCCGTGTTACGACACGGGCCATGAGGATCCTGATCGCACTGACCGTATTTGCGTTCGCATGCGGCGGCACGAAGGCCAAGCCGGAGAGCGCGCTCGTGAGCGAAGGCTCTGACCAGTCGCCGACGTGCTGCTGCAAGACGCTGCCGACGACCGCCGAGAAAGAGATCATTCCGAACTACGAGCTGAAAAATCGGATGGAATGCTCGTCGGCGAACGGCGACTGCGTCGGTGAGGTGCAGTGCAACAAGACGGAGGGCGGCACCGAGACGCCGGCGAGCGGTACCGGTGGTCCCGGCGAGCCGCCGCCGCCGCCCGTGCTCGAGCCGTCGACCTCGTCGACGCCGTGAGCTGCGCGTACGCGTACGTCTAGAACGTAAACGCGAGGCTCGACTGGAACAGCATCGAGCGATCGACCATGCGATCCTCGTCCATCATCTCGACGGGCTTGCACGTCACGCCGCGACACACCGACGCGACCATCGGTTGATGCGGTGACATCGACATGCGCCAGCCGAGGAACCAACCGACGCGGTGCGGGAAGCCGACCGGCTCCTGCAGCCGGTGATCGATCGCGATGCCAAAGCCGAGCTGGCCTTCGGGACGCCGCGTATCCGCGGGCACGAGCCGGCTCTGCTCGTCGTACGAGGGCTTGTACCAGTGGTTCCACGCGGTGCCGATACCGCCTTCTACGTAGATCGACAGCAGCGAGTTCTGACCGACGATGCGCGGGCCGAGCCGGATCACGTCGAAGCGGCCGAGCGCGGCGAGGCGTTGGCCGGCACCGAGCGGGGTGTTATCCGGACCTTTGACCTGGAACGCGAGGTACGTGTACTCGGCCTCGACCGTAAGCCGGCCGAATCGATAGCCGATCGCGACGTTGCCGCCGACGGCGAAGACATCGACGGGCTCGTGATAGAGGAAGCCGACCGAGCTGCCGATCCTTGCCTCGGAACCGGTGGTGGTGTGCGGGGCGTAGGGATCCTCGATGTAGAAGTCCGGCGTGGCGCCGTCGGCCCATGCGACACCACCACCTGTGAATGCCAGGCACACGAGCAGGGACTGAGCGATCCGGAACCGACGGAAGTTCCTCATCTGCACCTCTTGGATGCCCGTCGAGGTGCAGTCAGCGCGCCAGCGAAGCGTCTAGCGCTCGCGTCATCACCGCGACCGGAGCCGGCGTACCGGTCCAGATCGTAAATGCGCGCGCGCCTTGATGGACGAGCATCGCGCGGCCGTCGAGCGTGGAATGCCCGAGGCTCGTCGCGCGTTCGAGCAAATTCGTCTTGCGATGGTAGACGAGCGTTGCTACGGCGGATCCCGTAGGCAGCGCATCGAGTGGGAGCGAATTCGTGAACGTCTCGTCGGTCTCGGGCTCGAGGCACGCCGACGTGCAATCGACCACGAGATCGGCCCGCGCAAAACAGTCGCGCAGATTCTCGTCGGTCCACGGCCACGCTTGCGCCCAACCGACTTCGCTCGGCCGGCGCGCGACGACCTCGATCGCACGCGCATCGCGTACGCCGTACGCGACCGCACGCGCCGCGCCACCTGCGCCGAGCAGCACGACGCGCTTGCCGCGCAGCTCGAAACCGGCCGCGACCAACGCATCGTGAAATCCGTCGCAATCGGTATTGTGCCCGACGAGCTGCTCGCCGATCTGCAGGCAGTTGACGGCACCGATCGCTTTCGCCTCGGGCGACAGCTCGTCGCATAGCTTCACGATCGCGAGCTTGTGCGGAATCGTTACGCTCGCACCAAGCGCGTTCATCGCGCGCAAGCCCGCGACCACGGCGGCGAGCGCTTCGGGCGCGACCGAGATCGGCACCATCACCGCATCGAACAGATCGGCTGTGAACGCCGCGTTGAGCATCGCTGGGCTGCGCGAGTGCTCGATCGGATGACCGAGCACCGCAGTGATACGTGTCGTGCCGCTAATCGTCATGGTTGCACCGCCAGCTCTGCGCCATCGCGGCGCGCTTGCTCCAATGCGCGCGTCGCATCCTTCATGAGCTTGGAGAAGCTGAGCGGCTGACCCGGAGCGCCGCCCGCGACCGCGCCGACGACGCGCGGCGGAAACGAGCGACCGCCTGCGATCACCGGATCGAGGTCGCCGACCGAAGCGATCACGCGGCGGCCGAGCCCGGCGGCGCCCTTTAGATCGGTATACGGCAACAGCACGAGGAACCGCTCGTGATCGAGTTGCGTCGCCAGGTCGATGTCGCGAATCGTGTTGATCAGCGCGTTACCCGCGCGCGCGCGCAGGATGCCGCGGATCCCGGCGGGCGGCGGTGGCGGTTCGACCTCGACGGCAAACAACGCGACCGACAGCGGATACTCGTAGCGCTTCGCGCGCTTGATCTCGAGCTCGAGCACGCGCTGGAACATCTCGAACGGCAGCAGGCCGCCAAGCTCGCTGTCGGAGATCTCGTCGAGCCGTGCACGCAGCACCTGCTCGGAGCCGCGCGCAGCGAGCGAGACGCGCTTCTCGGCGTAGAGCCGCGCGGCGGCGAGCAACAATGGCGCGAGCCGATCGACGTCGTGCGGGCGCGTGATCGCGAGATCGGCGCCCGCCGCGTGCGCGCGCATCACCGCATCGGTCGGCGAGCAAGCAAGCGACGCGATCACGACGGGCCGGCGCGGATCGAGCGCGAGCGTCGCTTCGATGATCGCTTCGCCACCCGGCAACGCGACGAGCGCGACATCGATGCCACCGCCGCGAATCGCACGGATCACGCGCGCGATGCCGTCCCGCCCGGCGGCACCGACATTGACGACGTGCCCTGCGGCGGAGATTGCACTCTGCGCACTCGCGAGATGCGCCGACTCTTCGTAGACCACGACTTGCAGCTCGACGAGCTCGGGTGGATCGGGGACGAGATCGCCGATGTTGGTCGTGATCGGACCGGAGCCGAAGTCGATTGGGAGGTCAACCGGCGCCGACGCGACGTCGAGGATCATCTCGTCGGGGACGCGCCCGGTCTCGTCGATCGAGGCGTGGGTCGGCAGCTCCGTCGACGCGTCGATGTCGTCGCTGCTGTCGCGTTCGGCGGTCGTGTTCTCGCCGCGCGTCATCGGTGTCTCGCCGACGGTGGGTGACGACCGCGCGCGCGACAACGACGAGATGACGTCGTCGATCGGCGACCGGTCGCGGTCGGGAGGCGGCGTCGGCCGCGGCAGCGGCGTGGAACCGGCGGGTGACGGCAATGGACGCGACAGCGATGGGGGTGACGGAATCGGGCGCGTCAGCGCGGTGAATGCTCCCGGCGCCGGCGCCGGCGTCGACGGAGACGACCCGCGCGGCTGTGGTGGCGTCGAGCCCGACGACGAGCGCGCGGATTCGGCTGGCGAGGAACGTGGTGCTGCCGGTAGCGGCGACGGGCGTGGCGCGGGTGATCCACGCGGCGCGGGTTGCGAGGGCCGCGTCGACGCCGTCACCGTATGGGCAGACGTCGTGCGTGGCGGTGCCGGCAACGGGATTTTCGAGCGCCGGTTGGTGGCGGTGCCCGCCGTGTCGGAGCGGACAGCGCGCGTCGGTGCCTCGTCGTTGCTGCGCAGCCCGCCTGTCAGGATCTCTTCATCGCCGTCGTCTTGCGGAACGATCTGTTCGTGCGATGGCGCGCGCGTCTGCGTTTTTGGTTCGTCGTCTTCGCGGACGATGTCATCTTCGCCGATAGCATCGTGGTCGTCGTCGTCGGGATTCGGCGTGCTCGCGAGCATGTCGTCGAGCGCGGCTTCCGCGGCATCGGCGATATCGCTCGGCAACCGACCCTTGGCCTTCGGGCGCGGAATCTTCTTGCGACTCACTCGGCCTCCGGATCGCAGATCGCGTCGACGATAACGTCGAGCGAGCCCCGCGCGAGCCGCACGCGGAGCCGATCGCCGGCGGAAACCTGCTCGACGTCGCGCACGATCGCATCGCCCGCGCGCACCATCGCGTAACCGCGGTCGAGTACCGCGAGCGGCGACAGCGCGGCGATCTGAGCGCCGAGCCGGGCGAGGTCGCTGCGGCGGTGGCCGAGGATCTCGCGCATCGTGCGATCGAGCCGGCGCTCGAGCTCGCTGAACGCGGAGCGATGACCGAGGATGCGCGTGCGAGGGTGCAAGCCGGCGAGCCGGTGATGGAGCTGGTGGAGCTGTGCGCGGGTCGCGTGCAGTGCGCGTTCGCCTCGCGCGTGCAGCGCCATCGTGCGGCGATCGAGATCCTGACGCGCGCGATCGAGCGTGTGGTGGATCTCGCGATCGAGGCGGCGGCGCTCCTTGCGCAACAACTCGACGAGCGCTGCACCGTCGGGAACCGCGAGCTCGGCGGCAGCCGTGGGCGTCGACGCGCGCG
>DATDCH010000292.1:0-8883 GCA_036524455.1 Kofleriaceae bacterium | reverse complement strand
AAGCGGCGTCCTTGCCGCACCCAGCGACCGGGCTGGTAGGCGTAACCGGGACGCTCGCGGACGTAGTAGCCGTTCTGCCAGCGCCAGCGGTTGTTGTAGTCACGGACCCAGTTGCCGTGGACCCAGACGTAGCCCGCGCGCTGTACGACGTACTCTTGGCGCATGGGCGGTGGCGGTTCCTCGTACTCCGCGACGACGACCGCGCGACCCGACGCGCTGCAAGCTGGCAGCGTCGCAGCCGCGGTGCCCGCAAGCACGATGCTGAGAAGCGTATTGGTAAGCCTCATGTGTCCTCCGTTCTTGGAGAACTAGAAGAGCAATCACCGCGCCGAGAGACTCCCGCAGCGATCCTGCACGGTTTAGCGAGGCGTGCGCGTGATGCGCGAGCCCACCGTGCGTCGGGACTCTCAGATAGGTTTGGAGTCCGGTTTGCGGACGATGTTCGTCACTTCATCGTCGAGATCAGCGGTGCTGCGTGGCGCGCGGCCGCGCGGCAACGGCTCGACCGGCTCGCTTTGCGCCAGTTGCTGGGCGACCTGCGCGAGCAGGCTCGCGTCGGCGTTGCGCTCGTCGATCACGATAGCGCGCGCGATTTCGTGCGCGGCAGGCGCGACCAACGGCTCGGTCTGCGGTTCGAGATCCGCAGGTAGTGGCTCCGGCTCGCGGACGAGCTGCATCGGCTGCGTGTAACGCGGCGCCCGTCTCGTTCCCGTCGCAGCCAGCGCATCGGAGATGTATTCGTCGATGATCTCCAGCTCGCTGCGGTCTAGGTCCATCTTAGGGTTTGGCTCCGTTTTGGATCCACAACAGGAACAGCTTGTAGTCCGCGTCGTTCACATCGAGGAACGTGGCGTTGGGATGATCTTGAATCGTCGGCGGCACTTCGTAAAGGGGCCGCTTGAGCAATAACGAATCGGCCGGCGTGACTGCGTTGACCACGCCGAGACGCGCCGTGATGCTCGCGAGCACCGTGCCTGGCGGGTCGTCGTACTTGAGCACGGCGGCGGGGCCGGTCAGCGTGTGGCAATTCGCGCAACCGAGCCCGCCTGCGCCTGCGCGCTGCAGCTTCGGGTAGATGTGCATCGCGAACGTCGGATCGGTGACGTTCATGCCATCGCCGCTGCCACCACCCACGCCGCCGCTGATCGCGAGCGTGCCGCCATCGGCGACCGTCATCACCGACGTGTTGTTCGTCGTGTTCTGCATCTGGTTGTTGAGGTACGTGACCGCGAGCGTAAACGTGCCGGGCGGGACATCGAGGTACGCGACGCGCGAGCGGCCGTTGTACGCGGTCGCGGTTGTGATCGCCGTGTCGACGCTGCCGCCTGCGTTGAAGAAGTAGGGACCCTTCACGCCGGGCACCGGTTGGTTCGCGCCGTCGAGCAGCTGAACGTTCGCGAGCGGGATGCCTTCGAGCGGCGTGTTGTTGTTGCGCCGCATCTCGGCGATCACGATCGCGGTACCGGCGACCGGCAGCGCACCGACCGCGGTGTACTGGTTGCGGACGTCTTGGTCCGTCATGAGATACACGTCTTGCGTGACCGGCATGTCGGCGACCGTCATCGCCGCGTTGCGCGTCGGGCGATAGTTCGCCTTCGTCGCGAGCACGTAGAGTGCGCTGCCCACCGCGACGTCGAGGTTGTACGCGCCGTCGGCGGCGCTCGTCGCCATCAGCGCCGGTGTCAGGCCCTCGGTCGCGATCGTCGCGCCTTCGATCGGCATGGCGCCGAAGTAGTCCATGACCTTGCCGGAGAGCAAAAAGCTCGTCGGTGAGCCGTCCTCGGTGCCACCTCCGTCGGGATTGTCCTCGACGTTGGGCGGCGCGCTGCCGGGACAGCCGGCGATGGTCAGGGCGAAAAACAGACTAAGAGCTATGCGCATGGCAGCGTCTCCCGCGCGCGAAGAACATCAATGACCATGCCAGGGTAACACCGTGAAATTGGCCGAGTCCGATCTGCACACGCTGGGAGTGAAGCCCCCATGGGTGGGGGACGCCGCACCGCTGGGCATTGCCGGGATCAGACCTCTCATCTATAACGCGCCATGCTCGAGGAACCCCTTCGAGAGGCACTGACCTTCGACGACGTCCTGCTGGTGCCGTCGTTTAGCGAAGTGATGCCGCGCGACGTCGACGTCGCTACGCGGCTGACGCCGTTGATCCCGCTGCGCATCCCGCTGGTGAGCTCGGCGATGGATACCGTCACCGAATCAGCCACGGCGATCCGGATGGCGCGCGAAGGCGGCATCGGTTTCATCCACAAGAACCTGACCATCGAGCAGCAGGCGCGCGAGGTGTTGCGCGTCAAGAAAGCGCAGTCCGGCATCGTCGTCGATCCGCTGACGATCGCGCCGTCGCGCACGCTCGAAGACGCGCTCGCGATCATGCGCGCGAACCGGATCAGCGGTCTGCCCGTGATCGACAGCGAGCGCCGCCCGGTCGGCATCCTCACGAACCGCGATGTCCGCTTCGAGAAGCGTCTCGACGTCCAGGTCGGCGAGGTGATGACGAAGAATCCCGTCACCGTCAAGGACGGCGTCGCGATCGACGAGGCGAAAGAGCTGCTCCACAAGCACCGCATCGAGAAGCTGCTCGTCGTCGACGGCGCGGGCAAGCTCAAGGGCCTGATCACGATCCGCGACATCGAGCAGGCGCAGGAACATCCCACGGCGGTCGTCGATGATCTCGGCCGCCTGCGCGTCGGCGCCGCGGTCGGTGTCGGTCCGGATCGAGATGCACGCATCGAAGCGCTGATCGCCGCGGGTTGCGACGTGATCTGCGTCGACACCGCGCACGGCCACTCGAAGGGCGTGCTCCAAGCGGTGAGCGACACCCGCAAGAAGTTTCCCAAGCTGCAGCTCGTCGCCGGCAACGTCGCGACCGGTGAAGCGACGAAGGCGTTGATCGAGACCGGCGTCAACGCGATCAAGGTCGGTGTGGGGCCTGGATGCTTCGCAGCGGGCACGCGCGTATTGATGGCCGACGCGTCGTACAGGAACATCGAGGATGTACGTGCTGGTGACCGCGTCATCAACATGATGGGCGAACCGGTCCGCGTCGCGAAGGCGTGGTGCACGGGGATCCGCGAGGTGATGGCGCTCCGCCACACTGCCTATTACGACGAAACGATCTGTACTCCGGACCACCGCTTCTTCGTCGGGGACCTCTCGTCGGTCAGCCCCGAAACCCTGGCTTCTAGGGGCTACGCAGCGGCACTCGAACAACCGACGAAACGCGGTGAGGACAAGCTTGGTTGGAGGGAAATCGGAACCGTCGAGCGAGCGGCCTTGCTGATGCCGCGTCGCATCGCGTTCGACCTCCCCCCCACTCTGTCGATCGACCTACGCGAGTTTGCGATCCGCAAGGAAAAACAGCTCGCACGCTACAACGTACACATCGCGGCGTCGTACGAGCTCGGCTATTTGTTCGGTACGTTTCTGGGCGACGGGCACGCGTTTATCGCGGCGAACCGTAACTCCGTAACCGGCAACGTCACATGGGCGTTTGGACCAGACGAGACTGCGATTGGCGAGAAGCTCGCGCGTTGCATCGAACAAGTGACCGGCGTTGCGGTCGAGCCAGCCCGCGAGAACAAGGTTCTCATCGTCCGCCTGTACTCCTTGCAGTGGGCGCGATTGCTGGCCCAGTTCGGCAAGCGCCACGAGAAGCACCTGCCAGCGCAATATCGCTGCGGCGATCCCCAGTATCTGCGGGGCCTATTCGATGGCCTCGTCGACAGCGACGGCTTTGTCGGCGCGGACGGCAGGACCTGCTTCGCAAACACGTCGCGCGAGCTGGCCGAGCTGTTCGGCATGCTTTGCCAACTGATCAACGGGACGTTTCCGAATTGCCACATCGAACCGGCGTCGGCAGGTGGTCTCGAGAACGTCAACGTCGACAATTGCCGTGAATCATTTCGGGCCCGGCTCAATGTCACGCACGAAAAGCGCCTGCTCGGGCGACATCAGGTAGTGAAGCTGCTCGACCGCGAGTCGCGCAGCGGCGCGGTTCCTGTCTACGACATCGAGGTCGACTGTCCGACGCACAGCTTCATCGCCAACAACGCGATCGTCCATAATTCCATCTGCACCACGCGCATCGTCGCCGGCGTCGGCGTGCCGCAGCTCACCGCGATCGCAGACTCGGTCGCCGCCGCGAAGGGCACGGGCGTCGCGATCATCGCCGATGGCGGCATCAAGTACTCGGGCGACGTCGCGAAGGCGATCGCCGCAGGCGCCGACACGGTGATGATCGGCTCGCTGTTCGCCGGCACCGACGAAGCGCCGGGCGAAATCATTTTGTATCAGGGCCGCAGCTACAAGTCGTATCGCGGCATGGGCTCGATCGGCGCGATGCAAGAGGGCAGCAAGGACCGGTACTTCCAAGGCGACGTCGAAGCGCCACAGAAGCTCGTGCCCGAAGGCATCGAGGGGCGCGTGCCGTACAAGGGCGCGCTGCGCGAGTCGCTGTATCAACTGATCGGTGGGCTGCGGTCGTCGATGGGCTACCTCGGCTGCGCGACGATCGCGGAGCTACACGCCAAAGCGCGGTTCGTGAAGATCTCGGCATCGGGGCTGCGCGAGAGTCACGTCCACGACGTCATCATCACGAAGGAAGCTCCGAACTATCGCGTGGAGTAACAAGGCATGGCGCATCAGCTCGTTCTGGTCCTCGATTTTGGATCGCAGTACACGCAGCTGATCGCGCGCCGGATCCGCGAGCAATCGGTCTACTGCGAGATCCATCCGTATACGCTCGCGAACGACCCCGCGAAGATCAAAGCGCTCGCACCGGTGGGCATCGTGCTGTCGGGCGGACCGAACAGCGTCTACGACGAAGGCGCGCCGACGATGCCGGCGACGATCTTCGACCTCGGCTTCGAGCTCGGCATTCCGATCCTCGGCATCTGCTACGGCGCGCAACTCACGGCGCTGCTGCTCGGCGGCAAGGTGCGTCCCGCGGACAAGCGCGAATACGGCCGCGCGGTCGTGCGCGTACTGCAAGGCGGCGAGGGCGTGTTCCGCACGGTTCCTGCCGGCGACGAGCTCGCGGTGTGGGCGAGCCACGGCGATCACGTCGACGCGATTCCTGCTGGCTTCGTGCACACGGCCGAGAGCGAGAACTGCAAGTTCAGCGGGTTCACTCATCCCCAGCGCAAGATCCACTGCGTGCAGTTTCACCCCGAAGTCGTGCACACGCCGCGCGGTGCCGAGCTGCTCGGCAACTTCCTGTTCGGTATCTGCGGCGCGGCCGGCGACTGGTCGATGGCGTCGTTCGTCGACGAATCGGTCGCGCGGATCCGCGCCCAAGTTGGTGACAATGGCCGGGTGATCTGCGGGTTGTCGGGCGGCGTCGATTCGTCGGTGGCGGCGGCGCTGATCCACCGCGCGATCGGTGACCGGCTGACCTGCATCTTCGTCGACAACGGTGTGCTGCGCAAAGGCGAGCGCGAGTACGTCGCGGCGATCTTCCGCGATCACTTCCACGTCGACTTGCGCGTGATCGATGCCGAGGAGCGGTTCCTGTCCGCGCTCAAGGACATCACCGACCCCGAGAAGAAGCGCAAGATCATCGGCTACGAGTTCATCGCGGTGTTCGAGGAGCAAGGTCGATTGATTTCGGCGATCGAGCAAGTGAAGTTCCTCGCGCAGGGCACGCTCTATCCCGATGTGATCGAGAGTGTGTCGTTCAAGGGACCGAGTCATACGATCAAGAGTCACCACAACGTCGGTGGCTTGCCCGAGCGGATGGAGCTCGCGCTCGTCGAGCCGCTGCGCGAGCTGTTCAAAGACGAAGTGCGCCAGCTCGGTCTCGAGCTCGGCCTGCCGAAGCACATGGTGTGGCGCCAGCCGTTCCCGGGACCGGGCCTCGCCGTGCGCTGCCTCGGCAACCTCACGCGCGCGCGGCTCGACGTGCTGCGCAACGCAGATGCGATCATCGAGGAAGAGATCCGCGCGGCGGGGCTGTACGAATCGATCTGGCAGTCGTTCGGTGTGCTGCTGCCGGTCAAGTCGGTCGGCGTGATGGGCGATGCGCGTACGTATGAAGAGGCGCTCGCGCTGCGCGCCGTGCACTCGCGCGATGGCATGACGGCGGACTGGGTGCAGCTGCCGTACGACGTGCTCGGCCGGATCAGCTCGCGCATCATCAACGAGGTGCGCGGCATCAACCGCGTCGTCTACGACATCACGAGCAAGCCGCCCGGCACGATCGAGTGGGAATAGGCCCGCGGTGAACGACCTCGTCATCCAGCCCGGCGAGCGCATCCTGCGAGAGGAGCGCGACGTGTTTTGGCTCAAGGGCTGGTTCTCGAAACCGTTCGGCCGGCTGTGTTTCACGACGCAGCGGCTGTTCTTCGAGGTGCCGAGGCCAAATGCGGTCGCGCTCTCGCTATCGCAAGCGGTTCAGAACGAGATCGCCAATCGCGTCCCGATCGATATCCCGCGCGATCGGCTCGAACAGGTCGAGCGCGGCACGTACCGCAAGAAGCGCGAGACGCTCGTGGTGCGGACCGAGGACGAGGAGTTCCGGTTTCTAGTCGGCGTGGTGAAGGAGTGGGACGCGGTGCTCCGCGAGGCAATGCACGACGACAAGATCGCGCTCGCGCACGTGCTCGAGCGCCTCAAGCCGAAGCAAGAGCCGCCGCCGTATCGCTAGCCGGCGGCGTTGCGCGCGGCGTCCGCGGTAGAGCAAGAGCAGCGCGAGCGCGAACACGGCGACGCCGGCCGAGCCAGTGCCGACCTGGCAGCCTCCACCCGGATCGGATCCGCTTGGATCGGAGTCGTCGGGCGTCGGGTCGTCTGGATCGGGATCGTCGGGATCGGGATCGGTTGCCCCCGGCAGGTACTTGTCGATGAACGCGAGCTCCGCCGCGACCGCTGTGTAGACCTCCGTGCCCTGCGTGCAGGTGTTGCCGGTGGTGCCGGAGTTCATGCCGGCGATGCGCAGCTTGCCGTCGACCGTCACGAACGCAGGCCCACCGCTGTCGCCGTCGCAGCCGGCCACACCCTGCGTCGGATCGAAGCAGAGCAGGTTGTCAGCGGATAGATCCGGATCGTTCGCGTCGGCGCAATCGATCGTCGTCGTCATCATCTTGCGCAGGATGCCAGAGCCGTTGCCGTTGGTGTCGGAGTCGCCGTAGCCGACGCCGGTCACCCGCGTCCCTGGCGCGAGCTCGGTGCGCTCGATCGGCGTCGGTTCGCGATCGGTGATCGACTGTGCGAGCTCGATCAGCGCCACGTCGTGGTCCCACACCGGATCGGTCCACTCCGGCTTCGCGTGAATCGCTTTGACGGCGACGACGTTGCCGCCGGTCGTGTCGTTGAGGTTGGCATCGTCGAACCGGATCTTCAGCGTCGCTGGCGTCAGACCCTCGACGCAGTGGGCGGCGCTGATCACCCAGTCCTTGTGGACGAGCGTGCCGGTGCAGCCCCAGTCATCGGGCTCCTCGAGCGCGACGACGGTCGGAAACTCGGCGTGCGTGGTTGTCTGGCCGCCGATGATCGCTTGCTGGGTACTGGAGGTTTCAGCCGTGCAGGCGGCTAGCGCAATTAGTGCAACGCATGAACGCAACATAGCTGGCTGGACAGCAAGCCGTGCGCCACGGACAAGTCCGCGAAGTTCGTGTCGACCGCGGTACACGAACCGGCGTCTCGAGGTTGCATGCGTGGGCGTGTTCCGACTTCACGGCGGTTTCACTTGTCATCGGTTGTTTCACCCGTTTGCCGACGGAGCGGAGACGATCGGCGACGCAGTACATGAGCTCGCAGTCGTCGACCACCCAAGCGCGAACAGCACGCAGCACGATCGGCGACGCCGAGACCGTGCCGGAGGGGGAGAGCGAGACCGTTCGCGATACGAACGGCCAGCGAGCGGGATTTCGCATCGCAGGTGGAGCGCAAGCGACAGCGTCGCCGGCCGCGGCTCGCTACGAACGCGGCGAGGAGCTGGCGCGTGGCGGACTCGGTCGCGTCACGAGTGCACTCGACCGCACACTGCAGCGCGAGGTCGCGATCAAGGAGCTACACCAGCGCACCGAGCAGAGCGTACGCCGCTTCGTGCGCGAAGGCCTGACCACGGCGCGGTTGCAGCACCCGGCGATCGTTCCGATCCTCGATGCCGGCACGTGGGACAGCGGCGATCCATTCCTCGTGATGAAGCTGCTCGAGGGCAAGACGCTCGCCGAGGAGCTGAAGTCACGCACGACTCGGGAAGCGCGCATCGCGCTGCTGCCGAACCTGCTCGCGATCGCCGACGCACTCGGTTTCGCACACGAGCAAGGGGTCGTGCACCGCGACGTCAAGCCGTCGAACATCATGCTCGGCACGCACGGTGAGACCGTGTTGCTCGACTGGGGGGTCGCGTTCGACGCATCGGCGAGCAAGCTCGAGACCGTCGGTAGAGGCCGCAGTCCGGATCCGATCGAGCTCGGGTCCGACGCGAGCGAGCAGCTGACCGTCGCGGGCACGCTCGCCGGCACCGTGCGCTACATGTGTCCCGAACAGGCGCGCGGCGAACCGACCGTGCCGGGCTTCGACGTGTATAGCCTCGGCGTCACGATCGCGACCGTGCTCGCGGGACGCCAACCGTTCGACGGTGCTCCCCAGCAGCAAATCGTCGAGCTGCTGCGCGATGGACGCGCGGTCGTGCCCGAGCTACCCGCCGAGACACCGGCGGATCTGGCTGCGATCGTTGCCGCAGCGACTGCACCGCTCGGCGAGCGCTACGCACACGCGGGTCACCTCGCGGATGATCTACGCAAGTACATCGCCGGTCAGCTGGTCAGCGCGCGGCGGTACACGCGCGGCGAATTGCTCGCGCGTTGGCTGCGGCGCAATCGCGTGTACGTCGGCGCCGCCGGCGTTGCTCTCGCCGTGATCGCTGTC
>DATDCH010000291.1:0-10430 GCA_036524455.1 Kofleriaceae bacterium | reverse complement strand
AAGGACGAGCCGTGTTGCGGCAACGTCTGCGGTGCGAACCTCACGTGCGACGCGACGTCGATGTCGTGCGTGTGTGGTGTCGACGAAGCGCCGTGCTGCGGCGGGGATACGTGCGGCGCGAACCTCGTGTGCGGCGCGAGTGCGGTGTGCGCGTGCGGCGGCTACGGCGAGCCGTGCTGCGGCGGGTCCACGTGCGATGCGGGCGCGACGTGCAGCGCGGGCACGTGCAGCGGCGGAGCAACGCAGGTCGCGATCGGCGCGGGTCACATTTGCGCGTTGCGTCCCGATCGGAGCGTGTGGTGTTGGGGCAACGACTACTTGCCGTGGAAGCGCACCATCGCGGGCGTGCTCGTGCCGACGCTCGCCACGACCACGCCGACGCAGATCGACGGCGTGATCGACGTCGCCGAGATCCAAGCCGGCGAGCTCCATTCGTGTGCGCGCAAGATGGACGGCACGTTGTGGTGCTGGGGGCACAATGAATGCGGCCAGCTCGGCAACGGCACGAACACGAGCTCGAAGATCGCAACGCAGATAATGGGGCTGTCGAACGTCACGAAGTTCGCGGGCGGTCGCATGCACACGTGCGCGGTTGGCTCGTACAACGGCACGGCCGGCATGTGGTGCTGGGGGCGCAACAGCCGCTACGACCGCAGCGGCGGCACCGCGGACGCGACGTTCGGCCGTCTCGGCAACAACCAGAGCGTCGACTCGAATGTACCGGTCGCCGTCGATTTGTCGGCGGCAGCGGCGAACGGCCAGACCGTGCGCGCGTTATCGACCGGCAGCTACCACACGTGCATGGTGATGAGCGACAACACCGTCTGGTGTTGGGGCAAGGGCGGCAACGGCCAGCTCGGCAACGGCGCGACCGCGAGCTCGAAGGTCCCCGTACAGGTCAACCTCGCCGGCGTGACGCTCGGCAATGCGACGATCGACGAAGTCACGTGCAGCGACGGCTCGGGGTACACGGCCGCATCGACGTGCATGCGGTTGTCGACCGGCGCCGTCTATTGCTGGGGCGCCGCCAACGAGCTCGGCGACGGCTCGACCGTGGCGCGCAACGCGCCGACAACACCGGTGACCACGACCGCGCTCGGCTCCGCGACGTTCACGCAGATCGCATCGGCGGGACGCGTGCACTGCGGCGTGACGACGGCGGGCGACGTCTGGTGCTGGGGGTACAACCAGCAAGGCGTCCTCGGCATCGACGACGCCACGAACACCACGCTGCGCGCGACGCCGGCGAAGACCACCGTGCTAACCGGCGCGACGCAGCTCGACATGAGCCACCGCACGGCGTGCGCGATCGACATGCAGCAGCAGCTGTGGTGTTGGGGCACGAACAAGCGCGGCGCGATTCGCGACGCAACGACGACCCGCGTGCAGGAACCGACGAAGGTGTCGCTGTGATACGCGCGCTTGCGATCGCGTTCGTCGTCGCCGCGTGTAGCGGCCCGCAGATCAGCGGCACCGCGTGCAACGACGACAAAGACTGCAACTTGTTCAACGCGCAAGGCCGCTGCGAATCGACTGGCTGGTGCAGTTTTCCCGACGAGACCTGCGCGAGCGGCCATCGCTACTCGCCCGGCGCGGGCGACGGCTTCGGCAACGCGTGCGTCGACGGTGCTGCGACGTGCGGCGCGAAGGATCAAGCGTGCTGCGGCACCGGGGTGTGCGGCGCGAATCTGACCTGCGCCACCGAAGTCGGGACATGCCAATGCGGCGCCTCAGGTCAGCCGTGCTGCGACGGCACGATGTGCGGCACCGGTCTGTTCTGTGGCGCGGGCGCGGTGTGCGGCTCGAGCGAGGTATTACAAGCCGCGGTCGGTGCCGGGCACGCGTGCGTGTTGTTCACCGACAACTCGGTGGCGTGCTGGGGCTACGACTGGAAGCCGTTCGCCGGCGTTCCCGGCAAAGGTGATTCGGTCATCGCGAGCGCGCGGCCGACCGCGATCGCCGGCGCGAACGACATCGTCGAGCTGCGCGCTGCGGAAATGCACACGTGCGGGCGCAAGCTGGACGGCACGCTGTGGTGCTGGGGGCACAACGAGGACGGCCAGCTCGGCAACGCGATGAACGCGAATTCGAAGGTCGCCGTGCAGGTCAGTGGACTCTCGAACGTCACGCTGTTCGACGGCGGTCGCACGCATACGTGCGCGCTCGGCACGTTCAACACGATGTCTGGTCTTTGGTGCTGGGGCCGCGGCGGCGAAGGCAACCCGCGCAGCGCGACGCAACCGACGGGCAAGCTCGGCAACAATTCGTCGGCCGACAGCAACGTGCCGGTCAAAGTCGATCTGACTACGGCCGCGGCGATGGGGCAAACGGTGAAGTCGCTGTCGACGGGCGCCTATCACAGCTGCATCGTGATGAGCGACAACAAGACGTGGTGCTGGGGGCGCAACGCGAACGGCGAGCTCGGCAACGGCACCACGACGCCATCGAAGGTGCCGGTCGAGGTCGGCTACGCGGCCATCACGATTCCTAGCGGCGTCACGGTCGATCAGGTCTCGTGCAGCGACGGTCGCCGCAAGCAGGGCTCGACGTGCATCTTGCTGTCCAACGGTACCGTCTACTGTTGGGGCGCGAACAGCGTCGGCGAGCTCGGCGACGGCACGACGGCGACGACGCCGCGCATGGCGCCATCGACCGCCGTCAATACGTCGGGCATGGGCGGCGTCAAGATCGTGCAGATCGTCGCCGCGCAGTTCGCGAAATGCGCGCGCACCGACGACGCATCGATCTGGTGCTGGGGCCAGAACAAGAACGGCATCATCGGCATCGACGATCCCATGCAGACGAATCACCCGATGCCGGTCAAGGTCAACGTGCTGAGCACGGTGACGCACGTCGACATGAGCCATCGGCTCGTGTGTGCCGTCGATAGTGCCAAGCAGCTCTATTGCTGGGGCACGAACCGCCGAGGGCAAGCGCTCGCGATTCCGCCGACGACCGAGAGCGAGGGTCTCGTGCTGCAGCCGACGCGCGTGATGTTCTAGAGCGGGTCTAGCCGCCTGGCGCAGTCGTCGGGGCACTCGGGGCGCGGCGAATAATACGTTGCGCGCCAGCTGGCCGCAGCGAGTGTTGCGCCGTTCGCGTGGCGCAGCGTGGCGACATAGATCTCGCCATCCACACGAGCGATGTTCGAGGTGACGAAGAAATGAATGACCACGCTAATCGACGCATCGACACGCTCGAGGCGAACAAGCGAATTGAAGGCCCCGGTTAGCATTGCAGAGCTAGATTGGTCCGCGCCCTGCGGGGGCTCCGGCAATGCTCCCGACGAGCAGGCGTCGTCGACGCAGAGCTCGAGAGTCGCGCCGCTGAGCAGCGCTTCCTCGATCACAGCGACGTCGATGTCGGGCAGGGGGCAGTCGCCAGTCAGACTGCACGGGCGGTTATACGGACCTTCTTTTGCCTCCTCCGCGCATGCGGCGAGCAAGAGAAGCACAAGGGCGAGCGCGACGATGCGTGACATTGCCTCGTTCGCAGGATGTCATGAAATGTTGCGTTGCCGATTCTCGATTCGCCGTGACGCGATCGCGCGCACGTGATTGCGCGCACAGGAGCGCCGCTACTGCGCCGTGAGCGTAGCTTGCACGCAGCCGTCGTCGCAGCCGCGACCGTTCGGATAGGTTCGCTCGTACCTCGCGGTCCACGTGTGCGCGGTGAGCGTGGTGCCGTTCGCAGAGATCGTTGCGCTGTAGACGTCGCCGTTCTCGAGCGCGTCGGCGTGGGAGAGCTCGACGACGACGCGTACGCCGGACTCCGTGCGCCAGACGATGACATCCGCCAGGAAGTCGCCGCTCAAGGGTTGGTATTGACCCGAGCCAACCATGTCCGGTGCCGCGGGGACTACCCCGGTCACGCAACGCTGTTCGATGCACAGCTCGATCGTGGCGCCGCTCAGCTGTGACTCGTCGGTGAGGTCGGGGATGTCGACGCTCGCGATCGGGCCGCACCCGATCAGCGTGCAGCCGCCGAACGGGCCGATGCAGCTCGGGCCAGCGAGCACGTACAGCGCGAGCGGCGCGAGCTTCCACATCGGCTACGTCGGGTTCTGTCCCGTCAGGTGCTTCGCGATGATGCGGCGCTGGATCTGACCGGTACCCTCGAAGATGTCGTAGATCTTCGCGTCGCGGTACCACTTCTCGACGGGGTGACCTGGCTCGAGCGCTTCCTCGCCGAGCAGCACCATCGCGCGCGTCGTCACCCACTGCGCGGTGCGGGCGCCGTGCGCCTTCGCCATCGACGCTTCGGCGACGTTCTCCTGATGATAGTCGGCGAGCCACGCCGAGCGATGCACGAGCGCGCGCGATGCGGCGATCTCCATCGCCATCTCGGCGAGCTCGAACATGATGTGCTGGTGGCTCGCCATCGGCGTACCGTGCAGCGAACCGCCCTTCACGCGCTCGAGCAAGAACTCGTACGCTGCGCGCGCGATGCCGACACCCTGTGCACCGACGGAGGGGCGCGTGGAGTCGAGCATCTTTTTGGTGTCGGCGAGGCCGCCTGCGGATTCGCCACCGGTCGCGGCCGCACCGCCGACGCCGAGCATCATGTCCTTGTGGACGCGGCAGTCCTCGAAGTGGACCTGTGCGGTCTCCGACGCGCGGATGCCGAGCTTCGTTTCCTTTTTGCCGGGCACGAGGCCGGGCGTATCGCGCCCGACGATGAACCCGCGCACGCCTGCGCGACCGGCAGCCGGCTCGGTCTGCGCCCACACGACGTAGACCGCGGCGGACTGGCCGTTCGTGATCCACTGCTTGCTGCCGCGGATCACCCAGTAGTCGCCGTCGGGCTGCGCGGTGGTCTTGAGCCCGGAGATGTCGGAGCCGGTGGCCGGCTCGGAGAGCGCCATCGCGGCGACCTTGATGCGGCCCTTCTCGTCGGTGCCGCTGAGCAGCTTGCGGAACTCCTGCTTCTGCTCCTCGGTACCCATGCGTGCAATGGGCGTCGCGGCGAGACCGGAGCCGCCGATCGCGAGCGTGATGCCGGCACAGCCGTAGGCGAGCTCTTCGCTGCCAACGACCGCGAGCCGCGCTTGGCTCTTCGGCTTCTTCGGATCGGGATCCTCGTCGACGCCGGTCAGCTTCTTGCGGCCGTCGACGACGGCGGTCTGCGTGAGGCCGAGACCTTGCGCGGTCTTCATCAGCTCCCACGGCATCGACTCTTCTTGGTCGTGCTTGATCGCGATCGGTCGCATCATTTGCTTGGCGAAGCCGCCGAGCATCTGGCGCACGCCTTGGAACAGTGGGCTGTCGTGAAAGAGATCCATGTCAGGCCACCACTTTCTGCGCGAGCACGCGACCGAGTCGCTCGTCGCCGTGGAGTGCTTCGAACGCGCGGGCATCGCGCATCAGTTTCTCGACGGGAAAATCGTTGACGAAGCCGTATCCGCCGTAGATCTGCACCGCGTCGATCGTCGCGCGCGCGACGACATCACCGGCGAGCACGCGGGCGCGACTCGCGAGGTCGTTCGCCTTCGCGTGGTTCTTGTCGAGCGCCCACGCCGCGTACAGCGCGAGCGTGCGAGCGGCGACCGCACCGGTCTCGGCGTCGTCGCGCAGCCGGATCAGCGACTCGAACCGGCCGATCGGTTGGCCGAACTGCACGCGTTCCTTCGCGTACGCCTCGGCGTACTCCATCGCTGCGGTCGCGACGCCGGCCGCACGCGCGGCGAGCGACACGCGTGCCCACGCGAGGATGTGCTGGGCGCTGTCCGCTGCGAGCACGTGCTCGGGCTTGAACGCGTCGAGCTGCGCGGTCGCCCATTGAGCGGCGCGCCAACCCGACGGTGTCATCGGCGTGACCTTCAACGCCGACGCAGGCGCCAGGAACACGAGGTCCTTCGCGACGACGAGCACGTGACTCGCGCGCGCGAGTGCCGGCACCGGGCCGAGCTTTCCGGTGACGCGACCGTCGACGATCTCGAGCAGGTTGCGGCTGTCGTGCGCGAGCGCGGCGAGCCCGCCCGACGCGAGCGACGCGAACAGCTCCTGCTTCGCCGCATCGCTGCCCCACTTACCGACCGCGAGTGCGGGCTCGACGTTGGTCTCGAGCAACGCAGCGAGCCCCGCACAGCCACGTGCGAGCTCGAAGCCGCGCAGTGCGCGCGTCGCGTGCGAGAACGCGCCTTCGAGCATGCCGTCGTGCTCGGCGGGAACCGCGTCGACGAGGAAGCCGAGATCGCCGGCGACTTGGGCCAGCCGATCGGGCGGAGCGCCGTTGCGATCGGCGTCTGCGGACCAGGTACGCAGGTCGCGATCGGCGAACCGGCGCACGGTGTCGACGATCAATTGCTGATCGTCATCGAGTGCGAAGTCCATACCCAGAGCTGTACCGCGGTTCGCGGAAACAGTCAGCAGAGACTGTAAATTGTTACGCCGCCCCGGGTCGGCGCCCCGGCGGTCCGCCGCTAAATCACGGCGTTCCGCGCGGGGTCGCTTGCGCGGCCGCCGTCCAATCCGCGACGGAGTTCGAGTCCGCCGTCAGGCTCGCGCGTCGGATGGATCCGCCCGTGGTGGAGGACACCGGCCATCCGGTGGTCGTCGCTTCCCACGCCACGAAGTCGACTTCCTGCGCATTCGCGTCGAGTAGGCGCAGCGAATCGCCGGCATTACCGAGCTGCAGCGACATCCCTGCGACGTGCGGCGCAAAGCCGAGCCACGCGCTGAAGCCACCAGCGTTGCGCGCGACGATCAGGTGCTTGCCCGCCGGCACGCTCGTGCCCTGCGCGAACACGAAGCTCGAGGTTCCGTCGTTCAATCGCCAACCGGTGATGTCGATGGCAGCCGACGTCGGGTTGTAGATCTCGACCCATTCTTCGACGAGGTCGTCGCCGGGCGTGTCGTACGCGACCTGTGCGATCAGCAGGTGATCGGGGCCACCGCCTCCACCTCCGCCGCCACCGCCGCCACCGCCGCCATTCGAGACGCCGCCGCTGACGACGAGCGCGAAGTCGGCGTCCATGTCGGTCGTCTCTTTGTGACCGTCTTGGACGATCTCATCGGCGCGGACCTCGACGGTCCACACGCCGGCTTCGGGGTTTGGCACGAACACGTTCTCGACCGTGTTGAGCACGTCGGCCGATCCGCCGGGCACCGACACGTTCCCCGCTTTGAGGCCGTTGTTGCCGAAGTACTCGACGTTCGACGGCGACACCACGCGGAGCGTGAGGTCATTGACGCGCGCGCGTGCAGCGGCGGGCGTACCCGGTGGATCGGCGTACACCATCGTGACCGCGAGCTGCGGCTCGCTCGTCGCGACCGAGATCGTGTACGTGCGGTTCGCGAGCGGCGCGAGGATGTCGGTCTCGTTGACGATGAACAGCTTGTTGCGCAGACCGTGGAGGTTCTGGAGATCGATGCGTCCCCAGCCTTGATGCACGCGGGTCATGTCGTGGGTCTCGCCCATGAAGTCGTAGCGATATGCCGAGTTGATCAGCATCGCCTTCGACGTCGTCGCGTGGGGGCGCTTCTCGAACACTGTCGTGCCGGGACCCGGATCGCCGAACACGCCTTCGGACCACATCTGCAAGAACAGTCCGGCGTGGCCCGCGGTGATCGGCGTCGCGCCGCTGGTGCCGCCGAAATCGCCGTAGCCACCCGACGAGCTCGGCGCGAGCGTCGCGTCGTAGAAGTGAGCGAGGTCGGGTTTGATGCGGCCGTCGGCGGCCGGACCGATACTCGCGGTGCGCTCCCACCGATCGTCGGTCGGGCTGAGCGTGTTCTTGTGGTTGAACGCGCCGACCGACAGCACGTTCTTCGACCATGCCTCGGGCCGCGACATCTGATCGCCGGAGTTGCTCTGCGACTGCAGGATCAAGATGTCGTGATCGAACAGAATGCGATCGAATTCAGCTGACACGTTCGTGTAATCGCGCGTGCGCGCGCCGCCCCAGCTGTTGGACTGAAACGACGCGAAGTACGGCGCCTGGAGCAGCCGCGCTGTATGCGCATAGCGATCGGTGAGCCCTTCGTAGGTCGCGAAGATGCCCTGGCCCGACGTCAGGATGCCTTTGCCAAGCGGGTTCGCGTTACCGCGCCCGAACACGATGCCGCTGGTCGGCGTGCCATGCGAGGCGTCGCCGGACTTCGGACCGTGCAGGATCAGCGCGGGTCCGTTGTTGAACGTTTCGTGCGTCTCGACGACGTTGCCGTCCATGACCTCACCGCGCACGCCCTGACCGGTGTAGCCGGCGACGCCCTGGATGAAGTTCGCGCCCGAGATTTCGCGCGCGATATCCATGTCGACTTCCGGTGCGCTCCACCGATCGACGTACTCGACATCATCGCGTCCGATCAGCTCGGTAAGCGACGCGGCGTTCACCGTCGCGTTGACGAGCGGTGAGGTCGCCGAATCGGCATGGACAGTTCCCCCGAGTGCGCGGATCCGATCGGCGAGCGCGGCCTTCGCGTCGCGATCGATCGCTCGCACGTAGACGCGGACCGATCCCGAGGACGCCATCAGCGTTGGCTCGATCCGATACGACGGATGGTAAGCGCCGACCCAGCGCACGTATGGCTGGCTCGCGACGATCGCCGCAACCGGTTGCGACATCCGCACCAGCAGCGCGTTGCTCGGCACGTAGCTATGGAGGCGCGCTCCGAGCTGCGTCATGTGCGCACGCATCGCATCGAGCGGAGGTGTGATGAACTGCACGAGGTAGAGCTCGCCGCGGCGATCGTCGATGCCGGGCGTCGTAGGTGCAGGTTCGATCGCCGGATCGAACTGCTTGCCGCGCAAGACAAGCCCGAACGACGTGCCGCGCGGCTGGCTGAATTGCAGACCGTCGAACGCGACCGAGTACGTCGTGTCATCGATGCGGGCGATCTTGACCGACGAGCCGGGAATGTGGATGAGGCCCTCGGTCTCGCCGGGATGATCATCGACTGCGGTGGCACAGGCTGCTGCAAACAAGATTGCAGATGACCAGACCAGCTTCTCTGTTAAGCGACGCATCTTATTCCTTCCGGTTCCATCAGTCCCCTCGACGACACGAGCGCGTGGAGATTGCGCAATTGCGATCGGTTCGCATCTCGTCGAGCACTAGCAACCACTGTCCGTTCGACGCACGTGAGACGATCTTTGGGCACGTTTTGGAAACAGCTGGCGCATTTCGCGCACCGCATGGCGCAAGTCGGATTCAGTCGGCAATTTCAGACGTTGTTCGTCTCGAAACGCGCCACCCGATGGCGCGCTTCGACGGTGCAGCAGTGGCGGTTGCACACTGTGATGCGCACCGATCGTTGATCGATCACACGTCGATCGATCGGCACTTGATCGAGCATCGTTGTGCGATCGCGTTTCGATTGATCGCGTTCGATCGTTGTTGTGCGAGCTCTCGGTCGTAAGCCTCGCGCACTCCGCGTAGCGGTGCACTCATGCGCTGCACCAGGTGCACCCGGCTAATCGGCACGTCGATCTGCAGACTTGCGGTGGCACAGACCCTGCTCAATGGCGAGCGCCATGTACAACTCGCCCGACCCTCGCCAGCCGAACCCGCACCAGCCTCCCGCGCCTCCCGCGTACTTTCAGCCGAACCCCGCGCCGTCGTATCCGCCGGCCTCGGCGGTCGTGCAGCCCACGCGAACGCCCGCCGAGGCGCGCGCCCGCGCCGCCGCGATCGCGCTGTTCGCTGCGACCGGGATGATCCTGCTCGCCGCGCTGACCAAGTCCTGGTTCACCGCCGGCAGTAGCGGCGGCGTCGGGTTGCTCGGGCTCGAGAAGTGCCGCGGCGCGATCTGCGAGTCGGCAACGTGGTTCGACATCAAGCGCATCCCGTCGCAGATCCCGATCTTCGCAACGGTCGCCGTGATCGCAGCGCTCGGCGCGGTCGCGTTCCTGATCCATACCGGCGTGATGCTGATGCAGGGCCGCACCGAGTCGATCAAGCTCAAGTGGGTCTCGCAGCTGCTCGGCCTGACGAGCTTCGGCATGGTCGCGTTCGTGTTCTCGCTGTCGATCGGTGATTGGTCGCGCGGCCTGTCGGTCGGCTGGTCGACGTTCGTGGGCATCGGCGGTCTCATCGCAGCGTCGGTCGTCACCGCAACGATGGTGCGGCCACTCACCGCGAAGAGCTGAGCCGCCGCGACCGAGGCCGGCGAGGCCGGCGCGCATCAGGCGCAAGTGGCTGCTATCCGCGATTCGGTGTCGGCGTGCTCGCGTTCGTGTATAGAATCAAGCCATGAGGCTCGTCACGATCGGCTTGCTGCTGCTATGTGCGTGCGTCGATGAAAATCACGGCTCCGGCGTGTTCGGCACGCGCGCCGACATGAGGACGTCGGCCGGCGACTACACCGGCTATCGCGTCATCACCGCGTGCGAAGGCCAATGGACCGACGTCGGCGTCATCGGCACCGGCAGCCGCGTGATCAACGAGTCCAACGAGCTCGCGGACTATGGCCAGGAGATGTACTGGCAGG